>CAXUEW010000150.1:0-7930 GCA_964250115.1 uncultured Terriglobus sp.
GGCCGCTGGAGTGGGGTTTCGACTGGCTGGCGGACTTCAGCCCGCTGGCGGCAAGCTCGGACGAAGACTCAGCGGACGCCTTACAGCGCATGGTCCGAATCAACGAGGAAATTGTCGCTCGCGGCTCGAAGTTCTACGGCTACACCACACCGACTGATTTTCGGCTGGAGGATCGCCATGCCGAACTGTTCCCCACCAACGTGCGGCCGGAGACGCTGCGCCAAGCCGAGCAGGTACGCCTGGACGCCAGCAGCGGGAAGAGCCAACCCGCGCAGTTTCTACGATTTACCTCGCCCGTGCGGACCAAGTACCCTGAGAATGACGCAGTCAATGCACGCTGGTATCCCGAACCGGACCACAGCAAACCCAGCCGCAGGAAGCAGGCCATCGTCGTACTGCCGCAGTGGAATGCCGATGCCTTCAGCCATAACGCCCTGTGCAGCATTTTCAACAAATTCGGCATAGCAGCGCTGCGGCTGTCAAAGCCGTACCACGACATCCGTCGTCCGGCCGAGTTGGAGCGTAGCGACTATGCCGTCAGCAGCAATGTGGGCCGCACCATTGTTGCCTGCCAGCAAGCCGTGGTCGACATTCGAGCGTGCGTCGATTGGCTGCAAACCCAGGGGTATGAGCAGTTTGGCGTTCTGGGTACATCGCTCGGCTCCTGCTACGCGTTTATGGCGGCGTTCGATCCGCGCATCCAGGTGTGCGCGTTCAACCATGCCAGCACGCAGTTTGGCGACGTGGTGTGGACCGGCCAGAGCACGCGGCACGTCCGCGCCGCCTTTGAGCAAAACGGCTTGTCACAGGCAGACGTTCAATCCATCTTCACCGGTATCAGCCCTATCAGCGTGATGGACCGCTTCGCCGCTGAGCGCTCGCGGCAGTCGCTGGTGGTGCATGCCACGTGGGACCTGACCTTTCTGCGCGAGTTCTCCCTCGACGTACTTGAAAATTTCCGTCGCCGTGGCGTGAACTTCGTCAGCCGCGTTCTGCCTTGCGGCCACTACACAACGGGCGAAACGCCCTATAAGTACCTGGACGGATGGTACATGGCATCGTTCATCCACAAGGCCTACAAGCAGATGCGCGAGCGTGCGGCGTGAGGCACACGCGGCATCCTGAGGCGGCACGTTCCCTTAGAAACCGTCATCCTGAGCGAAGCACGAAGTGCGGAGTCGAAGGACCTGCTTTCCTGCGAAGTGGCACGCCAGCACAAAGAAAAGCAGGTCCTTCGACTCCGCTGCGCTCCGCTCAGGATGACGACCGGGAAGCTAAGCGCAGCCATAGCCTTGTCGCTCTTTTGGCATTCGTAAGCCTTACCGTACTAACCGGCTGCCGCTCTACCCCGCCGCCCAAGCCGCTCGCAGAACTCACCTCGTCAGAACAGGTCGGCCACGTCGCCTACACCGCGCGTTGCGGCACCTGCCACTACGACCGCGAGAGTGGATCGCTGCACGGCCCGTCGCTGCTGGGCGTCTACAAGAAGCCCTACCTGCCAAGCGGCGCACCTGCGAATGACGATCGCATTCGCGCAACCATCCTGCATGGCCGCGGCAACATGCCTGCGCTGGGCAACGCTGTAAGCGACGACGAAATCACGAGCATTCTGCTCTATTTGAAGACGCTGTAGCACTTCTTTCTGATCATCCCCCACTTTGTCATCCCCACAGCGATCTACCCTCGTCATCCCGCAAGGCTCAGCCCACTCTCCTTATCACCCCGCAGCGAAGCGGAGGAATCCGCATTTCAGTCAGCCCCACCCAACATTCCTGCCGAGCCGCATGCCGTATAAGCAGGAGTACCGCAGCCATCGCCGCCTGGTCTCGTAGAATGACAAGGGATGTCCGCACACGATCAACCCACACCGCAACGCATCAAGCTGCCGCCCGGCTCAGTTCCCCCCACACGGTCTGATTCCGATGGGCCTCGCATGCTGCCGGGCATGGCGATGATTGCCATCTTCATGCTGTTCATCGCCCTGGCGAACTCATTTAACGTCATCACGCATCGTGCTACAACGCGAACCAGCGCTCTTTACGCCATTCTGGTAGTGTCTACCGCGATCGTTCTTGGGGTTTTCGGCTTTTTGCGGTTGCGACGGTGGGGATGGGCGCTGCTGCTGGGCGGCTGCTTCTTCTACTCGCTGGGCAACGTGGTGATCTTCTTCCAGACACACCAGGCGCATTACCTGCTGCCTGCCGCCTTTGCCATGGTGTTCTTCCTGTACCTGGTACGAACCGAGATCAGGGACCGCGTCCACTAAACCGGCCACCTCTGCCCTGCTGCTACAGGTTGCTGCCAGAAGGCGGTACCATTGAAGATGGCATGGCATTGAACGCGCACGGCACTCGCATGAAACTCGGCAGATCTTTCCAGGTACCACGCACAGTTTGCCTGGCAACGCTGCTGTGCCTTGTAGCGACAGGCTGCAAGCAACAGCACGGCGCGGACGTGGTAGCCAGCGTGAACGGCAAAGCCATCAGCCGGACTGATCTGGACCGTGGCTTTACCGACCAGCAGCGCAGCAAGCAGGATCCGCAGCCGGAGACCGAAGAGCAAGCCAAGAGCGACAGATTGACTGTTCTGCGATCGCTGATTGACGGTGAGATTATTCAGCAGCGTGCCGCCAAGATGAATCTGACTGCGACCAATGAAGAAGTGGACGCGAAGCTGACCGAGATGAAGGCGCGCTACACCGAGGAGCAGTTTGCCCAGGTGTTGAAAGAAAGCGGCCGGTCGCTAGACGAGGTGCGCCGCGATCTGCGGCGTCAGATTACGCTGGACAAGCTGTTGAACAAGGAAATTAACAGCAAGATCAACGTGACGGACAGCGAAGTGAACGCCTTTTTCAACGCGCACAAGGCCGACTTCAACCTGATTGAAGACAAGATTCACCTTGCTCAGATTGTGGTGACCAGCCAGCCCGCGCAGCAAACAGGAGCGGCCAACCTGCAGGGCAGCAAGGCGACTACAGAGGCCGATGCTCGCAAGAAGATTGCCACTTTGAAGGCGCAGTTGGACAGCGGAGCGGATTTCGCGGCGGTGGCGGCAAATTATTCCGAAGACCCGCAAACCGCGCCAAACGGTGGCGACATGGGCTTTGTCGCGGCTTCGCAGTTGCGGCAGACCGGTCCTATCTTTGAGGCAGTCAGCAAGCTCAAGGCGGGCGAGAACACGCCCATCCTGCCCATTGTGCCGCCCGGCGCAAAGCAGCCTGTGGGCTACTCGATCATTCGCCTCATCTCCAAGGAAACCGCGGGACAACGCGACCTGAGCAATCCTGCAGTGCAGCAAAGCATCCGGGACCAGCTACGCAACACGCGCGAGCAGTTGCTGAAGAGCGCCTACCTCGAGATGCTGCGCGATCAGGCCAAAGTGGAAAACTACTTCGCCGAAGAGATTTTCAAGGCCGGCTCCTCCCAGTAGCGTCTCAGCATGCGCTTTGCCTTGGACCTATCGGCGTCGTCCTGAGGCTTGCCTGACCTGTCGAAGGGCGCAGCGAGGCATATCTGCGAGGAGGTGCTACCACTGCGTTCTCGGGTTTCGGGCGGCCGACTCGTGAGGAACCCAGCGCTTCGGCTTGAATCAAGGGTGAGTCGGGATCGTTCGATCGCCTTCAGTCGGTCACGATGGCGACAATGAAAAGCATTTGGCGCTGGAAACGTAACGCATTGCAGAGTAGGCCAAAGGCCTAGGTACCAAAACATAAAGAAGTAACGCTGGAAACGTGGCGCATCACGTAGGGCACATCAAGATATAGCTTTTCAAGGATCAGGCCGAGTACATTTGTGGATCGAACTTGCGGCTTTAGCCGCCGAGATAGTTAGGACGGATCTAACGGACGTGGCTTTAGCTGCCGAGAGTCGATCTAAGCGGCTAAAACAGCGTTGCCAGACTGATTATGGTTACTGTTTCGGTGTCCAAAGCCGCAAAACAAGTACAAAGACCTATATGTCGATGCGCCCTAGTGGTGTGTCGACATATTCGTAATCGGCAATATTGTGAGAGATGTTGTGGTTCAGGAAGGGCACAGCTTTAGCTGTGCCGTGTCCATCCTGCATGAGCAACCGGCTTTAGCCGCCGAGAGTTGCTTCAAAGCAGCCCACGGGGGCTAAAGCCCTGCTTCGATTGGATTCGTAGCGGCACAGCTAAAGCTGTGCCCTTCCGAATATGCCGATGCGCCTAGTAGGGCCAAAGGCCCGTGTACATAACAGCCTAGCTGAAAGCCTAGGTACCGAAGCATAAAAGCAATAGCGCTGTAGGCGCGATGCATGGGCCGGCACTTCAAGCAAAGTGCTTTAGCTCTACCGGTTTCCCACTTGCGCAGCAAAACGAGAGGCCCTCATTAGGGGCCTCTCGTGAGTGCCTTGAGGTGGGAGCTTTACTGCATGGTAACGCCGCCGCGCAGCTTCTCTTCCTTCTTCTTTTCTTCGGCCTGGCGCGCGCCCAGTACAGCCTGGCTGGCCTT
Source organism: uncultured Terriglobus sp. (assembly GCA_964250115.1). Lineage (GTDB taxonomy): Bacteria > Acidobacteriota > Terriglobia > Terriglobales > Acidobacteriaceae > Terriglobus. Next base: position 4,472 of record CAXUEW010000150.1, read on the forward strand.
TTCAGCCTGTGCTACGTCCTCTGCGACGGCGGCCGGGTTGCCGCAGTCCACGTCTGCTTTACGGCGATAGACGAGGTTCAGGTAAGAGTATGCGTCAGCGTAATCCGTGTTGATCTGTACTGCCTGTTTAAGGTGTTCCAGACCATCGTCGACAAGCGCGCTGTTTTGCTCCTTCAGCTTGGCGCAGGTGGCCTTGCTCATCTTGAGATTGCCCTTGCCATCGTCGGTCAGGCCGTCCAGAGCAAGTGCTTTGCGGGCGTTATCGTAGGACTCCACCCAGTCCACAAAGCCGATCGTGTAGTGCGCTTCCGCGTCCTTCGGATCGACCTGGATGACCTGCAGCTCGTAGTTCTTAGCCTCAGGATACTTCTTGATGTTGCGGTAAATCGAGGCCAACTGCTGAAGGGAAACCTTGTCGTTTGGCTTTGCCTGCAGATATTCCTTGAAGCCGCTGATCGCGTTGTTGGCGTACTTCGTATTCTCCGGCGACTCCAGGTTCGGTACCACCTGGTACGAGTATGCCGTGGCGAGGTACAACTTGGCGTCCAGGTAGTTTGGATCGTACTGGATGGATTTCTGGAAGGCATTGATTGCCTGCTCGTACTGCGCATTTTTGAACGCCGCGACGCCCTTGGTGAGCTGATCGCGAGCCTTGAGCTGGTTACAGCCCGTCAGCATCCCAAGCGACAGCAGCAGTGCGGTCGTGGCGGAAACGCGTGCGTTTACTTTCATTGAGCGAAGATCTCCTTCAAATGCCACATACGAGCAAAGGTGTCGGTAAAACGCAGAAGCCAAGGCCTTTGCGTGACATGATTGTACCCACAGACGAACACAGCTTACCAGCTTTGAGGAGTAGAAACACAACCAAGCTTTCGAACCTTGGCCGAATTTAGAAGTGCCTCAATGCTTGTTGCCGGAGCGATGCAAGTGAGAAAAGCGAAATGAACAAACTTCGTTCTAAGGAAGGCAAATACCGCAAAATCGATACCAGTTAGCTATATCAGTAAAAACGGAAAAAGGGCGATGAAAGTCTCATCGCCCCTTTATGATTCGATTCCAGACCTATTTACCTGCTTCTACCGCCGGCGTGATGATGCCGATGTTGTCGACACCCGCAGCATGACCATCATTGATGACCGGGAGAACCTGACCGAAGTCGAGGTCCTTGTCACCCTTGACGAACATAACCTTTTCGTTCCGTGTGGCAAAGATTTCCGTCAGCTTTGCGGTCAGCTGCGACAGGTTGACCGCATCCTCATTAATCTTGTACGAGGGGCCCGCCTTGCCATTTGGCTGTACCTGAACAACGATGGTCCGAGTATCCACTTCCTTATTCAAATCCTGCTTTTTAGGCGGCTGGGGTACCAGCGTATCTAGGCCGCGTACTGTGTTTGGCTGGATGACCATGAAGATGATCAGCAGCACCAGAAGAACGTCGATCAGCGGGGTCACATTAATATCTGACCTTGCACCGCTACCGCCTCCGCCTCCCATACCCATGGTGTTTCTCCTTCGGCCTTCCGGCCATTCGTTCTTGTACACGGCCGGATCGACCGCTTTCTTCAGCTTTAGCAGCGAACTACATCAACGGCTTTTCAGCCAACATTCCCAACTGACTTACGCCCGCAGTCCGAATACCATCGATTGCATCCATGACTTTGCCGTAGTTCGCACGCTGGTCGCCGCGGAAGTAGACGCGCTTATCGGTCTTGTTCTCCAGCTTCGAAGTGATCTTAGGACCGATATCGCTACCGGTTACCTGGTCGCCACCAAGGAAGGTCTTGCCGTCGCGGGTAACTGCCACGACGATTGAATCTTCCTTATTCGCGTCTTCCATGATGACTGCGGCAGTGGATGGAGGCAACTCGACGTTGACCTTGTTGTTGAGCATGGGTGTGACGACCATGAAGATAATCAGGAGCACCAGCATCACGTCCACCATGGGCGTCACGTTGATGTCTGAGTTGACCTTTTTGCCTTCGTCACGAATTGCCTGTGCCATAAAGCGACTCCGTACTTACCTGTAAGCTCCGTCAGATGAAGCGAGTGAGGAGCCGGGTTACCGCCGAACAGGCCGATAACCCTGCGCTGTTTCTCGCTTCGCACGTCTCCGATTAGCGCTGCGACTGCTTGATGAAGTAATCGACCAGCTCGGAGGAACTGTTGTCCATCTCCACGTCGAAGGACTCAACCTTGTTGGTGAAGTAGTTGAAGCACATAACCGCCGGGATAGCCACAAGCAAGCCGAACGCCGTTGTGACCAGGGCTTCAGAAATACCGCCGGCAACCGCGCCGATACCTGAAGTCTTCTGGGTTGCGATCTGCTGGAAGGCGTGGAGAATACCGATGACCGTGCCGAACAGGCCGATAAAGGGTGCCGTGGAACCGATGGTTGCCAGGGATCCCAGACCACGCTTCAACTTGGCGTGAACAATGGCTTCCGAACGCTCCAGGGCGCGCTTCGACGACTCAATCTGCTCGTCAGAGATTGCGCCACCCGAACCGTAGGAGCGGAACTCCTGCAGACCGGCTGTAACCACTTCGGCAAGGTGCGACTTCTTCGAACGGTCCGCAACTTTGATTGCTTCATCCAGACGGCCGTCCTTCAGGGCTCCGGCAACCTTGGGTGCGAATTCACGCGACTGCTTACGCGCTGCGGAGAAGTATAGGGCGCGGTCGATCATAACGGCGAGCGACCAGATGGACATGATGAACAGGATGCCGACAACTGCAAGATCGATCCAGCCCATGTTCTTGAGCATGCCCAGAACGGAGAAGCCGGAGGAGGCTGCGTCGCCGCCTTCCTGAAAGAACATGCCGAGAGTGGCGGGAACGTGGGCGAAGCTAGCTGCTGCGTGAGCGAGAATCACGAGAATCAGTCCTCCTGGTTAGATGTGCGAAGCATGCAAGATAAAGTTGTGGGCGGACCCGGCACCATGCCGGGCCCTATGGAAACGAGGGCGATCTTCGGGGCCGCAGATGCAGCCTGTAAGACCTAGCCGCCGAAGGAGAAGTTTACGGTGATAGTCGTGTCGACCTCGGTCGGCTCGCCGTTCAGGAGGTAGGGCTTGTACTTCCAGCTCTGCACCGCGGAGATGGCGTTGGCGCGGAGCATTTCAGGCCCGGATACGACGGACAACTGCTCCACGTTACCAGTCTTTGAAATGATCGCGTGCAGGATCACCGCGCCGGAGACGTGTGCCGCCTTCGCAATGGGAGGATAGACAGGCGTAGTTTTCACCAGTACCTGACCGGCCATGACACCGCTGGATATCTTTGCTGGTCCTGTCGGCTTGGGCTTCTCCACTTTGACAACTGGAGTTGGAGCCGCGCCGAGACCAAGCCCTCCCATGATGCCGCCGGCAGTACCGCTACCAGAACCCATACCGGCACCTGCAACCCCGGCGACCTGCGTGGGTGGCGGCGGGTCTTCGTGGGTCATGTCGATCTTTTTGGGTA
>CAXUEW010000151.1:0-7921 GCA_964250115.1 uncultured Terriglobus sp.
GGGTGCGCCAAACATGTCAGCCAACAGGCCGGCACCTGCAATGTGGTCAAGGTGAGCATGTGTCACCACAATCTGCCGCAGGCGCAAATGATGTGCTGTAAGGAAGCCTGAGATTTTAGCGATATCACCGCCTGGATCGATCACCGTGGCATCGCCTGCATCCGTGTCATACAGGATGGAGCAGTTGCACTGTAACGGACCAACCGGAAACGTCTCTCGCTGCATACTTCTCCAAAACACGAAGGAGGCGTAGGCAGAGCCCACGCCTCCTTTGCAGAAGCTGATGTTACTTCTTAGGTGCGTTCTGCTGGGTCTTGATACCGGAGAGCACAGAGCGGTCGCTACTGCGTGACATCAGTACGGTGAGGCTGATAGAGGTCACCATGAACAGGATGGCGGACCACGTAGTCAGCCGGGTCAGCAAATTGGCCGCGCCACGTGGACCGAATGCGGTCTGCGAACCCTGTCCGCCAAAGGCACCGGCCAGGTCGGCGCTTTTGCCCTGCTGCAGCAGAACGACGCCAATCAGGAAGAGGCAGATGATGATGTGAAGGATCACCAGGAGGATGAGCAGTGCGTGCATTCAGTAACCTTGGGCTTTGTGCGTGCCAAAGCGGAACAACAATAGGACAGGAAGTATTTACCCGTAACCTTTAGAGTGTAACACTGGGTACAGGGGCAATTGCCTCCATTCAGGCTGGCGCGGGACCCGCCGTCACAATGGCTGTACTGTTCTGCACTCCCCCAACGATGCAGGCCTGCAGCACTCGATTTTCATGGAGGACAGGTTTTGAAGAAGGCACTGATTACAGGTGTTACCGGGCAGGACGGCGCATATCTTGCGCAACTGCTGCTGGAAAAGGGTTACGAAGTCCACGGCGTCAAGCGCCGTTCATCGTTGTTCAACACCGCCCGCATCGACCACATTTATGAGGACCCGCACAATCCCGATCCGAAGTTTTTTTTGCACTACGGCGATATGACAGACTCATCCTCACTCATCCACATCATGCAGAAGGTACAGCCGGACGAGGTGTACAACCTGGCCGCGCAAAGCCACGTGCAGGTGTCGTTTGAAGAGCCGGAGTATACCGCGAACTCTGACGCCATTGGCGTGCTGCGCCTGCTCGAGGCGATTCGCATTCTTGGCTTGGGAAACAAAACGCGCTTCTATCAGGCATCCACATCGGAACTGTACGGCCTGGTGCAGGAGATTCCGCAGCGGGAGACAACACCTTTCTACCCGCGTTCGCCTTATGCAGTGGCCAAAATGTATGGCTACTGGATTGTAGTGAACTACCGCGAGGCCTATGGCATGTACGCCTGCAACGGCATCCTGTTCAACCATGAAAGTCCTCTGCGCGGCGAAACGTTTGTCACCCGCAAGATCACGCGCGGGTTGGCACGCATCAAGGTGGGCCTGCAGGACAAGCTGTACATGGGCAATATCGACGCCAAGCGCGACTGGGGCCATGCCCGCGACTACGTGGAGATGCAGTGGCGTATGCTGCAGTGCGACAAGCCGCAGGACTTCGTCATCGCCACAGGCCAGCAATACAGCGTGCGCGAGTTCATCAATCGCTGCGCCGAAAAGCTGGAACTGAGCCTGATGTGGCAGGGCAGCGGTGTTGAGGAGAAGGCACTCGATAAGGATGGCAAGGTCATCATCGCGATCGACCCGCGCTATTTCCGTCCCACCGAGGTGGAGACACTGCTGGGTGATCCCACCAAGGCGAAGACCGAGCTTGGATGGACCCCTACGACAACCTTCGAAGGTCTTGTGTCGGAGATGGTCGAGGCCGACCTGAAGAGTGCGCAGCGCGACGCCTTGGTACGCAAGCACGGCTTCGATGCGTACAACGTGCGGGAGACCTAGAGCGTTTAGACCGCTAGAGTCAACGAGCCATGTCATAGAACATAAATCTGTTCCGAAGGAGAACGCGGCTTCAGCCGCTGAGATAGTAGTGTTCCTTTCTGAAGAATGCGGCTAAAGCCTCTTCTGAGATAGCACTGCGCTCTATCTCGGCGGCTAAAGCCGCGAAAAGAAGTCACATGCCGACACCGCTTAGCTCTACTTCAGTTTTCATGAACAAGGATGCATCGATCTACATCGCGGGGCACCGTGGTCTGGTCGGCTCTGCTATTCAGCGCGAGCTGAAGCGCCTTGGTTACACCAACATTGTCACGCGGACAAGTGCGGAACTCGATCTGAGAGACAGCGCTGCCGTGAAGCAGTTCTTTGCCGAAGCGAAGCCGCAGTTCGTGGTGCTTGCGGCGGCGAAGGTGGGCGGAATCTATGCCAACAACACCTATCCCGCTGACTTCATCCGCGACAATCTCGCCATCCAGAACAACGTCATCGATGCTGCATATTGGAACAAGGCGGAGCGTCTGCTGTTCCTTGGATCGTCGTGTATCTATCCGAAGTTTGCGCCGCAGCCCATGCCGGAAAGCTGCCTGCTGACCGGACCGCTGGAGCCGACGAATCGGCCGTACGCCTTGGCAAAGATCGCCGGCATCGAGATGTGCTGGAGTTACAACCGCCAGTACGGCACGCGCTACCTTGCGGCGATGCCGACGAACCTGTACGGACCAGGCGACAACTTCGACGCGAACAACTCGCACGTACTGCCGGCGTTGATGCGCAAGACAGCGGAGGCCATGGCGTCCGGCGCGCCTGAAGTTACGGTGTGGGGCACGGGTACGCCTCGCCGCGAACTGCTGTACTCCGACGACCTTGCAGCAGCCTGCGTGGCGTTGTTGAATCTGCCGGAAGACCAGTATGGTTCGTTGCTGGTGGAAGATGAGCCGCCGCTGATCAACATCGGCACCGGCGAGGACGTGACCATTCGCGAACTGACGGAGACAATCTTCCGTGTGCTGGACTACAAGGGCGGCCTGAACTTCGACGCGTCCAAGCCGGACGGCACACCGCGCAAGCTGATGGATGTCGGCAAGCTGCACGACCTGGGCTGGCACCATGTCACGCCGCTTGAGGATGGCATCCGCAAGACGTGGGAGAGCGTAAAGGATACTTTGCTACAGCCGGAGTTGAGCCGGCACTAGCGGCATGAGCGTCACAGCACTGAGGCAGCCGCATGGGTAAGCTTGACTCTCAAAACATCGAAGGTCAGGAGCATCGGGCTTAGCGCGAAGAATTGGGCTCAGTTCGCGAGGGTGCCTTGTGAGGCAGAAATATGCAGAACGCCGTGCCACTCTTGCCGCTTCTCTGACTGCTGCGGACGCGCAAAGTGCCATTGTGCCTGTCGATGATTTCTTTACTCACCCAAAGACCCAAGCCCGTTCCTATGATGCCCTTCGTCGTGTAGAAGGCGTCGAACAGCTTTTCCAGGGTTGCAGGAGTCATGCCTGTACCCCGGTCGGCAACTGTGATGACAACTCCATGTGCTCCGTCGCGCCAGTTGGTCGCGAGCCGCGTTCTCAGAAACAGATCTCCGCCGTCCGCACTCATAGCGTCAAGAGCATTGCTCACAAGGTTGCTGATGACCTGCCGAATCTCACCCTCGAAACAGCTCACTTTCCTGAGTGCCCTATATCGTGCAATCACCTCGACTTTGGCATTGGCAAGCCGTCCCTGGTAGATCGACAGCACACTCGCGATAAGCTCCTCTGCGGCAACTGCCTGGGGAAGGGAAGCCTGTTTGTGAAAGCGCAAAGTCTGCGAGGTGATCGCGGCGACGCGTGCCAACTCCATTTCAGCCAGGTGAAGATGCGAGCGTATGTCTGCGATGTCTTCGCTGCGTGCTGCCAGATAGAGTAAGTTGGTCACGGCCTCGAGCGGGTTATTGATTTCGTGGGCGATGCTGGATGCGAGACGACCGACTGCGGCAAGCTTTTCACTCTGAATCAGTGCTCGTTCCGATAGTTTCTGATGGGTGATTTCGAGTGAGGCTGCAGAGATCGCGGTCACGGTGCCGTCCTCTGCAACTACGGGCGAATAGCTCACCGTCCAATGCCTCTGCGTGGCCGGGTCCGTTGCCAGTGAACCTACCAGAGGAAAGTTCGTGACCGGTTCACCGGCCGCAACCTGATCAAACAACTCCTTCAGGCCTTCGATCGGAGCCATGTCTGTCAGCTTCTGCCCAATAATTTCGTCAGGCCTGAGTCCAAAAAAGGAAGCTTGCAGATCGTTCAGCCGCAGGTATCGATATTCCTTAGGGTCAAAAAGCGCGAGACCGATGGGCGCTGTGCGGTAGACCGTCTCAATCTCCGCGTGCTGTCGCCGGAGCGAATCATGGAGGTTCCGGTCCGCGGTGATGTCGCGGAAAAAGACCATAATGCCCGCATCGAAGGGATAACTTTGCACATGTAACCAGAAGTTGAACGGCTCGGGATAGTAGGCCTCGAAGTCTCCAGTTTCGCCACGCTCCATGCTGCCTGTGTAGGCGGCAACGTAGGGCGAACCCTCATACACTGTATGGGGATAGCGCTCGAAGAGGACTTGTCCCAGAATGTCATCTCCGCCGGAGACGAGAAGTTCATGAGCCCGTCGATTTAAGAACGTGAAACGGTATTCCTGATCCAAAAAGAAGATCGCATCCGTGGTCGCATCGAAGAACTGCGCCATCTGCCGGCGGAATGCGTGATCCCTTGTCGATAGGCTTTCCCGCAACACATCTCCCTCCAATGCCTATGCGCAGCGAGGCAAAGGCAGTTTTCACTCAATGGAGCATCTGCAATCTGATGCGACTTCTGGAGCCTGAAGCTACAGATGCAAAACGCAGTCCAGGTGAGCAGATGTGTTCCTCACGGGCAGTCTTGTACAGAGGTCAATTTCGGGACGATTCGCCGTTCCACACGAACCAGGGACGCAAAGAAGGCCAACCGTTCAGGTTGGCCTTCTCGTAAGTACCTGATTGAAACGATGGTGCGGAAGACGGGACTTGAACCCGTATGCCTTGCGGCGCTAGCACCTCAAGCTAGTGCGTCTGCCAATTTCGCCACCTCCGCATGGAGGCGATTTCGCGCCTCTGGCGGTACGCCATCAAGCCGAAGTATACCAGAGCGACGCCGTAGAAAAGGCCTAGGCGAAGTGCAGCAGGAGGTCTTGGAAATTGGAAAGCTGGAGCAGATTCTGACTGGGTGGAGGAGGCAGGACAGTCTCCTGCTCAAGCACCCATGTACTTGGGTGCGGCAGGTAGACGGCATGTAGACCCGCCTGAAGTGCGGGATTGACATCGCTGCGGGGGCTGTTGCCGATCATCCACGTTCCTGCGGGGTCGAAGCCATAACGTTCCAGCAGTTGAAGGTAAGCACCAACATGTTTCTCACGCAGCACTTCGACATGTGTAAAGTGGTCCGCAAGGCCCGATCGGAGCAGCTTTGCCGTCTGCTCCGCGTGGTCGCCCTTGGTTACCAGGACCAGCGTATGGTTTCTTGCCAGACGCGACAGGGTATTCGCGACGCCGCTCAGCAGCACGATCTTGCTGCTGCGAACGTGCATGGCGCAAGCGGCTATGTGTTGCGCCTGTTCGTGGTCACAGGCTGCGCCGGTCAGGTGTTCAAAGCCCGCCAGCAGCGATGCGTGAAAGGCATCTGTGCCATAACCGTGAGACTTCACGCGTGCCGCTTCCAGCTCGTCGAAGGCCGCACGTACTTCTGCCGGCGTCAGTTCCGGGTGCGCGACCAGTTCAACAAAACGGTCGATGGCGTGCTCGAAGTAGATGTTGTTCTCCCACAGCGTGTCGTCGGCGTCAATCATCAGCACCTGGGCCTGGAGGCGCGGTGTCTGTGCCTTAGCTGGCTGGGCAATCGCGGTTTGCATGCAGGAAGTTTATCGCCGGTGTTGCCTGGTCTGCGGCTTTGGGGACCTTGTCAGGTTCTCCGCAAGGAACAGGCCGGACTTGTTGCCGCTGACGATGTCGATGTCGCCATCACCGTCAATGTCTGCCGCGACGGTTTGCACGCCGCCGCCCATGCGTCCGCCGTAATCGACAATGTGGCGAATCCACTCGACACCGCCGTTACCTGGGCCCCGTGGCATGGACGGCGTTGCGGGTGTCTTGCGCCAATCATACCAGTAGAGCCCGACTGGTTCGCGTTCCCCGGGGTCCGCGCCGTTGTGTGCGAAGTACCGCTTGCCCGTCACGAAGTCCGGCCGCCCATCGCCGTTCATATCGACCAACTGCGACGCGTGCGCCTGCGACCACGAGCTGTCGATGACGTGCTGGATCCATCCACCGCTGTCCGTCTGCTCGTACCAGGCCACGCCATAGCCATGCGCCATGCCGGTCAGCATATCTTTGCGGCCGTCGCCGTTGATGTCGAGCAGGTACATGTAGCCGAATTGCGCAGAACGCGCGGGCTGCGGCGCTGCGGTTGGCGGCCCGGCGGCCGGAATGGGTTTCCAGCCCCAATCCGTGGGATGGAAGGTCCAGTCGCCCGGTGCATGGATGTCAGGCGGTGCTTCAAGCCAGCCGTTGGGCGTCAGGATGTCGTTGCGGCCGTCGCCGTTCATGTCGCCGACGCCGATGCCGTGGCCGAAGCTCTTGTTGGCGACGATGTGCTTGATCCACTTGCCGTTTTGCAACTCGAACCATGCCGCGGGCACGTTGGGACGGTCGAACTCCGGCAGCAGTTCGTCCGCTTTGCCGTCGTTGTTCATGTCGACGAGGAAGGCGAACTCGGTGGGGCCGCTGTTGTCGATCTCCGTCTGCTTCCACGTGCCGCCCGCTTTGCCTGGGTTTCTGAGCCAGACGATATTGTGCGCGAAGTAGCTGAACTGAAGCACGTCCGGCCAGCTGTCGCCGTCGACATCCATGACCAGGTCTGAGAAGTTGTCGATGTACCCTGAGCTATATTCGATGGAACGCAGTGGGTGCTTCGTCCATGTGGGAGCTTCGTACCAGCTTTCACCGGAGACGATGTCGGGCCTGCCGTCGCGGTTGATGTCGGCTACCGCGACCGTTTCGCCGTAGCTGGGGTCGATCATCTGGATGTTGAATCGAAGGTCCGCAGGACGGCTGGCCGGGTACATGGCAACGGCACAGAGCAGGGAAGCGGAGAACGAACGAGAACACCACCTGCGCATAACCGTTTCTCCGTGGGCGATCTGCAAGCCATTCTAAAGACCGCTCTGGATGGGCAGCAATCCCGATCTCGCGTGGACGGGGGACAGCACTCGTGTGCATGGACCTGAAGCGGACGCAGTTGCCGCGTACCATGGCCAAGAGTGTTCCGCCGTGCACGGTATCGTTGCGCTGGAACGCAGCGTCTCCCCTTTATGAATCCTGTTCTTACATCCTCAATCCGGGAAGCTGTGCAGGCGAAAGCGCGCGCTGCCGGATTTGACCTGTGCGGTGTAGCGGCGGTGCCTGAGCCGGGATCATCCGAGGAGCGGCTGCAACGCGACCGATTTCTGCAATGGGCGAAGCAAGGCTTTGCCGGCGACATGGCATGGCTGCTGCGAGAGGATGCGGACGGCATCCCCATGCGATCATCACTGCACCGGGCCGTGCCGTGGGCGCGGTCGGTCATCCTGTGCGCGGTCAACTATAACGCGGAGGAGCCGAATTCTCTTGCGCCCGCACCGGATGGCAGCGGATGGATCGCGCGCTACGCATGGAGCGGCACGGCTCAACCGGCTTCCATGCCCACGGACTACCATGACGTTCTTCTGCGCGGTCTGCGCGAAGTGGAAGCCGAACTTCATACCCTGCTCGCGAGTGACAGCAGCGAAGACGCAACCCAGACACGTGCCTATGTGGACACAGGACCCGTGGTGGAGCGCTGGTTCGCGCAGCTTGCAGGCATCGGCTGGATCGGTAAGAACACCTGCGTCCTGAACCAGGGGATGGGCTCGTGGCTGTTGCTGGGCGTCATTCTGACGTCGTTGCCGCTGGCGGACGAGGCAATGCTGCTGCCCGCTGCCGACCGCTGCGGCACGTGCACCCGGTGCATC
>CAXUEW010000152.1:0-7912 GCA_964250115.1 uncultured Terriglobus sp.
GGTTGTTCGCGTAGAAACCGCCCGTAAAAGGGTTCTGCAGCGGCGTGGATGTTTCCTGCGAGAAATCGCCCTGTTTCATGCGAACGGTTGGTACGTAACGCTGAAGAACAGTAGTTTGCGGGAACCGCAAGCCTTCGTAAGCCGCGAAAAGGAACGAGCGGTCACGACCGTCGTATACGTGCGGGATGCGGACGGGCAGACCGATGCTTCCACCAAAATCCTTCGCGTCTTTTTGCGGCTTGGTGTCCGCATTCGATCCATAGGGCGTCGCATCCAGCGCGTCATTCTGGTAGTACGTGTAGGCCGAGCCGTGCACCCTGTTCGTGCCGCTCTTCGTTACAGTCGTGATCTCTCCGGGCTGCCCGTACTCCGCGTTGTTGTTGACGCCGTCTACGCGAATTTCCGCGATGGATTCTGCGGAAGGGAAGGCATCTGCCTGCACGTTGTTGCTGGTCTGGTTCTGCGCGGAGATACCGTCGACGGTGGTGTCGGTCTGCGACGGCAAGCCACCCTGGATCGAGTAGCGGACAGCAGGCACAGGGCGTGTGGAAGGGGCAGGCGGGTAGGCACCACTGTCTGGCTGCACACCGGGCAGCGCCTGCACCACGCTAAGCGGTGATGTGGAGCCCGCACCGCGATAGTTTGCGGGCAGATCAAGCACCGCCTGCGGCGTCAGGACAGAAGATATCTGCGCGTTCTCGACATTGATGACTCCGGCATCGGAGGCGTTGACTGTAACGCTCTCCGTTGCACCAACCTTCAGCGTCACATCGTAGCGAAGTTGTTGACGCGCCTGCAGCACGATGCCCGTTGCTGTTGTCGTCGCCAGACCGGCGCTCTGCACGGTGACGTCGTAGGTACCGGGTTCAAGGTTCAGGGTGCTGTACTGGCCGCTGTCATCTGCAGTTAAGGTTCGGTCCGTGTTGTTGTCGACCCGATGAAGCCGGATGGTCGCTTGAGGCACCCGGGCGCCTGTGCTGTCCTGCACAGTACCCGAGATGCTGCCCAGGGTAGATTGCGCAACGCACAGCATCGGCAAGGCAGCGAATGCTGTTAACAGCGGCAGCGCACGATGATATTGAGCGGTATTCAGGAAGAAAGAGAGGCGATTCACGTGTGACCTCGGGAAAGTAATGCAAGGGTTTGATAGGTACCCGTCTAGCGGGCTCCCAGGGGTGTCAGAAGGTTGAATTTCTTGGAGGAAGAAGCATTGGCTTCCCTGCGCATTCGATACTGCCACCACGCAGACATCGCCACGCCGGACGTAACTGAAGCGATGGCGCGGCCCATCCAAAGGCCATACACGCCATAACCAAGTGGAAACGCAAGCAGGTACGCAGCCGGCATGCCAAGGACCCAGTCGCACACGATGCTCACGCACAGCGGAGAGCGTGTATCACCGAGACCGGTAAGCGCAGACGCATGGATCACGAAGGCAGCGTCGCCAAGGATGAGCAGAGCGCACAGGTTGAAGAGCGGCACGGCAGCTGCGATCACGTGCGTGTCGTTGGTATAGAGGCCAGCTAACCGGTGTGAAAACACCAGGAATAGCAGAGCAGCGATGCCGCTGTATCCCATGGCAAGTGCAAGGGAAGCGCTTGCCGACCGCTTTACCCCGGCCAGCTGATTTCGGCCCGCGGCCTGCCCCACACGAATCATGGCCGCGTAAGCCAGTCCGGTGGGCACCATATAAACGAACGCATTCAGGTCAAGCGTTACCTGGTGCGCGGCAAGATAGGTAGTTCCCAGCCTCGCGCACAGGATCGACATAAATGTCGAGATACCCAGTTCAAGCGAAAACTCCAGCCCTGAGGGCCAGCCAATACGCAGCAGCGCTCCCAGCCGTAACCTGTCCGGCAGTAGCATGCGCAGGCGCGGCCACACCTGCAGCTCACGAAAGGCCAGCAGCGCGCCCGGCACAAGCACCAGCAGCATCCAGAAGCGCACGATGACGGTGGACCATCCGGAACCGGCGATACCCATGGCAGGAAAGTGCCAGTGACCGAACAGCAGGAGCCAGTCGAATAGCCAGTTCACCAGTCCCGCCGTCACCAGCGATACCGAAACCAGGATCACCCGGTTGATGGACTGCAAAAAGCGACGCACCGCCATGTACAGCATCAGAGGGGCCGTGGACCAGATAAGGGCGCGTAGGTAACGCTGTGTTTCCGCAAACATCTCCGGAGAGGTTCCGAAGTGCGGCAGCAGAAAAGCTGCACTCCATGTGGCGATCATCACAAGCGGCGTGCCGCCAACGACGATCCACATGGATTGCATCAGCATCCTTACAGCTTCCGAACGGTCGCCCTTTCCTGCTGCCTGTGACACGAACGTCTCCAGGCCGTTGAGCAGGTAAATGGCAAAGAAGGCGATCGCATAGTAGATCGTGTTGCCCAGTGACGACGCGGAAATCGCAAGAGCAGAGTGCGGCAGATGTCCGATCATCATGGCATCGACGATGTAGGTTGACATCCAGCCCAGTTCACCCAAAGCGAGTGGGCCTCCCAATCGCAGGGAAGCAAGCAGTTCTGCGCGAAGTCCGGCACCGCCTTCTGAACTTAGCGCCTTTGACCGGTCCGACCCCATGAGGAGGCCGTCTTCTGCCTGTCGCGAGAGCACTTTTTATCCCTCAGGTGCTCGATCTTATGCCGTAAAGAAGACTGCAGGTCGCCGCCACTTTGATCCCCTGAACCATGGTTGCCGATCCAGTCACGGCGCAAAAAGCAAGCGGCATGGCAGAAAATCACGTGCGCAAGAGTTGGTGAGGTAAAGGGGAGATCTGTGTTCTATGAGCTCTGCGTGGACAGAGCCGTGAGACTGAATTGCCTGTTGTCCGTTACTTGCTTCATCTGCGCTTCTGTGAGCCGCGGATCACGCAGCAACTGATCGTAAGTCTCCACCGCCTCAGCGTGTCTGCCGACATAGAAGCATGCGACGGCAAATTCGAGCGGCAGGTAGAAGCTGTAGATGTCACGCTCAACAAACAGCACGTCGGATTCAGGGAAGGGTATTTGAACGCCCTGCGCAAGAAAGAGGTATGCAGTTGGATAGTCCCTCTTCGCCTGGTAGTAGATCCCGATGCGGAACAGAGGTTCTGCCCGGTCAGGGCGAAAGGAAAACGCAGAAAGGTAGGCGGTCAGGGTTGCCGGCCAGTCCAGCCCTCGCATCTCCCGAATGCGTGCGATCTGATAGAGCGAAGACCAGACCTCCTCATGCCACCCGCCCATCGCGACGCGTCTGCCGTAACGGTCGGTTGCAAGGTCCAGTTCACCTGCGTCACAGTAGCTCTGCGCCAGGTAAAACATGTGCCGCGCATTTTCCGGTTCTGACAGCAGGGCCGCTTCCAGCAAAAGAGCGTCTTTGCGATAGGTGAGCGGATCGCGTGCGCGTGCACCGTCAGGGATACGCAGCGTTCTTACACCGGGCAGCCGCTCACGCACTGTAGACCCGGCGGTCACAATGTGTTCGTGAACCACACCCTGGTACCGCCAGTTGAGCGTGCTTCGAACCATCTGGGTTTTGTAATAAGTCACCGGACCTGACAGTAGTTCAAAGTCATAGGCATCGGCCGTAAGGGTGGGCAGGCAGTAGCTGGGCGAAAGCTCCAGAACTTCATCCGCATCAATGACGAGCAGGAAGTCCGCACGGCCTGCGGCGTACGTTAAGGCTTCCGAGCGATTGTGAGCGAAATCAATCCAAGGACGCTCGATCAATTCGCCCGGCAGATGTTGCAGTTCTTCGCGTGCCAGATGTTGGGTGTTGTCTGTCGATCCGGTATCCACAATCAACCAGGCGTCGAGCAGTGGCAAAACAGAACGGAGACAGCGCGCAAGCACATGGCTCTCATTCTTGACGATCATGCAAAGGCATACCGTTTGCCCTGCCTGGTTCATTCCTCACTCGCTCCTTGCCGGTAGATCATTCGCCGCGTCAAGTGAGCAGTCTATCAAGTGCTCCTGCATGAAAAGGAAAGCTTGCCAAAGGTGCCAGCTAGAACGTGACACCCTGCTGGCACTGGAAGCTGGCAAGAAACGTTGCCTGCGAGAAGGCACTGCTGCTGCCATTCAGATTGACCCTTAGCGTGATCACGTCGCCTGCGTTGAGCGACACACCGCTCGTGAAATTGTTGCAGCTGGCGTTGCTGCCATCGGGCGCTCCAAAGCTGCAGCTCAGGCTGGTGGCTGACATTGAACCGATTGCAGTCGCGCTGCCCGAAAGCAAAGTCACAGTCGCGCCGGAGTTGCCGGAAAAGATATTCAGCGCCTGGACACGCAAGAAGAGAGCGGTGCAACTCTGCGGAACCATCAACACGTTACGTATGGAGTTGGAGGCATTTGCCTGAGCCACGCCAAGTGGAGGCGCGTAAAACAACGAGCTGCCAGTCTGTCCGTTTGTGTAAAAGGTCGCTGAGTACACCTGTCCGCCAGAGGGTCCGGTTGCGCCCGTGGCTCCTGTAGCTCCTGTCGCGCCAGTAGCCCCGGCTAGTCCCGGCGCTCCGGGAGCACCAGTTGCACCTGCAGGGCCAGAGGGTCCGGCGGAGCCCGTTGCACCTGTTGGTCCAGCCGGCCCTGTTGCACCAGCCGGTCCTGTTGCGCCGGCAGGGCCAGCTGCACCGGAAGGTCCGGCGGGCCCCGCGACGCCGCTTGGACCTGCCGGGCCGGCGGGTCCCGTCGCACCCGCGATGCCTGTCGCTCCTACAGGCCCTGCGGGTCCTGTAAGACCGATTGGGCCGATGGCCCCTGTAGCACCGGCAGGTCCGGTGGCTCCAGCAGGACCTGTAGCACCGATAGCGCCGACAGGGCCCGTTGCTCCAGTGAGGCCGGTCGCTCCAACGGGGCCTGTAGGGCCTGCAGCTCCGGTTGCGCCCGTAGGTCCCGTCAGGCCTGCCGGGCCCGTTGCACCAATGGGTCCAGATGCTCCCGTGCTACCAGTTGCACCCGTCGGCCCTGTTGGACCAGTGGGTCCTGCAGGCCCGACTGCACCCTGAGAAACGATTGCAATGTCAAGGTGTGCACTGTGCGCTGTTTGGTCATTCTCCTTGGAGTCGAACAGGATGTTGCCGTCGCTTGATGTCAGGGCGAATCCGTAATTCGTAGCGGGTGCGTTCAGCCAAGCCTGTACGGTGGACGTGACATCGATCGTAATGAACTGCCCGGGATTGGCAACCTGAAGATTGCCTGCCGCGGCCCCTTGCGCAGGCAACGTTGCGAAGGTTACGGCAGCTTCCGTCCAAGGACCGGCGAGAGCAAACAGGTTCACGGTGCCGGGTGTAAACACACGATTGACGTAGAGGCGCAGCGTCGCCTTGGCTACCTGAGCTGACGTTGTGTTCGCAGGCAGATCAGTCAGATCGAAACGCAGCAGGCCGGTCGTTCCGGCACCGACGCTCAGGTTGGAGAGCGTTCCGTAATTCGTCGTTGAGCGATTGGAGTTGACGTGAGAATCAGCAAGCAGCTTTACGTCCGTGGCATGCGCCAGGGGCGACCCAACCATGAGGATCGTTGCGGAGAGCGCCACGCGATGCAAAACCCGTCCAGGACCGATTGGCGGATTGGAAGAGTTCGCTTTGAGTGGTGCGCGAAAACGGTTCGTTAGCATGCGTTCTCCCTGAACTTTGGAAGCGCTCAAAGACCTGCTGAATTTTTCTGAAGCGCGACGCCCATCAGGCTACACGATGAACGGGTATTTGGCACCCTTCTGATTTAACTTTTCTTTAAGCAGATTGCTGCGTGAAATCGCGCGCGCGTCGTGATAACTTCTAGGCGAAATGCGACAAGCTGTTTCACGGCGTCTTCCGGTGGGCTTTGCCCGTCCAATGGCGAACGCGAATGCGACATGTCCGTTGACATAGTCAGTACTGGTTTGCGGAGAAGAATCTCATGTTTGCTACACACTCACGATGGAGATGGGCAACCCGGTCGCTGCCGTTTGCCTGTGTCATGGTGGGTCCTGTTGCGGCACAGCAAACACTTCCATCGGGTGTGGAAGCTACGACCGTCACGGCCTCCGCTCCGGATGGCCTGGCGTATGACGCAAGTGGCAACCTCTACATCGCCCTGCGAAACGACCATGTGGTTCGGAAGGTTGACATCTTCGGCATCATTACGACTGTTGCGGGAACAGGCCAGCAGGGCTTCAGTGGAGATGGAGGTGCAGCCACCAGTGCCTTGCTGGATTCGCCCAGCGGCATTGCCGTTGATACAAACGGTGTTCTCTTCATCGCGGACAGCCGCAATCATCGCATCCGCAGGGTATCGGCTGGTGTGATCACCACCATCGCGGGTACCGGGACTGCAGGCTTTGGCGGAGACGGCGGCAATGCTGCTGTCGCACAGCTCAACATGCCAACGGGCATCAGCTTGGATTCATCTGGCAACCTCTACATTGCCGATACGAACAATCAGCGGATACGCAGGATTGCAGCGGGAACCATCAGCACGGTAGCTGGAACAGGAGAACAAGGCTTTGCCGGTGATGGCCAGCCCGCAGTTTCGGCGTTTCTGGACACGCCTTACAGCGTGGCTGCAGACCCAATCAGCCCCGGCAGTTTTTACATTGCAGATACACACAACCAGCGCTTGCGTAGGGTCAATGCCAGTGGAGTGATTTCCACCGTCGCGGGAACCGGAGCTGGTTCGCCACAGCTGGCAATCAACCTGCTCAACCCGCGCGGCCTGAGTGTGGACGCGCTGGGCAACGCCTATTTCGCGGATAGCGGTAATCAGGTGGTGCGGACGCTGGCTGGTTCCACACTAAGTACAATCGCCGGTACCGGAGCAGAGGGGTTTGCGGGGGACCTTGGCACCGCTTCGCAGGCTATGCTGGATAACCCACGAGCCACGGCGTCCGGCCCGAACAGCGTTCTCGCGCTCTCAGACGCGCTTAATAAGCGTGTGCGTGCTGTTGCCGCTGGAGTGATCACAACGGTTGCAGGTGTTCCGCCGCCGTTGACTGAAGGCTTGTTCCTGAGTGGACCGGTAACCGGAACGTTCGGTGTATCCGGCGGCCGCCTGACTGCAACCTTCAGCAGCCCGGTCAGTTCTGCCACAGGATCGATGGTTCTGAACGTCAACGGGCAGAGTTCCGCCACGGCTCCTATCACGGCAAATACTGCAAGTTTCGATCTCAGCGGCCTTGCTGGTGGAATACAAACCCTGGCTGTTTCGTTTGCCGGCGATACGAACAATGCCCCTGTCGTCAGCGGTGTGTTCCTGGTGAACGTGGCCGCTGCCGCACAGTCGATCAACTTCACCGCGCCGCCGAGCCCAGTGACGTACTCGCCAGGTGCAACGGTGCAGTTGACCGCGTCTGCAAGCTCCGGCCTGCCGGTGACCTTCCAGGCGACTGGGCCCGCGACGGTTAGCGGTTCAACGCTTACCTACACCGGTGCAGGGTCCGTTGTAGTCACGGCTCTGCAGGCCGGCAATGCCAACTATGCTCCTGTGAGTGTAAGCCGGACAGTTACCGTGTTGCCCTCGCCGCTGGTTGCGACAAGCGTCAATCCGGCGAGTGTTACATTGAGCGCCGCTACCACGCCGATCACAATTTCGGGAAGCGGCTTCACGACAACATCCATAGTGCGGGTGGGAGGCGTTGCGCTTGCATCGACGGTACAGGGTGTCAACACCATTCGTGCAACGCTGCCGCCGGTGTTTGCTACGACACCCCTGAGCGTGACCGTGTACGATCCGGCGTCGCAGCTGGAAAGCAATGCCCTTTCAATTGCTGTAAGCGCACCGGCAGCCAACGCGACGTTGTCCGCACCCTCCACCGGCACCTCAGCACAACAACCGTCGCTCAACCTGGCGCTTCAGACCGCATATCCTGTGCCCATCCAGGGTGTGCTCACATTAGCGTTTGCAGCGACCGGCAACGCCTCAGTCGATGACACTTCCATTCAATTCCCAAATGG
>CAXUEW010000153.1:0-7835 GCA_964250115.1 uncultured Terriglobus sp.
ACCGGCAGTACGATGCGTCTGTCTTCAAGAACTTCGCACTGCCCGGCGAGAGCACACTTTCATTCCGGGCTGAGTTCTTCAATCTGCCGAACACGCCCAGTTTCGCTGCTCCCAATGCGACGATTGACGCTGCAGCCGGAGGTCAGGTGACGAACACCTCGAACAACTCGCGCAACCTGCAGTTCGCGCTCAAGTACAACTTCTAACCTAAGCAGGAAGAGACACACATGCCCACGCAAGTTTCAACAATAGATCGTTGCCTGCAGTCTTCAAGCGCTCGCTTTCAAAGGATGTTCCTTACATCTTCGCTGGCGCTATCGTGTGCAGTCGCAGCTTTGGCGCAAGGGACCATACCGGCACCACCTGCCGGCCCAACGGGCAAGCCCGTGACCATCAGCGTGGACCTGAGTAAGTCCGTAGGCGAGTACAAGCCTATCTACAGCTGGTTCGGCTACGACGAGGGTAATTACACCACCGGACGTGACGGCAAGGTGCTGCTGCGTGAATTGCGCGATCTTAGTCCGGTGCCCGTCTACCTTCGCGCGCACCATCTGCTGACCAGCGGCGACGGCGTGCCGGAACTCAAATGGAGTTCCACCAACGTGTACACAGAGGATGCCAACGGCAAACCGGTGTACGACTTCAAGATCCTCGACGGCATCTTCGATGAATACAAGGCAGCTGGCGTGCGGCCCATGGTCGAGCTTGGCTTCATGCCGAAGGACCTTGCGGCAGACCTGGCGAATCGTACTGAACCCTATCAAGTGCACTACCCTAAAAGCGCCATCAGCGGCAAGAGCAACAATCCTCCGAAGGACTACGCAAAGTGGGGCGAGCTTGCGCGCGTTGTAACCGCGCACTTTGTCGAGCGCTACGGCCGCGACACCGTAAAGCAGTGGTACTTCGAAGTTTGGAACGAGCCGGACATCGACTACTGGCACACCACGCCCGAAGCCTACTGGAAGCTGTATGACTATGCAGTGGCCGGTGTGCGCACGGCGTTGCCCGAGGCAAAGGTTGGAGGACCTGCGACCACAAGCCCGCGTTCACCCAAGGCGTATGACTTTCTGAAAAATTTTCTGGAGCACGTAAACTCCGGCAAAAGCGCTGCCAACGGCAGAGTGCCACCCATGGACTTTATTTCGTTCCACGCGAAGGGTCAGCCGAGGATTGAAGACGGCAAAGTCACCATGGGCATCGCCGCCGAGTTGAAAGATACGGATCGCGGCTTCCAGTTGATCTCAAGCTTTTCGAAGTTTCGCTCGCTGCCGATCATCATCAGCGAGGCCGATCCAGAGGGTTGCGCCGCCTGCTCCAGCAAGGTAAATCCAGCCAACAACTATCGCAACGGCACCCTGTACCCCGCCTACACCGCAGCCGCATATAAGCGCCTGTTTGAATTGCAGGATAAGTACAAGGTAAACCTGCTGTCGATGCTGAGCTGGTCGTTTGAGTTTGAGGACCGTGACTACTTCGAGGGCTTCCGTTCGCTCTCGACCAACGGCGTCGATAAGCCCGTGCTCAACTTCTTCCGCATGGCTGCACTGATGAGTGGCACCCGCGTGGCAACCACCAGTTCCGGCGCCATGCCGCTGGACAGCATCGTGCAGGCCGGCGTGCGTGGCGAATCGGATGTGGATGCCTTTGCCACAAAGGCTGCCGATAGTTCCGCGAGTGTCATGCTGTGGAACTACCACGATGTTGACGGTACTGGACCCGTGGTTCCGGCAACGCTTACCGTTGCGGGGATGCCGGCAACAGCGAAGCGAGTGCTGGTGACGCACTACCGCATCGATGACATCCATAGCAACGCCTACACGGTGTGGAAGGCGATGGGATCTCCCCAGCATCCCACGACGGAGCAGTACGCCACGCTGCAGGCGCAGGACGGGTTGCAACTGCTGACATCGCCAGAGTGGATGGATGTGAAGGGCAGCACCGTGCAGCTATCGACAACCATGCCGCGACAAAGTATTTCGCTCATCGCGTTGAAGTGGTAATGACAGAGCGCAGGCAGAGGCAGCCCATGGAACGTAGATGGTATCTTGTGCTGCTGGTGGCGGCGGCGATTGCGATCAGTTACTTTGATCGGCAAACGCTGCCTGTCGCCATCTCTGCAATCCAGCGCAACATACCCATCAGCAACCAGCAGTTCTCCTACCTGCAGACGGCGTTCCTGCTGTCGTACGCAGCGCTATACATGGTAGGCGGCCGCATGCTTGACCGGCTGGGCACGCGGCGTGGCTTCCTGCTGATTATGGTGTGGTGGTCGCTGGCCTGCGCCCTGCATGGGTTGGCAGGCGGATTCATGTCACTGCTGGTTGCGCGCTTCCTGCTGGGCGGCGGCGAGGGTGGGGCATTTCCCGCGGCAACACGCGTAGTTGCAGAGTGGATTCCAGCGCACCAGCGGTCCACGGCGATGGGCATCATCAACGCCGGTACAGCGATCGGTTCTGTGCTGGCACCACCCGTCATCGGTTACATCCTGCTAACAAAAGGTTGGCGCGCAGTCTTTCTGGTGGCAGGCAGCATCGGCCTGCTGTGGGTGGCGTGGTGGGCGACAGCGTACCGTCCCAATCCTGCAACGTTGTCTGCAAACACGTTGGACATACGAACCGCCGGCATTCAAATTCCATGGAGCCGGGTTGTAGGGTTGCGCAACGTGCAGGTATTTGTATTCGCGAAGTTCATGAGCGATTCGGCCTGGTACTTCATGCTGTTCTGGCTGCCGAAGTACCTGTATGACGCGCGCGGGTTCGACGTGAAGCAGGTGAGTTATTACGCGTGGATTCCCTACGCGGCCAGCGGCGTGGGCAGTTTCCTTGGCGGTTGGTTTTCCTCGTACCTGCTGCAACGGGGCAAGCCGCTCAACACCGCGCGCAAGGTTGCACTTGGTCTATGCGCGGCAGGCATGCCGGCCATCATGCTGGTGACGGTCACTCCGGTCCAGGTCGCCATCCTGTTGTTTAGCATTGCCTTCTTCTGCCAGCAGGCCTGGTCCGGTCTCATCATGACGCTGCCGACCGATATCTTTCCATTAACGATGGTCGGCACCGTCGCCGGCCTGATCGGCTTTGGTGAGGCCATGGGCGGCGCAGTCTTCGGCCTGGTCGCAGGCTGGCTGCTGGGTCATGGCTTTACCTACGCAACACTGTTCGTCCTGGTGGGCAGCTTCCACCTGATCGGCTTTCTGGCCATTGCTTTCCTGGCGGGCCCAATCCAACCACTCAGCACAATCGAACTCCACACACTTGAAGGGGCTGCATGAAGATCACCGAAGTGCGTACGCGCGTTGTTCAATGGGAAGGCAAAACGGTACCGCTACCTCCACACTTCTGCACCAACCCGATGGATCTGGTTGCGTTTCGTGAAGCTTCCATGGGGAACTTTGCCTTTCATAACTGGCTATTGGTCGAGATCTTCACGGACAGCGGATTGGTTGGCATCGGCAACGCGGCGCTATCGCCTTTGGTGACCAAGCAACTTATCGACATCTATCTGAAGCCGCTGCTGATCGGCGCGGATCCGTGGGACGTGGAGTACCTGTGGCAGCAGATGTATCGCCGCACGCTCGCGTTTGGCCGTAAGGGTGTCGCGCTAACCGCAATCTCCGCGGTCGATATTGCACTATGGGACTTGCTGGGCAAAGACGCGAAGCAGCCCGTGTTTCGTCTTCTTGGCGGACGCACGAAAGACCGCATTCCTGTCTATGCCAGCAGACTGTATGCGATGCCCATTCCAGAACTTCGCGCGGAAGCGAAGAAGTACAAGGACGAAGGCTACGGCATGATGAAGCTTCGCTTCGGATGGGGTCCGCTGGATGGTGCTGCCGGCATGCAGAAGAACATCGAATTGGTGCGCAACGTGCGCGAGGTGGTCGGAGACGGCGTCGACATTATGACCGATGCTTACATGGGCTGGTCACTCGATTACGCGAAGCGCATGCTGCCGCTGCTGGAGCCGTTCAACCTGCGCTGGCTGGAAGAGCCGGTGATTCCGGATGATACGCGCGGGTATGCAACGTTGAAGCAATACGGACGCGTGCCCATCGCAGGCGGCGAGCATGAGTTCACCATCTTCGGCTTCCGCGAGCTGCTCGAGACCAATGCCGTGGACTACATCCAGTTCGACACCAACCGCGTGGGCGGCATCAGCCAGGCACGCAAGATCTCCGCGTTGGCCGAAAGCTTCCAGATCCCCGTCGTTCCGCACGCCGGGCAAATGCACAACTATCACGTGGTCATGGCCAGCCTGAACTCGCCCATTGCAGAATTCTTTCCCAAGGTGGATGTCGAGGTTGGTAACGAGCTGTTCTGGTACATCTTCAACGGTGAACCTGTGCCGGAGAACGGCCACATCAACCTCGACGACACGTTGCCAGGCTTGGGGCTAACCGTCAACGAAGAATCTCTTAAGCGCTTCCAGATCATCGAGTAGGAGAAACACATGCGGCTTGTGCAAATCGAAAGAGGCGAAGAGCGCCGTGTGGCAGTCGTCGAAGAGCCAACGCTCATCTTCGTGCGCGATGAGGTCTCGGTCTATGCGCTGGCATCGCGTGCGCTCGCGACTGGTACGCCTCTCACAAAGCTTGTGAGGGACCTGCTCTCAGAGGAGCACGTACGGTATGACGAGGTTTATGCAGGCGCATCGGATTGGCGTTTGCTGTCGCCAGTCGATGTACCGGGCGAGCCGCAGAAGCTGCTCGTCTCCGGTACAGGTCTCACGCACCTGGGCAGCGCGCGTGAACGGCAGGCGATGCATGCTGCTGCAGGCACCACGCCGGACGAAGTGGACGAAACCGCCATGACCGACAGCATGCGCATGTTCGAATGGGGACGCCGCGACGGCAGGCCCGCGGGCGATGCCATTGGCATTGCACCCGAATGGTTTTACAAGGGTGATGGCTCCGTGCTGCAAGCCCCTTTGGAAGCACTGACGATCCCCGGCCATGCGGAAGATGGTGGTGAAGAAGCGGAGATCGCGGCTGTGTACCTGATCGCGCCGGACGGCACGCCGCACCGCATCGGCATGGCCGTTGGCAACGAGTTTTCAGATCACGTCTTTGAGCGTCGTAATTACCTGAACCTTGCAGGTTCCAAGCTGCGCGAGTGCAGCCTTGGCCCGGAGCTTGTCATTGGTGAGCCGTTCGAAGACGTTCCCGGCAGCGTCCGCATTCTGCGTGGGAAAAACGTGTTGTGGGAAAAGGCAGTGCGAACTGGCGAAGCGAACATGGCACACAGCCTTGCCAACCTGGAACACCATCACTTCAAATTCGACGGGCACCGCCAGCCGGGCATGCTGCACGTTCATTTTCTTGGAGCCGATGCCCTGTCCTTCGGTGCTGGCGTGCGGCTGCAAAATGGAGACATAACTGAGGTGCAGTTTGAAGGTTTTGGCCGCGCTCTGCGAAATCATGTGCAGGTGCATGAGCCGCTGACGGCACCGGTTCGCGTCAAGGCAATGAGTTGAAGAAAACTTGGGAGAGTTGAGGCAATGGCGGACAAAATAGCCGTACTTGGATTGGGTGTGATGGGCCTCGGCATGGCGAAGAATCTTCGCTCCGCGGGCTTTGAGGTCGTCGTGTGGAATCGGACCGCGGCCAAGGCAGAAGCCTTCGCAAAAGACGGCGGCACCGCGGCAGTTACACCTGCTGCTGCGGCTGCGGGAGCGAAGGTGGTCATCAGCATGCTCGCGGACGACCCGGCCTCGCGCACCGCCTGGCTGGGTGACGATGGCGCACTTCACGCGATGGATCGAGACAGTATCGCAGTGGAAAGCAGCACGGTCAGTCCGGCCTGGATTGCAGAGTTGCACACAGCAGCAGAGCAACAAGGCGTGCAACTGCTAGATGCTCCCGTGACCGGCAGCCGCGTGCAGGCGGAAGGCGGTCAGTTAACCTTCCTAACCGGTGGCGAGCCGGATGCTATTGACGCAGCAGAGCCCATGTTGCGAGTCATGAGCAAAGCGATCGTGCGCCTGGGGCCGGTTGGCAGCGGCGCACAATTAAAGCTGATCAATAACTTTCTTTGTGGCGTCCAGGTGGCCTCATTCGCCGAAGCGCTCACATGGATTGAACGCAGCGGTCTGGACCGCACGGCTGCGATCGAGTTCCTGAAGACCGCGGCTCCCGGCAGCGGAATCCTCGCCGGCATGAGCGAACGCATGACGCAGCGCACCTATGAGGTCAACTTTGCGCTCGACCTGATGCGGAAAGACCTCATCTACGCGCAGGCTGCGGCGCTGGCCTTTGGCGTGCCGCTTTCCGCCGCCGCGAACGCGGAGCAGTTGTTTATCCGCGCGCAGAACGAGGGCCATGGCGAGCAGGACATGTCGTCCGTGGTGGAAGTACTTCGCGCGGGCAATGCCTGATTGGAATAGCACCGGCTGAATGCCGGGGAGGATTCACATGCGTCTTTTTCTTAAGGGTTTTTCGGCTGTGTTGTATTTCAGCTTGGCAGCAGTTCCTGCGTTGCACGGCCAGTCCGCGACGAGCAATGCAGTTACCGGTAGCGAAGCCTTTCGCAATCCGCAGAAACCGATCGAAGAACGCATTACCGATCTAATTGGCCGCTTCACCCTGCAGGAAAAGGCGATGCAGCTAAACCATACCAATAAGGGTGTGCCGCGCCTTGGCCTGCCCATGTGGGGTGGATGGAACCAGACACTGCACGGCGTGTGGTCGCAGCAGCCGACCACGCTGTTTCCCATCGCGACTGCGATGGGCGCAACCTGGGACCCCGCGCTGGTACACACCGTCGCAGACAGCATGAGTGATGAAGCACGCGCTCTGTATAACGCACATGCGCAGGGTCCGCGCACGCCGCACGGCCTGGTGTATCGCTCGCCCGTAATCAACATCAGCCGCGATCCACGCTGGGGACGCATCCAGGAAGTGTTCAGTGAAGACCCGCTGCTGACCGCGCGCATGGCCGTAGCCTACGTGCGCGGATTGCAGGGCGATGATCTGCGGCACCTGAAAGTAGCGGCAACGGTAAAGCACTTTGCCGTAAACAACGTCGAGACCGGCCGCCAGCACCTGAACGCGGAAGTCGACGAACGCAACCTGTTCGAGTTCTGGCTGCCGCACTGGCGCGCAGCCATCATGGAAGGCCATGCGCAGTCCGTCATGTCCAGTTACAACGCCATCAACGGCATGCCGGACGCGGTGAACCACTACCTGCTGACAGACATCCTGCGCAAGAAGTGGGGCTTTGACGGCTTTGTCACAGACGATCTCGGTGCCGTCGCGTTGCTGACCGGTTCGCGCTCCACGAACCGCAATGAGACTGGGCAGCATTTTACCGAGGATCCAGTGGCCGCTGCTGCCGCCGCCATCCGGGCAGGCAACGACAGCGACGATCCGGAGTTTGAAACCAACATACCGCTCGCCGTGCAGCGAGGCCTGCTGACAGAGAAAGATGTGGATGGCGCGCTGCGCAACGTGCTGCGCGTCGGCTTCCGCCTGGGCGCGTATGATCCACCGGACAGCAGCCCCTACGCGCGCATCGGCATAGATGTGGTGCGTTCGCCCGAGCACCTGAAGCTGTCGCAGCAGGTTGCGGAAGAGTCGATGACGTTGCTGGTGAACCGGCAACAATTTCTGCCGCTGAAGAAGCAGGGCATCAAGTCCATCGCAGTCATAGGGCCTGCAGGCAGCGAAGGGTATGAAACCGGCAACTATTACGGCACGCCCAAGGTGAAGACGGGCGTCGTCGAGGGTTTGCGTGCACTGCTGGGTGACAGCGTGCGTGTGCAATATGAAGCTGGCACTGACTTTGTGAAGCCCGCCGTCGAGAAAGAAATTGAAAAGGCCGTGGCACTTGCAAAGAGCAGCG
>CAXUEW010000154.1:0-6166 GCA_964250115.1 uncultured Terriglobus sp.
CTGGGCCAGACGAAAGAAGCTGGCGACCTGTATCAGTTGGGTCTCAAACTCGCCCGCCGGGCCGGCGACCGGGCACTCGAAGCGCGTACACAGTCCAATCTGGGCCTCTCTTATCTCCGTCAGGGCAAGCCCGCGCAGGCGCAGAATGAGTTCCAACCCGCGCTGGCACTGCAGCGGGAACTCGGGGACAGGGCCGGGGAGGGCGCGACCCTGACTAACCTGATGACCGCCTGGCTGGCTTCCGGCAGTCTCCGCCTGGCCGTCTTCTACGGCATCGTTCAAGTGGCAAAGCTGTGGATCGGCAACCCACAGCCGAACGTTGTACTGTCCCTGTCGCCTCGTGCCCTGCCGCGGTACGCACTGTACTCCGTCGTCCGCATGGGACTTGCTTATGTACTGAGCCTGGTCTTTGCGATCGGGTACGGCTATGTCGCCGCGTACAGCCGCCGCCTGGAAGGCCTGATGATTGCCGCGCTGGACATTCTCCAGTCCATCCCGGTCCTGAGCTTTCTGCCGGGTGTCATGCTTGCCATGACCGCAATCTTCCGGACGCACCAGCTTGGGCTTGAGCTTGGCGCGATTGTTCTTATCTTTACCGGCCAGGTCTGGAACATGGCCTTTTCGTTTTACTCTTCGCTGAAAAGCCTGCCGCGAGAACTGACCGAGGCCAGCACCATCTACGGCTTCTCGCGCGCACAGCGCCTGTTCCAGCTCGAGCTGCCGTACGCCGCGATCGGCCTCATCTGGAACTCGATGGTCTCGGTTGCAGGCGGCTGGTTCTTCCTCATGGCCTGCGAGATGTTCGTGCTTGGATCGCGCGACTTCCGGTTGCCCGGTCTTGGCAGCTATCTGCAGACTGCCGCCAGCGAGGGCAAGACGACTGCCATCCTCTGGGGGCTGGCGACGATGATCTTCATCATCGTCGCCACCGACCAGCTTGTGTGGCGTCCCGTTATCGCCTGGAGTGAGCGCTTCAAGTTTGAGCAGGTGGAAAGCGAACGTCGTGTACGCTCACCGCTGCTGCACATGTTGCGCCAATCCAACGTGGCGCAGGCACTTGGCCGTGTAACGCTGCAACCCCTTGCGGAGCGGCTCTACCGGCGCGAGGCAGCTCGCCACTCCACGCACCTGGAATACGACGCAGCCGGACGCAAGGCACCCTCTCGCATTCTGCGCGGCATTGTGTATGCAGTCGTCCTGGTCGTCGTGAGCTATGCCGCTTTTCACGCGCTGCAACTGCTGCGCACGATTGACCGCTACGAGCTGGTCCGTGTGCTTCGTGGCGCGGGAGCCACGCTGCTGAGGGTCGTGGCCGCACTGCTGCTTGCAACCGCATGGACCGTGCCAGCGGGTGTCGCCATCGGTTCGCACCCACGTCTGGCTCGCATTGCACAGCCGCTCGCGCAGGTCGCCGCCAGCGTTCCCGCCACCGCTTTGTTTCCCGTACTGCTGCTGCTACTGCTGCAAAGCGGCGCGGGCATGGGTACCGCGGCCATCCTGCTGATGCTGTTGGGTACGCAGTGGTACGTGTTGTTCAACGTCATCGCGGGAGCCATGGCAATCCCAGGCGATCTGAAAGAAGTGGCACGGCTCTTTCGTTTTGGCACCGTCCAGCGCTGGCGAACCATCATCCTGCCAGGCATCTTTCCGTTCCTGCTCACGGGTTTAATCACGGCATCTGGTGGCGCATGGAACGCCAGCATCATTGCGGAATACTTCCGTTTGAGGGGCAAGACCATGACGACCTTCGGCCTAGGAGAACAGATCAGCGCGGCAACCGACGGTGGCCAGTTCGCCGTGCTGCTGCTTGCCACCGTGGTCATGGCGCTGATGGTGGTTACCATCAATCGCCTGATCTGGAGACCGCTGTTCCGGCTGGCAGAATCGAAATACAAACTGGGCGGTTGATTCTACGGCGACAAAACGTCGCGTTTGCCTGCTGCACTCCGCCGCAGAGCAAACACCACTGCCAGTATGGGCGGCGCAAGCAGTGCGCCCCACGGTGGCAGGATAACGCCTCCAGCTATTGGTCCCAGCATGGCCGCCCACCAGGGCACCAACGTCTGTCGCTTTAATAACATCGGCTGGATCAATAGCCCGTCCACAATCGCGATGAACGCGTAGAGACCCAGCGTCCACCAAAGCTTGTCCAGCCCTGTCTCCGTGCTTGCAAGGAACGCTGCGATTGCGGGTCCGCACACGGAAAGCGCTGTGCCAATGCCAGGTACAAACTGGCACACCGCACCGACAATGGCCCACAGCGGTGCCCAGGGCACGTGAATGAAGTACAGTCCGATAAACCACATGGCACCGACAATAAGCGCGTCCAGCGTGGTGGCACGCCACCATCCAAGCAGTGCGCCGCCGGCGGTCTGTAAGTGTTCCTTCATAGATGAAGATGCCTCAGGACGGTTCAGGGTCAAACCACGCTGCTATTCGATGCATCACAGCCTCTGTTAAGCAGACAAACGCAACAGGAATCGGAACATGCGGCCGGTCTTATGCCTGCGTGCACGGAGTAAAACAAAATGGCAGTCATGATGCAGGGCTTTTACTGGGACTGCGCCAAAGAAGAAGACAAGCTAGGCGAGTGGTGGAACTACCTGTCTGAAGAGATTCCGAAGCTGGGCAAGAAAGGGGCTGGTTTCGATTCCATCTGGCTGCCACCCATCTCGAAGGCTGCGGATAAAGGTTCGGTCGGCTACGACCCGTATGACTACTTCGACCTGGGCGACTTCGAGCAGAAAGGCCAACTGAAGACAAGCTACGGCAACCGGTCTGAACTGGAAAAGCTGATCGGCATCATCCACGAGAACGGCATGGGTGCCATTGCCGACATGGTGATCAACCACAACAGCGGTGCCGACGAAGAAGAAGAGAACCCGCTCGACGGCCAGATGCGCTGGACCAGGTTCACACCTGCCAGCGGCAAGTTCGCGCGTAATTGGGACTGCTTCCACCCGTCACGTTACGAAAAGGTCATGCTGGAAGGCGAGCAGTTCGCGGGCTTCCCGCACCTGTGCCATCGCAATCCCAGGGTCTACGCGGCCATGTACGA
This sequence comes from uncultured Terriglobus sp., assembly GCA_964250115.1. GTDB lineage: Bacteria > Acidobacteriota > Terriglobia > Terriglobales > Acidobacteriaceae > Terriglobus. Next base: position 3,059 of record CAXUEW010000154.1, read on the forward strand.
GTATGCACGCATGATCATCGAAGACCTGGATTTTGATGGCTTCCGTTTCGATTTTGTAAAAGGTTTCGGCGCATGGATGATCGGTCTTCTTGCAAAGTACGAGTACCAAAAGAAAGACAATCCGAACTTCAGCCCGTTTGTCGTAGGTGAGTTCTGGTCAGGCCCGGAGGACATCGGCGACTGGCTCGACCAGGTAAGCAAGTTAACCGATTCACAGATTGCAGCGTTTGACTTTCCGCTTCGTTACAAGCTGAAGGACATGTGCGACACGCCCAACTATGATCTTCGCAAGCTGACCGACGAGCATTCAGTCTCCGCTGCTCGGCCCTTCAATGCTGTGACCTTCACTGAGAATCACGACATGGGCGGCAACGAGGTCGTCAACGACAAGATGTTGGGCTACTCCTTTATCCTGACGCAGGACGGCTACCCCTGCGTCTTCTGGCATGACTACTACAACTTCGGTCTGGCTCGGCCGCTTTCACCCAACGGCATCGACGCATTGATTCAGGTGCACCACAAGCATGCTGGTGGCGAAAGCTGTATCCTGCATTGCGATCCCGATCTGTACGTTTCGCAGCGTGGCGGAACGGAGTCGCAGACTGGCCTGGTGTACGTCCTGAACAACCTTGGAGACCAGTGGAGCGGCACCAAGGTGCAGACCAAGTGGCACAACCAGAAGTTCAAGCCAGTCGCCTGGGATGGCAAGGATGACGCGCATCCCGACGAACGCACCACGGATAAAAACGGCTGGTCGGAGTTTCCCGCACCACCCCGCGGCTACTGCGTGTATGCGCCTGTCATGGGGTAACTCCTGACACATTTTGGATTAACAACCCCGCCTTGGCGGGGTCTCTTCTTTGTGCAGAAGTCATTACGCCGCTTGATGGCGCCTGTTCCACACTGAGCGTTCGCGGTACCCTAGAGCTATGAAGATTGGCGTGCTCGTCTTTCCCGGCTCCAACTGCGATCATGACACCTACAATGTGATCGATGCAGTTGCCCAGCAGCCCGTGACGTTCCTGTGGCACGCCTCGGAGGACCTGCAGGGCTGTGACGCCATCCTGGTGCCGGGAGGCTTCGCGTATGGCGATTACCTGCGCACGGGTGCTTTGGCTCGATTTGCACCCATCATGGCGCCGGTGAAGAAGTTCGCAGCGAATGGCGGGCCGGTCATGGGCATCTGCAACGGCTTTCAGATCCTGTGCGAGGCAGGCCTGCTGCCAGGCGCGCTGATGCGCAATGCCGGGCTGCGCTACATCTGCAAACAGGTACACCTGCGCACGGAAACCACTGATTCTCCCTTCACGCACCTGCTTTCGAACGGTCAGGTGCTGCGCATGCCCATCGGCCATATGGAGGGCAATTACTTCTGCGACGAAGCGACTCTGCAGGACCTTCAACGCAACCGGCGCATTGCATTTCGCTACTGCTCGACCACGGGGGAGCCAAGCCCTGAGTCAAATCCCAACGGATCGCTCGACAACATCGCCGGTGTGCTCAGCGAAGGCCGCAACGTGCTGGGCATGATGCCGCATCCCGATCGCTCCAGTGAAGCTTTGCTCGGGTCCACGGACGGACTCTTGCTGTTCCAGGGCCTGATCGGCAGCCTGCTCACCGCATGATCGACATTCACCACCACCTGCTGCCCGGCATCGACGATGGATCGAAGGACTTAGCGAACTCCGTGGCCATGGTTGAGATGGCCGTGGCTGACGGCATCACCCACATCGTCGCGACACCCCATGCCAACCACACCTTTGGCTATGACCGTGCGCGCAACCATGCTTTGCTGCAGCAAGTGCGCGATGCACTGCCTGCCTCCACCGCTGAAAAGATCACGCTCGGCCTTGGATGCGACTTTCACCTGAACTTCGAAAACGTCGAAGACGCGCAGCGCTATCGCGATCGCTACACCATTAATGAATCGGAATACCTGCTGGTCGAGCTGCCCGACTTTAACATCCCCATCCGGATTGACGAGGTGTTTTACAACCTGCGCGTCGCCGGCCTGACGCCGATCCTGACGCATCCGGAACGCAACAGCACGCTGCAACGCACGCCGGAACGGCTGGCAGGCTGGGTGGAAAGCGGCCTGCTGGTGCAGGTTACTGCTGGCTCCCTGACCGGCGGCTTTGGCTCCAAGGCGAAGGACCTGGGATGGAAACTGCTGCGCTCCGGTTCCGCACACTTTCTAGCCACGGACGCGCATGACACTGTGCGCAGACCGCCCAGGATGAGTGAGGCGTGCCTCCTGGTGGAAAAGCGCTTCGGCCAGGAACTGGCCGACCGCCTGTGTACGGACAATCCACTGGCCGTCTTTGAAGGCCGTCCGCTGCCTCCGCAAGTGCTTCTGGAAACCGCATACGACGAAGATGACGATCGGCCTTTCTGGAAAAAGCTGTTCAACCGATCCCGCTGACTTGATCGTGGACCTATTTCGTCCGAGATTGCGCTACCATGGTTGCAGGCATCCACGTCTCTCATGGATCACGGGGTAGGCAGTGCATCTGGCTGAGTTGGACCGCGGGGAACGGGCGATTGTGGTGGGCGTCGCGCAAAGTGAGGCGTACTGCCAGTTGTGCTCGCTTGGCCTCAACTCCGGTGCGGAGGTCGAGATCGTTCGCCGCCTGTCGAACAAATCTCTGCTTGTGGTCCGCGTGGATGGCTTCGACATTGCCCTGCGTGGGGAGACGGCGGCCACGATCAAAATTCGACCGGAGCACGCCTGATGAGTTCGACCGCAATAGCTCCACCCCAGGCGCTAGACCCGGCGAAGCAAGCCCGAGGTAAAGGCGGCGCGGAAAACTCCGCGCACTACCAGACCGTTGGCCTTATCGGCCCGCCAAACGTAGGCAAAACCACGCTCTTCAATCGCCTCACCGGCATGCGGCAAAAGGTCAGCAACTACTCCGGCGTCACCGTGGAATACCGCACCGGCAGGCTGAAATCTGGCGGCGCTGTTATCGACCTGCCCGGTGTGTGGAGCCTGACGCCGGAATCGGAAGACCAGAAAATCGCGGTGAGCGTCCTGCGAGGGCAGCAGCCGGGCGTGGCGCACTTGGACGCCGTGCTGCTGGTGGTCGACGGCACGCAGCTTCACCGCTA
>CAXUEW010000154.1:6176-7111 GCA_964250115.1 uncultured Terriglobus sp.
GAGGTCCTGGCGTGCGGCCTGCCGACCATGCTGCTGATCAACATGGCCGACGAGCTTTCAGCGCGGAACGGCTATGTCGATCCCCTTGCAGTGGCCCGTGAGCTGCACACCCCTACCGCGTTGATCAGCGCCTCCCGTGGTACCGGCATGGACGCAATCTCAAATTTTCTGACCGGCCGGCACGCTGCCGCACAGATCCTGCCGGTGCTGCAGGCTGGCGGCAACGCGGCCGCTGCATGCGCCATTGACTGTGGCAGCCTCACGGAGGCCGGTGCGTACCGGCGGCCGCACCACTCGCGCTTTACCCGCGCCTTTGACGACTGGGCGCTGCACCCCGTCGCAGGCCCCGTGCTCTGCGTCCTGTTTGTTGCCGCGGCTTTCCAGGTAATGTTCCGCCTTGCCTACCCGGCGGGCACGGCTCTCAGCAACTGGCTCAGCGCGGTTGGCGTGGCTCTCACCGCACACCTGCCGGATACCGTGCTTCGCGCCATTCTTGTGGACGGCATATGGAACGGCATCGCCTCTATTCTCGGCTTTCTTCCCACCATCCTGTGCATGTTCCTGGTCATCACGCTGCTGGAAGATTCCGGCTACATGGCGCGCGCCGCCGTGATTGCAGACCGCACCATGGGCCGTGTGGGACTGAACGGCCGCTCGTTCCTGCCGCTGCTTTCGGCCTACGCATGCGCCGTGCCGGCCATCATGGCGACACGCGCCATCGCTTCCAAGCGAGACCGGCTGGCCACCATCCTGATCGCGCCGTTCATGACCTGCTCCGCGCGCCTTCCCGTTTATGCGCTGCTGATCGCGGCCTTTATCCCGGCACGTAAGTTGCTGGGTAACGCCCTGGGACTGCAGGCCGCCACCATGATGCTGCTGTATGCCGTTGGCCTGCTGGCCGCGCTGTTCACGGCAAAGCTGCTCAACTCACGCGT
>CAXUEW010000154.1:7121-7799 GCA_964250115.1 uncultured Terriglobus sp.
GTTGCAGGGCCGTGCATCGCTCTTCGCGATTGAACTGCCAGACTACCGGCTGCCCCGCCTGCGCACCGTCGTCCTGGCGATTGTCGACCGCAGCAAGGTTTTTCTGAAGCAGGTGGGCACGGTCATCCTTGTGCTGAACCTGATTATCTGGTTCCTGTCGCACATGCCGTTCCATGGCGGCCGCGCCGGGAATGTCGGCTCCAGCTACCTGGCTTCCATCGGCACCTGGATAGAGCCGGCGCTGAAGCCCCTTGGCCTGAATCACACCGTTGGCATCGCCCTGCTGACTGCTTTTGTAGCGCGCGAGAGTGTCGTAAGCACGCTGGCGACGCTGTACGGCAGTGTCAACATCGGCCCGGCGCTGCGAGCAGAGATTGGCCTTGCAGGTGCACTGGCGCTGCTGGTGTTCTTTGCCCTGGCCATGCAATGCACCGCCACGCTGGCAGTCGTTCGGCGCGAAACGAACAGTTGGAAATGGCCTATCTTGCAGTTTGGCTATATGACGTTGCTCGCCTACGCGGCGTCTTTCGTGACCTACCGCATCGCCCTGGCGCTTCACGTATAACTCCGGCTACCCGCCCTGCCCTTGCGGCAGGGCCCCATGTGCCCTAAACTTGCCATGGTGTGGGCTGATAGCTCAGTTGGTTAGAGCGCCTGCCTTACAAGCAGGATGTCGGG
>CAXUEW010000155.1:0-6316 GCA_964250115.1 uncultured Terriglobus sp.
TCGGACGGAGAACAGCAGGTTACAAACCTGCGCGCTCAACGTGGCACGTGGGAATACGGTATTCCTCGATAGGTCGTACACCTTCAATCCTTTGGTAACTGAACCTTGCCTCAACGAGGCCCAGAACAACGGCAACATCCGACACATCACTGACAATCTCGCGGGTAGCGTATTATCGCAGGCCATGACCTACGATGAACTGAACAGGCTCAAGACATGCGAGGTGCCGAACATGGCGAGTGCGTACCGTCATCTTACTTTTTCGTATGACTCCTTCGGCAACATGCTCTCCGATCGCGGCTTCGACCCTAATGCACTCGGCGGAAGTTCAAGCACCTCTGCCGGAACACCAGCAGCTCGTGCTTTATCGAATCTTTCGTACAACCTGGCGAATTGGCCTTACGACAGCAGCAACCGACTGTCAACGCCGCTTTCGACTGCACACCCTCAGGCGGGTCCTCTTCGCCCTCCGATGCAGCGGGCAACATTCTCTGCGATGGCAGCGCAACGAACAATACTGCGAAGCAATACATATGGGACGCTAAGTCCCGTATTGCACAACTCAGCGCGCAGCCGGACAGTGGAAACACTTACTATGCTGCTGCCAACTACCTCTACGATGCTCAAGGCCAGCGAGTCCGCTCGGACCTGTATGATGCACACGGCACAAACAACACCTGGTGTGAATACACCTACTTCAACGGCATGATGCTTATGGACAAGGACAAGAACGGCCATTGGACAGACTACATCTATGCCAATGGCAAGAAGATCGCGCGGCTTGAAAGCAGCCAAGGCATCTCGACACCGACACCGACGCCGACATCCTCTCCAACACCGATTCCCGCTATGTCGTCCGTCACTGGCCTTCATATGCACGGAACTGCGAATGGCACCATCCAGAGCGGTGTCGCAGGCTGGCTTCTGAACCTCAGTCCAACTGACGATGCAAGTGCCGATCTTCAGAACTAAGTGGTGCAATCGGACGATCAGATTACCTGGCGTCAGTACCAGTCGGGATCTGTGGCTGGCGGTATTAACCAGATCTGGTTTGGAACTGTGATGGCACCGGACAGCAGTTCGACGCTAACGGTGTAGACGTGGCAGCTAGTCCATCCACAACGCCTGGGAGTCGCACGCCTACTCCCTTGAGCAATATGTCGGCTGCTCATTCCAGACCTTCAAGCTCGCGGCATGGACGACGACTGCGCTGGGCTCATGGGATATTTGGGTTACAGACCTGGTGCTCAAGCATGCCGATGGCACAACAACGCCGATCTAAACGCCAACCGTCGCGCCTGCGCCTTCTTTCTACGGAGAGGTCCCTGGCGAAACAGGATCGGCAGCCACGCTGGACACTATGCCCACAGGCACCGTAAGTGGCTTGCGCATGCGTGGGCAAGCAGCAAGTGCCGCGACCGGCGGAATCGCTTCATGGCATTTGGACCTTGGATCAGCGGCTAACAACAATCTCTACAGTTACGTAGTGCAATCGGGCGATCAACTCACATGGCGTCAGTACCAGTCGGACTCTGTGACAGGTGATTTGAACCAGATGTGGTTTTGGAACTACGGCGGAACCGACCACTTGTATGACACCGCTGGAGTGGACCTTACATCAAGCAGCGTCCATAATTCTTGGGAGACACGGACGCTGTCGCTTGAACCGTATGTTGGCTGTTCCTTCCAGACGTTTAAGGTGGCGGCATGGACGACCACCGCACCTGTTTCATGCCTACGCATTATCTCGACTATGCGGGAGAGACGAATTCGAATGCTGCCCATGATATGATGCTGATCGCTGCGTCCGCCTCAGCCAGCGGCACCGGAGGATCAATCACGGGTACTGATGGCGGAGGTAGCAGTAAAGGAAGCACCGGCAGCAGCTCCGGACAGGTGTTGACCCACACCCTCACCGATCACCTTGGTGGAGTGCCCGATCTTTTGTGCCGTTGGGAGAGTTAGTGTAGCGCAGCTATTTCTGAGTTCAAGTAGCCGCCGTCGGGGGAAGAAGTAGGAAGCGCGTAGCGGTTCCCACTTCTCCATGCCCCGTGTTGGAAGTTAGCCAAGCCTCTGGTGCTGGTGGTCTATAGCCCAGCGAAGAGTGCGACCCGGATCGTGTTGTAGTGGACGCGCCAGCGCTTGGCCAGCACACGCAGTTCTTTCATCGAGAGGAAGATCTCGCCATTGAGGAACTCGTCCCTGAGTTTGGAGTTGAGGATGCGCACAGATCTGCCGTCATGTGTTCGTGAACTCACGAAGTCGTAGCTCCACACATGGTTCATGCGCTGTGGCCTGAGCCGAACACACGATTCATCGTTGAGCCACAACCGGCCTCGTGGCTTCTGCTTCTGTGGAACCTTCAGCCCTTCGCGACGCCAGATACGCTCCATGCGATCCTTGCCCACCTGCCAGCCGACTCGCTGCAGCAACGCGGTGATCCGGCGGTAGCCGTAGCGGCCGTACTGGCTGGCAAGCTGGACGATCGCCTGCGTGAGTGCATCTTCGTCTTCACGCCGTATCGCACGATAGCGCTGTGTGCCGCGAGGCTGGTTGGCCAGCCGGCATGCCCTGCGCTCCGTGACCCCATACGTCTGCTGTGCATGGGCTGCAGCGATACATCGTCGCTCAGGGCTTAGAAGCTTCCCGAGGCAAAGTCTTTCAACACAAGGTTATCCAGGCTCAGGTTTGCTACCAGGCGCTTCAGCTTGGATTTCTCCTGCTCAAGCTCCTTCAGCCGCTTCGTCTGGTCTACCTGCAGGCCGCCGTACTCCTTGCGCACCGGAAGTACGTCTGCTCTCCGATCCCGGCTTCCTTCGAAGCCTGTGTCGTAGTCTTGCCGTTCGCTACGGCCACTTCGATCAGCCGCAACAGATTTACCACCTGCTCTGGCTGGTACTTCTTGCCCGTCCCATGCCCTCTCCTTGTCCAGTTCTCTCATCCACTGGCGCAGTTCAACCGGGCACTCCATTGACTATCTGAAGAAGTGGGACATCTGCCCGATGTCTTCGAAGAAGGGGTTTAAGCTGGTTCTATTCCCCGATCGCTCATTCTCGACGTCATTGCTATAACGCAGAGACGGCAACTCGTCTCAAGTGCCACCTCGAACGAGACCTTGGATGCGAGGCAAGCAGAAGTCCGCAAAGCACTGATCGGACACGGCGTAGCAGAAGACAAGGCCGCAGCCATTTGTCGGGTCCATGACCTTGGTACTGTGCGGGATCGAATGGAGTATATCGATGACGAGATTACTCGCGAAGGCGGGAGGAGGATCAAGAACCCGGCGGGATTCATGATCGCTTTCATCGAGGGTGGCAAGAAGATTTCCTGCCACCTTTGAGACAACTCGTAAGCGAGAAGAGCGACGGTTGCTGTTGGCGGAGCAGATTGTCTCCCGCGAACTTCAAAGCACAAAGGAGCTGCAAGCACTTGACTTCCGTGAACGTACGAAAGTTAGCGCAGAAAAGAAGCGGATCTTGCTATCGCTGAAACCTACACGTCGGTCGATTTAGAAAGAGACTTAAGCAGTTGCGTGTCGAGGTTCCAAAAGACCGCCGGATAGGCGCTGCCTTAGGCAGTCTAAGTAACGATCAGCGACGCCGTGATCTGCTTCGCCTGCTACAGAAAGAAGTGGCGGCCGAATTACAACTCTCTTCCTTAGAGGAATGGCTCGAATAGAACGGTCAGGAAGTACTATTCACTCTTATAACCTAAGTCATCGTCGGTCGAAAAGAGACCCTATGGCTTCGTTGTACGTAAGCTTGTTGCCATCCGCATAAGCTAGGAACTCATTGTACAGAGTGAGCGGCATGCGGATGGAAAGCCGACGTGTTTCTTCCACCGGTACCCCTCGGGGCTGACGCCTACCCCCTACGAAGCGCGCTGATGTACCTGACGGTTCCCTGCTCGTCCGATCCGCCAAGCAGCGGGTGGCTCTGACCTGCAAAACCTACTCATCGTTCACTCTGGGCTGCTTTATCTTGGATACTCATGGCAGGCTCAGGACGACGTCAGCTTTTCTTACTCGGACTATCTGACAGGCACGATCTTTTATGCGATGTTATGGTCAGATTCTCTTTCAAGAACAAGGCCGTCAGCACAAGTAATGCGGCGATAGCGGCGCTGCAGGGCAAGAGGCATTGACTTCAAGGTGCGCAGTCAGACGACGGTGCCCTTCGTTATTCTTGACGGCGTAGCCGAACCACCGGCATTCCTGATCCACGCGGGTGGCACGGCTGCGTGGCCTGACTCAATTGCTACAACCGACACACCCTGGCGGTAAGAAATTGACACTGTGACCAGTAAGCGTTGCGCGTCGCGATGGTCGAACTGAAAGGCCACATCTACCTTGGAAAGCGAAAGTTCCGCTGCCCGCTGTGTCTCTGAGACAAGATGAAAAAGCGAAGAAATCAAAGATCACTACTGACGAGAAATGCTTGTCGGAACGTATCACCTTGTAAGAAGGTTTCGGCGGCTGAAGACGCGTAGCGCAAGCAGACACAGTTGCCGCCATGCCAGTGCGGTTCTACGCTTTCTCGATTCCTGGACGTCCCGACTCGGTGCGGAAGCGCGCTGCGGCTGTCATGCTTCCATCCATGGTGGTGACCTTGTCGACCGTGCGTAGCTCGCTCCGCATCTCCTGCGCGTTCACCTCGCACAGAAAGTAGCCGCGCAGATCGTTGTTATAGACGATGTGCGGATTGCTTGCGAGTTCCTCCTCGGAGAAGCGCGTCTTTGCCACGCCGTCGCCGCCTGAGGTAATCGAGGTTCCTACGAGCTTTGTGCCAACCACGGCGGAGTTCGGGTCGTTGAAATCCGCCTTCAGGTTGCCGACCCACGTCTGGTGTGTGTCGCCTGTGACGATGACTGGGTTGGAGGGCTTGCTCGCGGCAAGAAAGTCTGTAAGGCGTTTACGTGCCGCCGGGTAGCCGTCCCATTGGTCCATGTTGAAGACCGTCTCGTTGTTGCGGCGCTCCTTCAGTTGCTGGATCATGACCTGGTTGGCCACGATGTTCCACTGCGCGGGGCTGTTCGAGAGCGCGCCCTGAAACCATGCCTCCTGCTTTGCACCCATCATGGTTGCGGCGGGATTACCCTGGGCAGGGCAGGGTGCCTTGAAGTTGTCGTTGCAGGGCTGGTCCGTGCGAAATTGCCGCGTGTCGACGACGGTGAACTGCGCCAGGCGGCCGTACTGCAGCTTGCGATATACCGTCATGTCCGGACCACTGGGTAGTGAACTGCGACGCAGCGGCATGTTCTCGTAATAAGCCTGGAAGGCTGCGGCACGCTTCTGCAGAAATGCCGTGGTCGGGTCATTTTCCTGATCGATGTCACCTGCCCAGTTGTTCTCCACTTCGTGATCGTCGAAGGTCACAATCCACGGGTGCGCTGCGTGCGCGGCCTGCAGATCCGGGTCCGAGTGGTACTGCGCATAGCAGGTACGGTAGTCGTCCAGCGTCTCCAGCTTTGGCAGGGTGTGCACGCGTGGGCGATCCTTTGAGCGGTACTCGTAGATGTAATCGCCCAGGAACAGCACGGCGTCCACGTCCTGCTTCGCCAAATCGCGATGCGCGTGGTAATAGCCATGCTCGTAGTTCTGGCACGATGCGAACGCGAAGCGCAGCCGGTCGACCTTCGCGTCGGCGGCGGGTGCTGTCCGGGAGCGGCCCACCGGGCTGGTCGCGTCCGCGGTGTGGAAGCGGTAGAAGAAGTCGCTGTGCGCGGGCAGGCCGGTCACCTCCACATGCACGGCGTGGCCCATCTCCGGCGTGGCAGATGTTGTGCCCTTCTTCACGATGCGGCGGAACGCCGCATCGGTCGCGATTTCCCACCGTACAGGCATTGCGGTGGACGGCAGCGCTCCGTCGCCACGCCGCGTGTCGGTGGAAAGGCGTGTCCACAGCACAAAGCCGTCCGGCGAGGGGTCGCCCGAGGCCACGCCCAGCAGGAAAGGGTTTGCACGCAGCTTTGGCGCAGGGGGAGCGGAGGAGGCAAAGCCGCGAGCCGCCTGCAGCAGCAGGGCGGCACTGGCCGTCGAAAGAAAGGCCCGGCGATTAATCTCGAACGGCTTGGTGTGCATCTTGTTCCTCATTTTTGGATCGAGCTAGGGTGTATCCACATATAGGTCTTTGTACTTGTCTTGCGGCTTTAGCCGCCGAGATAGTAAAAGGGTCTGTCTGGAACGCGGCTTTAGCCGCTGAGGTTGAACTCTCGGCGGCTAAAGCCACCTCCGTTAGGATCCGTTCTAGCTATCTCAGCGGCTAAAGCCGCAGTTTTGATCCGCAAATGTATTCAGCCTGTTCTATAGAAGCTATAT
>CAXUEW010000155.1:6337-7798 GCA_964250115.1 uncultured Terriglobus sp.
AATGCTATTCCTTAATGCAACATGCTTTAATCCGGCTCTAACGGACTACCGTGTGAAGCGGATGCTCAACTGGAACTGGCGTGCAGTTTCGGCAGCGGTGGCAGTGTTGAACGTCGTGCTTGCTGTGCCAGTGTTGCCGAAGGTCCGGTTCACGTTGGTTACATTCAGCCGGTTCGGCGCGTTGAATACTTCCGCGGCTAACTGGATCGTGTTGCGGTCGTGCACATGGAGATCGCGCGCGACACGGAAGTCTGCCTCAACATACGCGGGCAGCCGGGACGAGTTGTAACCAAAGCCGACCGGCCTGTCATTGAAGATGAGGTCTCCATTGTTGTCCTGCCCGGTCACCGGCGAAAACGGTAAGCCGCTCTGCGCCACCATGCGCGAAGTCACAATCCAGCCGTTCACAAAGCGCGCGGCAGCATTGCTGACAGGGAAGGTCGTGTTGTAAACGGCCGTCAACGTAAAGCGGTTGGGCTGGCTGTAGTCGCCGGGGCCAACATCCTGGGACGGATTCGCTGGATTGCTGGAAGTGGTAAGGACTCCAAAAGCATTGCCCTGACTGACATACGAAAGTCCGCGCACTCGCTGCAGGTTGTATGCCGCCTGGAAGCTCAAGCCGTGGCGCGCGCGTTGCGTCAAGACAAGCAGAAAGCCGTTGTAGTTCTGGTAGCCGGACGAGGTCCCGGTGTAAATGTTGCCGAATGCCGTGTTTGGGCGGTTCGTGGTGCCGCCATACTGCGGCCCACCGTTCGGGGCAGTGCCTGTGACAGCCAGGTTCGACAGGGTCGCATAGGGCAGGTCCACGGCGCGATTGCCGAAGTAGGAAACGGCAAGCGACTGGTCGCGCATAAGCTGCCGCTCCACCGTTGCGAAGTGCTGATGCACCATGGGGTCTCGAAAGCTTGGTGCAAAGACGTACAGATCAGACGGCAGCAAGGCCGCGTTTGCAGGCGTGGGCACGGCGTCACGCGTGAAGGCGGGTGCGCCTGCCTGGGTGGGCGTTACCGTCAGGTTGCGCACGGCGACGCCGTTGCCGCGCACAAAGGTGTTGAAGGTCTGCGCGACCGTGGTGTTGTAGTAGAGGCCGTAGCCGCCGCGAATCACGGTTTTGCCGTCACCCGCCGGGTCATACGCGATGCCCAGGCGCGGTGCCAGATTGTTGTAATCCTGAGGAATGGTACCCGTCGCTGGATAGTTGGAATTCAGCAATCCGCTGGGTCGCACGAACACTTCGTAGCGCAGGCCGTAGGTAAGCTTCAAGCGGCTGTTGATACGCCAGTCGTCCTGCAGAAAATAGCCCTGGCTGACGACGCGCGAGGTGGTGAACTCCTGCCCGATAGCGCGGGTGTACTGGGAATAGGTGTAGGGGCGCCCGGTGGCTGGGTCGATAGTGCCGTTCTGCGCGTTGATGGCCTGTTGCAGCGCCTGGCCCGGCTGGTGCGCCGCCTGCCCTTCATG
>CAXUEW010000156.1:0-7782 GCA_964250115.1 uncultured Terriglobus sp.
GATGCCCTTGGTGGTTCCGCAGTCGGACTCCGTGATGATGACGTCCTGTGCCACGTCGACAAGGCGGCGGGTCAGGTAGCCGGAATCGGCCGTCTTCAGTGCGGTATCGGCAAGGCCCTTACGCGCGCCGTGCGTCGAGATGAAGTACTGCTGCACGGTGAGGCCTTCACGGAAGTTTGCCGTGATGGGCACTTCGATGATTTCACCGCTGGGCTTCGCCATCAGACCGCGCATACCGGAGAGCTGACGAATCTGCTGCTTGGAACCACGCGCACCGGAGTCGGCCATGATGTAAATCGGGTTCATGGCTCCTTCCTTGTCGGCCTGCTTCATGTTGTTGAACATCTCGTCAGCTACGCGCTCGGTGACTCCAGACCACATCTGGATCACCTTGTTGCCGCGCTCGCCATTCGTGATCGCACCGTCAAGGTACTGCTGCTGCACGGCGATGACCTGCTTTTCGGCCTCGTGCACGACGGTGTACTTCGATGCCGGGATGACCATGTCGTCCAGACCTACGGACAAGCCCGAACGCGTCGCGTAATGGAAGCCGAGTTCCTTGATGCGGTCGAGCGCCTTTACCGTGACTTCAAGGCCAAGGTTCAGGTAGCAGTAGTTGATGAGCTGTCCGATGCCCTTCTTCTTGAGCAGGCCGTTGATGTACGGCATGCCTTCAGGCAGTGCATCGTTCAGGATGGCGCGACCGACCGTCGTCGAGATGAACTGCTTGTTGTACTCCACTACTTCGGTGTGGGTCAGGTCCTGGTCGTCGTAGGCGGTGGTCAGGTCGAGCACGGGACCGGTGTGGCGCAGACGAATAGGCGTCAACGTCTCCACCTGCTTGGCTTCGAGCGCCATCAGCACTTCTTCGATGTTGGCGAACACGCGGCCTTCACCCTTGGCGCCGACCTTGGCCTTGGTCACGTAGTACAGACCGAGAACGAGATCCTGCGTTGGGACGGTGATGGGCTGGCCGGATGCCGGCGACAGGATGTTGTGCGCCGCAAGCATCAGAACGGATGCTTCGACCTGTGCTTCAGGCGACAGGGGGATGTGGACGGCCATCTGGTCACCGTCGAAGTCAGCGTTGAACGCCGTGCAGACGAGCGGATGGATCTTGATCGCCTTGCCTTCGACCAGCACCGGCTCAAACGCCTGGATACCGAGGCGATGGAGTGTGGGTGCGCGGTTCAGCAGGACCGGGTGGTCCTTGATGACTTCTTCCAGGATGTCCCACACGATGGGCTCCTGCATTTCCACCATCTCTTTGGCCTGCTTGATGGTGGTGCAGTGACCGGTCTGTTCGAGGCGGTGATAGATGAACGGCTTGAATAGCTCAAGCGCCATCTTCTTCGGTAGGCCGCACTGGTGCAGCTTCAGTTCCGGACCAACGACGATGACGGAACGGCCTGAATAGTCCACGCGCTTGCCAAGCAGGTTCTGACGGAAGCGGCCCTGCTTGCCCTTGAGGGTGTCAGAGAGCGACTTCAACGGACGGTTGTTTGCACCGCGCAGAACGCGGCCACGGCGGCCGTTGTCGAACAAGGCGTCAACCGCTTCCTGCAGCATGCGCTTTTCGTTGCGCACGATAACCTCAGGCGCATGGAGGTCCATGAGCTTCTTGAGGCGGTTGTTGCGGTTGATGACGCGGCGGTACAGGTCATTCAAATCGGACGTGGCGAAGCGGCCACCATCGAGCGGCACCAGCGGGCGCAGCTCAGGCGGGATCACGGGGATCACGTCGAGAATCATCCACTCCGGCTTGTTGTCCGAGCGGCGGAACGCCTCGACAACCTTCAGACGCTTTGCGTACTTCAGCTTCTTCTGCAGGCTCTGTTCGACCTTCATCTTCTCGCGCATTTCAATGGCGAGCTCTTCGATCTCAACGCGCTTGAGTAGTTCCTTGATCGCTTCCGCACCCATCATGGCCTTGAAGCCGGAGGGGCGGTACTGCTGGTCGAGTTCGCGGAAACGCGTCTCGTCCTTGATGATTTCGCGCTCCTTGACGGGCGCATCACCTGCATCGATCACGACGTAGGACTCGAAGTACAGAACGGCTTCCAGTTCACGCAGCGAGATGTCGAGCAGGTGGCCGATACGCGACGGCAGGCCCTTGAAGAACCAGACGTGCGAGCAGGGCGATGCCAGCTCAATGTGGCCGAGGCGCTCACGACGGACCTTGGACAGCGTGACTTCAACGCCGCACTTGTCGCAGATAACGCCGCGGTGCTTCATGCGCTTGTACTTACCGCAGAGGCATTCCCAGTCGGTGATGGGTCCAAAGATGCGGGCGCAGAACAGGCCATCGCGTTCGGGCTTGAAGGTGCGGTAGTTGATGGTCTCGGGCTTGGTGACTTCACCATGCGACCACGAACGGATCTTCTCTGGTGATGCTAGAGAAATGCGAATCGCGTCAAAGTCGGTGATAGGGCCGGACAGTTCAAATGGGCTGGAACGGAACATGTGGTTCGTCTCCGTGCAGGGTTTACGGCGCGGTGGCCGGTCCTGCTGTTGGTGCTGCTGTTCGCGGCCACTTGGGGCGGGCCGCATGCCTTGTCTTGCAAAGCTTCTTGACTAGATCAGCCCTGCGCTTCGCTACGGGATGACAAACGTGATGGATTAGTCGGCTGCGGCTGCGATGGGCAGCATCGGGATCTTCTTCAGATCCTCCTGCTTGACCAGTTCCACGTCGAGGCAGAGTGACTGCAGTTCGCGGATGAGCACGTTGAACGATTCCGGCACGCCGGGCTCGATCGCTGCCTCGCCCTTCACGATGGCTTCATAGATCTTGGTACGGCCGAAGACATCGTCAGACTTGGCAGTGAGCAGCTCCTGCAGGATGTATGCCGCGCCGTACGCTTCCAGCGCCCATACTTCCATTTCGCCGAAGCGCTGTCCGCCGAACTGCGCCTTGCCACCCAGCGGCTGCTGCGTGATGAGCGAGTACGGCCCGATCGAACGAGCGTGGATCTTGTCATCCACCAAGTGCGACAGCTTCAGCATGTAGATGTAGCCCACCGTGACGGGCTGTTCGAACGGTTCGCCGGTCATTCCGTCGAACAATTCAGACTTACCGCTGGAGGGCAACTCTGCCGCTGCAAGCAGGGCCTTGATCTCTGTTTCGCGCGCGCCGTCAAAGACCGCCGTGCCGAACCAGATGCCCTTCTTCATGCCGGCCGCGACACGCACCGTCATCTCGTCGTCGAGCTCCAGCAACTGCGTGAGCGCCGCCGTGTCCTTGAAGCGCGCCTTGAACAGCTCGCGAATCTCGTTGGCAGTCTCGAACTGTGCAGCCTGCTCGGCAATCATCTTGCCCAGCGTGTGCGCGGCCCAGCCCAGGTGCGTTTCGAGGATCTGACCGACGTTCATACGCGAAGGTACACCCAGCGGGTTCAGGACGATTTCGACCGGTGTGCCGTCCGGCAGGTACGGCATGTCTTCCTCGGGAAGGATGCGTGCGATGACGCCCTTGTTCCCGTGGCGGCCTGCCATCTTGTCGCCGACAGACAGCTTGCGCTTCATCGCGATGTACACCTTGACCATCTTGATGACGCCAGGCGAAAGTTCATCGCCCTTCTGCAGCTTGCCGATCTTATCGTTGGTGATCTTGCGCAGAACATCGATCTGGCGCGAGGTCATCTCCTCGATTTCGTCGATCTGCTCATTCACGCGGGGGTCCTTGTCGGCGTAGCGAATACGCTTCAGGTTGCGCGTGGAGATCAACTCAATGGTGTCGCGGTCGAGGATGTCGCCCTTGGTCAGCAGCTTCTTGTTGGTGCGCTCGTCGTGGAGATCAGCCTGCACTTCCTTGCCACCGAGAATGGCTTCCAGGCGCTTCAGCCGCTCGTCGGTCAGAATGCGGATTTCGTCGGCCAGGTTCTTCTCCAGCTTTTCAATCTGCTCCTGCTCGATGCTCTTGGCGCGCTCGTCCTTTTCCTGGCCCTTGCGCGAGAAGATGCGGATGTCGACGACAGTGCCTTCGATACCAGGAGGGCACGTCAGCGAAGCGTCCCGTACATCACCGGCCTTTTCACCGAAGATGGCACGCAGCAACTTCTCTTCCGGCGTCAGCTGGGTTTCGCCCTTGGGCGTTACCTTGCCGACGAGGATGTCGTTGTGACCAACCTTTGCACCGATGCGGATAATGCCCGACTCGTCCAGGTCGCGCAGAGCATGCTCTGACACGTTGGGGATGTCGCGCGTGATCTCTTCCGGTCCCAGCTTCGTGTCGCGCGCTTCGATCTCGAACTCCTCGATGTGAATCGAGGTGTAGTAGTCCTCGCGGACAAGCTTTTCCGAGATCAGGATCGCGTCTTCGAAGTTGTAACCGCGCCACGGCATAAAGCCGACCAGCACGTTACGGCCAAGGCCAAGCTCTCCCTGTTCCGTGCACGGACCGTCTGCAATGACCTGCCCCTTGACCACGCGGTCGCCCTTGCGAACGATCGGCTTCTGGTTGATGCAGGTGTTCTGGTTGGAGCGCTTGAACTTCGTGAGTTGGTAGATGTCCGAACCAACCTCACGCGACATCTGCATGGGGTGGTGTTCGCCTTCGACACGCACAATGATGCGCTCGGAGTCGACGGAATCGATGATGCCGTTACGGCGCGCAAGGATCACAGCGCCGGAATCGCGCGCGGTAACACCTTCCATACCGGTACCGACAAACGGCGCCTCGGCCACCAGCAGGGGCACGGACTGCCGCTGCATGTTGGCACCCATCAGAGCGCGGTTCGCGTCGTCATGCTCAAGGAACGGCACGAGCGATGCGGCCACGGAGACGAGCTGCTTCGGCGAGACGTCGATGTAATCGACCTCTGCCTGCGGCACCAGCACGAAGTTACCCTGACGGCGTGCGTTGACCAGGTCCTCGGTCAGCTTGCCCGTCTCATCCAGGTCAATGTTGGCCTGGGCGATGGTGTGGCGATCCTCTTCCCACGCCGACAGGTAGAAGCTGAAGGGCTCTGTTTCGAGCACGCGCTTGCCATCCTTCGCCAACTGCTGCTTGAGGGCGTGCGCCTCGTTGATCTCGATGGGATCACCCTGGCGCATGCCGCTCTCGCCGGCGTTAATGACGGCGACATAGTCAACCACCCGGCCGTCCTTGACCTTGCGGTAGGGCGACTCGATGAAGCCGTACTCGTTGATGCGCGCGAAGCACGACAGTGACGAGATGAGGCCGATGTTCGGGCCTTCCGGCGTTTCAATCGGGCAGATACGGCCGTAGTGGGTCGGATGGACGTCGCGGACTTCAAAGCCCGCGCGTTCGCGTGACAGACCGCCCGGTCCAAGCGCGGAGAGACGACGCTTGTGCGTGATCTCCGACAGGGGGTTGGTCTGGTCCATGAACTGCGAGAGCTGCGACGATCCGAAGAACTCGCGAATCGCGGCCATAACCGGCTTGGCGTTGATCAGGTCGTGCGGCATCGCTGTCGACATTTCCTGGTACACGCTCATCTTTTCCTTGATGGCGCGTTCCATGCGGACGAGGCCAATGCGGAACTGGTTCTCCATCAACTCGCCGACCGCGCGGACGCGGCGGTTGCCAAGGTGATCGATGTCATCAACGAGGCCGATGTTGCGGCGCAGCTTGAGCAGGTAGCGGATGGTGCCGTAAAAGTCCTCAGGCGTAAGCGTGCGCTTGTCCAGGTTGGTTGCGTCCTGGCTTTCGTACAACTTGATGTTGAACTTCAGCCTGCCCACACGCGAGAAGTCGTACTTGCGCGGATCGAAGAACATGCCTTCAAAGAGCGCAGTCGCAGTGTCCAGCGTTGGCGGATCGCCCGGGCGCAGCTTGCGGTAGATCTCGATGAGAGCTTCCTCAGGCTTGCGGACGGAGTCGCGCTTCAGCGTGTTGGTGATGATGTTGCCGACGTCGTCCTTCTCAGGGAAGAAGACCTCAAAGCCGGTGCAGCCGGTCTGCGCAATTTTGTGCAGTTTGTCCGCAGTGGCTTCCTGGTTGGCTTCATACAGTAGTTCGCCCGTGGTCAGGTCGACCACGTCGGCGGCGAAGATCGCGGCGTCGAAATCGCTGTTGGCAACTTCCACTTCCGTGACGCCGCCCGCGCGCAGCTTGGCCAGCAGCGAGGTGGAGATCTTGCGGCCCGCGGCCACGATCTCTGTGCCGTCGGTGCCGGACAGGGCGTTGGCCGGCTTGATACCAGTCAGGTTCGTTGCAGTGCCTTCGCCCGTGACGTTCCAGAACATCTTGCCGTCGCGCAGGCTGATGGTATCTGCGGTGTAGAAGGTCTTGAGAATCTCCTCGTCCGTACGCAGGCCGAGCGCGCGCAGGAAGATGGTGCCCAGGAACTTGCGCTTACGATCGATGCGGACGTACAGAATGTTCTTCTGGTCGTACTCGAACTCGACCCACGAACCGCGGTACGGA
This sequence comes from uncultured Terriglobus sp., assembly GCA_964250115.1. GTDB lineage: Bacteria > Acidobacteriota > Terriglobia > Terriglobales > Acidobacteriaceae > Terriglobus. The sequence continues at coordinate 6,389 of CAXUEW010000156.1, forward strand.
ATGATCTTGCCGAGGAAGTAGCTGCGGTTGTTCGCCGTTTCGAAGAAGACACCGGGCGAGCGGTGCAACTGCGACACGATGACACGCTCGGTACCGTTGACGATGAACGTGCCGTTTGCCGACATGAGTGGAATGTCGCCAAAGAAGACTTCCTGCTCCTTCATGTCGCGCAGGGTCTTGACGCCGGTTTCCGGGTCCTTGTCGTAGATCTTCAGGCGGATGGTGACCTTGAGTGGTGCAGCATAGGTCATGCCGCGCTCTTCGCACTCTGCCTGGTCATACTTCAGTTGCAGGCCGACCGGGTCACCGCATTTGGTGCAGAAGTCGGGCGTGTTCTTGTTGTAGGTACCGCAGAAATGGCACAGCACATCGCCCGCGTGGAACGGGTCGGTAATGACCATGTGGCCGCAGTTGCCGCAGGCTGTCCGAAGGTGGTTCAGACCCTTCATATAGCCGCACTTGCACTCCCAGTTGCCGATGGAGTAATCGACAAACTCAAGCTCCGACACGTTGCGGAAGTCGGTGATCGGGAAGACGGAGGTGAAGACCGACTGCAGGCCGTTATCTTCACGTTCCTGCGGCAGCTTGTCCATCTGAAGGAATCGCTCATAGCTGCGGCGCTGGACCTCGATGAGGTTTGGAATCTGGATTGCGGTTGGAATTTTGGAGAAATCGAGACGGCTGCGAAGCGCGCGCGTTTCTGTTGAAGTTGCCATGCGTGGTGACTCCCCTTATTCGTGCCGAGGCCTCTGGCAGACTGGCAGCCGCATAGAATGCGGTACCTGATTTCAGAGCGGGGAGCTGGCCGTGTGGGCGGCTGCTCCCTGGGTGATGTGCGCTTCACTTCTGCAGCGGCTCTACCTCGGTGAGAACCCTGCGCGCGTCAAGATGGGCGATGCCCAGTGTGTTACAGAAATGTTCCGGTACTTTCCTGTGCTTAGGCTTCCGGTTGCGCGAACTGCGGTTCTCGCTTGAAAGCGCTGCAAGACGCCGAAACGCCCACAGGGACAGGAAGGCCCGTGAGCGCAAGATCCGACTTTTGCACTGAACTCTGATGTAGAAGAATATCTGCCGCCCTTTGAGGTTTGCCCCGCCTCAGGGTTGCTGCCGCTCGTGAAGCCTGACTGCACCGCAAACCCCCGCCGCCCGAGGTCTGCCGTGGCCGGCTCTCATGTGAGCCGGAGAAGTTCGAATGTGTTTGGTTCTAACCGTCGCGCCGTTAAGCAGTCCCACGCAGGGCGGTCGTCTTCAAACGTAAGAATAACTTTTTCCTGGAAAAGATGCAACCAGCAGACAACACAAACGGCTCCCGGCTTGTGCCGGGAGCCGCCTTGCGTGCTTACTTGATTTCGACTGTGGCCACGCCGTCAAACTTCTTCGCGATGGCGGCAGCT
>CAXUEW010000157.1:0-2840 GCA_964250115.1 uncultured Terriglobus sp.
TTCCAACATTCACGTGCGGTTTGGAACGGTCAAACTTTTCCTTCGCCATGGTATTACTCCTGAGTTGATAAGCCGTTTGCCAGGCGGCTTGAAAGATGATTTAGAACAGGTAGGGGCTGCCGCACCGCGCGGCTCCAAGCCCAGGAAAACTTATAAGTTAGCTCCGGCCTACTATGTGGAAGCCAATGACGTTCTTAGGCGTGCTTGGTAGCGTCGTGATCATGTCTACCTGAGCCGACTCAAGGTGTTCCCATCGTATTAGCCTCAACGTCAGCCTTCCTTGTGCAGGCCTGTCCACGACGACCCATAATCCAAGTTCATCAGCAGATTCCACGAAGACCGTCTTCCACGCATCCTCACCCGGAAGATCAGAACAGATAGCTAGCCCGCTGGTTGTGAGAGCAAGGGTAACCTCATTTTGTGTCCAAGGATTCAAACCGCTTCTCGCATTGCAGCATCAGTCTGCAAAATATGCTGTAACGCGTCAGCAAAAGTTGCCTCGTCCATGGCCAAACCATCTTTCGTAACGATGAAGGTTCTGAGAACGGTTTGGCCATTCTGACTGAGGCGTACTCTAGCCTCCCACTCATACGCCTGCCCTCGCCTCACAAGCGCTTCAAGGACGCCTTCGCTGTAGCCGGCCAGCAGGCGTTGAATGCGTCGTCCAAGTGCCTCCGCATCCGCCTTCTCACGCTCGGTTGCAAACTGCCGCAATGCAAGATGGCGACGGTACTGCAGGTCCGACATCCAGCGCCGCCGAACCCGAGGACGGTCGGCCTCGGTCAACTGAGGCAGCTGGCTTTCAGGCAATTCCTGCGCACGGAGCCACTCGTCTGCCGTTGCAGGAATGCCCGCCGTCACAATTTGGAAGTCAGTATGCATGCAACTCAATAGTAGGCGTAGACCTTAAGGTATTTGCCGCGAAGGTCCGGATCAACCTTTTCCAGCGTGCTCAGGTAATGTTCCCGGATCATGCCCTGGTCGCCGTCACCCAACTGCTTGTATTCGCTGGCAACATGCGTTCCCAGCTTGCCTGCGCCTGCGATTTCCTCAAAATCGCGAATGCGAAACTTGCCACGCTCCAGCGATCGAAGAAAGTTGTCAACGCTGCCGGACGAGAAAGCAGCATCGATGGCACCCTTTACTGAGTGGAAGACCTGGTGGTTCTCTACCGCGATTGCTGCCTGCTCGTACATTGCGTTTCTGCAATCCTCAATACTGAAAATCTTTTGGAGCGGGAGACGGGGATCGAACCCGCGACCAACAGCTTGGAAGGCTGTGACTCTACCACTGAGTTACTCCCGCGGTTTGGCTTTCCTCTCAGGGGCTAAAGCCCTCTTTTCTGCTGCGCTTCATGTGTACGGGCTGAAGCCCGTACCTTCCGAAAGCCTGAGCGCTCCATATGCCGCTGCTCTCAGCTTGCAATCAAGCTCCGAGCCAAAGCTAAGAGCAAATCTGGAGCTGATGGAGGGGCTTGAACCCTCGACCTCTCCCTTACCAAGGGAGTGCTCTGCCACTGAGCTACATCAGCATCTACCCACGTTCTGCCCGCTGCCGCTGCAACCGCCCGATCAGCACGCGAAACGCGAAAAACCCCAACAGCACCCACGCCAGCGCCCGGTACCTGCCAGGCTCTATCGTATACGCCACCCCGACGGCCGCCCCGGAAATTACCAGCAGGGCAATGATCATCCGCTGCTGTGATCCCGGTGCATCCATTGTCAAAACTCACCACAAAGTCATGGTGCACAGGGGAGGATTCGAACCTCCGTAACGCGTTGCGTGGCAGATTTACAGTCTGCTGCCATTAACCACTCGGCCACCTGTGCATACCCTTGCTGCCTGACGTGAAGATTGGGGATTGGAGCTGGCGAAGGGATTTGAACCCCCGACCCTCTGATTACAAATCAGATGCTCTACCGGCTGAGCTACGCCAGCCCACCTGACCAGGTGCAAAATCCAGCACCGGCCCAACCACATACCAGACAACAAACTGCGCTGCCAACGGAGCGCAGCGCTGAAGATAACTTTAGCACAGCGCAGGCAGGCGGAATGGTCCGGATCGTTGGCTGGCAGTGCCGAGCAGCGGCGGAAAAAGTCACACAAAAAGGTTGTTGATCTACCCGCGCAGGACTAAGATTGGCGGCATCACCTACAGGGGCGAACTTCAGCCGCCGGGAACTTACGCCCTGTACGTTAGGAGTTTTCGCGATGGTTCGTACTGTGTCCGCCCCTCTTGCCCTGTCCTGCCTGATTGCCGCATCCGCTGCTTACGCACAGGCACCCCAGGCCGCCCCCGCAGACGGCATCACCATGGAGATGATGCCCATTACCGCACAGCAGATGGCAGGCTGCCGCGACCAGACGAACCAGCAACTCGCAACCGAGCAGGACACCCTGCACAAGCGCGAACATGGGCAGGACAACGACAAGATGAAGCAGGGCGCGGTCACCGGTGTTACGGGCATTGCCACCAGCGCGATCTCGCGTAATACCTACGGCGGATGGTGGAACCGGGGCAACAACAACGGTGCCCAGACAGCCGCCGCCACCGGCGCGACGCAGCGCACGGAGCGCAACAGCGAGGCCGTTGCCAGCACCACGGGCAGCAGCCAGCAGGTGGGTCTTGACGCTTACTCGCAGTGCGTCGCGGGTATCAAAGGACCGGAGTACATTCACTTTCGTCAGACTGGCAAAATTGAGCCGTATACCGGCGGAGCCTTTGCCGGGGGCTCGCCTGCTCCCACACCAGCAGTGGCTGCCGCGGCTGCTCCGGCACCGCCGCCCGCTTCCAAGTCTCCCGTGCAGGATGAAGGTGACGGCAAGCACTTTGTCCTGAC
>CAXUEW010000157.1:2850-6130 GCA_964250115.1 uncultured Terriglobus sp.
CGCGGGTCGGCACCACCAACGCGTACCTTGAGGAAGTCACCGGGGACAAGTACATCGTGATGCCGGATGGATCGGTGACACGAGTTCCCAAGCGCGCAGGTGCTGCTGCGGCAAGGCGGTAAGCTCTAATACAAGTGGGTTATCTACCGTCATGGAGAATTCCGCGTAGAAAGCTTATCCAGGGCAGGCAGCGGCTTTCGGCTTGCAGCCGTGTCATGGTTCACTGGACCGTCCAGTCTAATGATGGCTGGACGGTCAGCAACTCTTAAGCGGTGAAGATGTTCCGGTTCAGGTAGTCATTGCGAAACTTGCCGTTTGGGTCGAGTTTCGAGGCCATCTCTCGAAATTGCGCCATTGCCGGGTATTGCTGCTTCAGGTAGCTGCCGGGCATTTCAAAGATTTTGCCCCAGTGTGGGCGTGCGTTGAAAGGCATCAGGGCTGCTTCAATCTTCGGCAACAACTTGCGCACAACCACTTCCTCTGGCTTCCAGGTGAAGTGGATCGCGAGCGAGTCGCGGTAGTAGGCCATGCTCATGGGCAGGTCGTCGGCGGCAATGGTGCGCAGTTCGGTGATGAACAGGTGCGGCGTGATTTCATCGCGTAGCTTCTCTACGGCCCGTATGGCGCGATAGCCGTCTTTGCGGTCGACGAAGTATTCCGTCTGCAGTTCTTCGCCGTGGGATGGTGTGAACTCCATCTTGAAGTGGGGCATGCGCAGGTACCAGGGACCAACGCTTCCCATCTGGTCGGTGCATGCCTCGGCCTTGTTGCCCACGATGGGGTGCAGTTTTTCGGTCTGCAAAGTTGCACCGTAAAACAGCTTTGGAAGCACCTTTTGAACGCTTCCCTGCACGATTTTGTCCTTGATCCAGACCTCGCTGGCAGTGTTTTTCTGCCAGTTTGTGAACAAACTAACGCTGTAACCGGCTCCCATAATGGCGTTTAAACCGTTCTCCAGCTGATCAAAAGACATGTTTTGGTACACCGTTTGTGACATGTCAAAGCGCGGCAGCAAATCGAGCTGCACGCGCGTCAGGACGCCCAGCGCTCCGAGGTGCACGACGGCCAGACGAAACTGTTCGCCGTCCCGATCGCGGGAGAGCGTCACCGTTCTGCCGTCAGCGGCGATCATCTCTATCGCACGCACGGCAGTCGAAAGATTCTTGTTCCTGACCCCGGAGCCGTGCGTCGCAGTCGCGATGGTCCCGCCGACGGAAATGTGGGGCAACGAGGCGAGATTGTGCAGCGCAAAGCCTGCTTTGTCCAGCACAGGTGCCAGTTCGCCGTACCGAACGCCCGCACCTACCGTGACGGTTTTCGCGGCATGATCGATCTCGATCCCCTTCAGGGAACGCAGCGAAATCTGTGCGTCGTGACTGTCGGCGATGTTGTTGAAACAGTGTTGCGATCCAAGCTGCTTCACGCGTGGAGATTGCAGAACGATCTCCCGTACCTCAGCAAAATTTGCCGGCGCGTAAACGCGATCGGTGCCAAAGCGCAGGTTCTTCGACCAGTTGGTGCGGGAGACGTCAGCGTGGTCGTTCAGTGTGGGCTCCTCCGCAAAGACGGGCAGGGTGGTGCCGGCCAGGGCCAGCGCGGAAGTTTGGATGAGCTCTCGCCGGTTCATGATGCGTGTGCCTTTCACGAGCAACCATGTGTATACCGGGTTCCGCATAGCAGCGGCAACCGAAGGTGCCTTTGCACGCGGAAATGAGTGTTCGTGTTTCGCTTCGATGCGGTAGGAGATTAGCATGGGCCAGACCAAATTCGAACACGCCGCGAGATCTGACATGATGCGCTCTTCTTTACTGCCCCTTCTTTTGCTAACGGCTCTCGCCGCAGATCATCACGCGCAGGCTCAGCAGGTCTCATCCATTCGTGTACAGCCGGGTGCCATGCCGCGTGTGGGCAAGGTCAGCGACCGTTTTCAGTCGTACAACGTGGAGATGGTGGAGGTGACCGGCGGTCGCTTCTGGAAGCCCTATGACGAGGTGGACGCGCAGCGTGCAAGCGCGCCGCAGGGTGGCAATCAGCCCACCGGCGTCGATCCTTCTTTGTTTCAGTACCGGCCGCCGATCGACCTGGCGAGTGGGAAGCTGCGCAAGCTGGCGGCTGCGTTAGGACCGGCGTATGTGCGCGTCAGCGGCACGTGGCAGAACACGACATACTTCCACAACAGCGACGCCCCGGCACCTGCCACGCCACCAGAAGGCTTCAGCGGCGTGCTGACACGCGCGCAGTGGAAGGGCGTGATCGACTTTGCAAAGGCGGTCGATGCGAAGATCGTAACCTCCGTCGCAACCAGCCCGGGAACGCGCGATGCGCAGGGCTTGTGGAAGCCCGACCAGGCGCGGGAGTTCTTCGCGTATACGCGACAGGCCGGCGGTGAAATCGCTGCGACCGAGTTCATGAACGAACCCTCGTTCGCGCAGATGGGCGGTGCGCCCAAGGGCTATGACGGCGCTGCGTTTGGCCGCGACGTTGCCGTGTTCAATACCTTTCTCCGTAAGGACGCACCCGGCACTTTGTTCCTCGGGCCGGGCAGTGTCGGGGAAGGCGTGCCATTGGGGCCGCCGGGCCTGGCGATTCTGCCCAGCGTGGACATGCTGAAGGCGACCGCCCCCGTCTTTGACGTGTTTTCCTACCACTTCTACGGTGGTGTTTCATCGCGCTGCGCCGCGATGGGCGGCGGAACGCAGGAGTCACAGGCGCTGTCGCCCGATTGGCTGAACCGCACCGGCCTGGTCCAGGCGTTCTACGCCAAGCTGCGCGACCAATACCTTCCCGGCAAGGAAGTGTGGCTCACAGAGACAGGCGAAACGGCCTGCGGCGGCGACCGTTGGGCATCGACATTTCTCGACAGCTTCCGCTACCTAAACCAGTTGGGAACGTTGGCCAAACGGAGTGTCAGCATGGTCGCGCACAACACGCTTGCCGCCAGCGACTATGCCCTCCTGGACCCGCGCACGCTCGATCCGCGCCCCAACTACTGGTCGGCGCTGCTGTGGCGGCGTTTGATGGGAACCACGGTGCTGGACGCGGGTACGCCGCGGCAGGCCGACGTCTACCTGTATGCGCATTGCCTGCGCGGCACGCCCGGCGGCGTCGCTCTACTTGCACTGAACGCTAGCGGCACGGGTGCTGCAATCGATCTGCCCCAACCTGGAATGCGCTATGAACTCACCGCAGCGTCACTGACCGGCAGGCAGGCTTTGCTGAACGGCAAGCCACTTGTTCTGTCCGGAGGCAACGATTTGCCGCAGATCGTCGGCGTTGCGGT
>CAXUEW010000157.1:6140-7770 GCA_964250115.1 uncultured Terriglobus sp.
CGAGGGGAGCGCAACGCTCGCTTCGCACGCCATCACCTTCCTGGCGTTCCCAAAGGCTGCCAACGCGGCCTGCCGATAACCCTGGCGGTACACGACGCACCATGCGCTTCGTCAAAAGGAAAGCCGCACCCCGTGCGCCTCGGAGGAAGTTTGCATACACCTCGGCCCAGTGCCCGCCTGAACATGATGCTGTGCTTCCTGCTTTGCGCGTTAGCCAGTGCGCGGCTACATGCGCAGGGCGCCGTGGAAGGCCCATTGCCGCAGCTTTCAGGGGCTGCCGCACAGGGCAACACCTCCGCGCCTGCGCCGGTGCAGCACAAGCTGCTGGACAACAATGCCATCGTGAAAATGACGCGGGCCGACTTGGGCGATGACATTATTCTGCAGTCGGTTCGGTCGCAGCCCGGTGAATACGAGACCGGTCCGGACGATCTGGTTGCGCTGAAAGATGCAGGCGTTTCGCAGGCCGTAATTGCAGCCATGCTGGCGCGCAACAGCGGTTTGCAGCAGCACCCGGCACCTGCTCCGGTTGAGGTCGCGCCGCTATCGTTCAACACCGACGATCCGGGCGTGTACTTCAAGAATCGGCAGGGCTCATGGGAGGCCGTGGGGCCGGAACTGGTCCGCTACCGCGACGGTGGCGCGCTGAAAAGCCTGGTGACCAACAACATCGTGAAGAAGGATGAGAACGGTGTTGTTTCGGGTCCAAAGTCGAAGCTGAAGGTGTCCCCGGGTACGGACATGCTGATCCTCGCACCTGCCAACACGGACGCAGTGGAGTACGTGATTCTGCGTTTCCGGCCCAAGAGCGACCGCCGCGAATTTCGTGTGAGGACCGGCAACGTCTTTCATTCCGAGTCAGGAACAGACCGTGACGCCTTGGACATCCCGGTGCGAAAAGTGTCGCAACATCTGTTCGGCTTTACCGTTCCACGCGACCTTGCCAAAGGTGAGTACGGTGTACTTGCGCCGTCGCAAACGGGCGCGCCCGGCATCAGCCATGCCGGCAAGATCTACACCTTTTCCATCTCGGAGTAGAAAGGTTTACGGGATGATGCGGGCCGAGCGCAATGCTGCAAACAAGTCGAAGAAGCTGTCGTCCGTTGGCTGGTAGTCCAGAAAGCGGAGCCGTCGACTCTTGCCCATATCTGTCACAACCTCGATGGGGCGGCCCAGGTCTGCGTCGGTATGCCAGGGCGACACAAGCTTGCGTATGTCTGATTCCGCAAGGCTGTACTTGGCTGCAATCTCCTGCCAGGTGGTGTCTGCATCGCTCAGTTGTTGTTCCAGGGGCGTGCCTTCGCCTGAAAGTGGAGACGGGGTGATCCCGAACCACGATGCGATGCGCTCCCACATCCAGCTCCAACGGAACACATCGCCGTTCACGATGTTGAACGCTTCGTTGCGGGCGGTGTCCGTTGTGGAGGCCCAGGTCAGGTGACGGGCGAGCAGGCGGGCATCGGTCATATCCGTCAGGCTGTTCCACTGCACCGATGAGCCGGGAAAGATGAACGGGCGGCCCAGCTCGCGGCAGATGGAAGCGTACACCGCGAGTGTCACGCCCATGTTCATGGCGTTACCGACCGCGTATCCGATGATGGTGTGCGGGCGATGCACACTCCACGCGAAG
>CAXUEW010000158.1:0-7766 GCA_964250115.1 uncultured Terriglobus sp.
CGGCTTTTGAAAGAGGTCGGTGCGTGGGCAACGGTTCCACAAGCCACGCAAGGCTTCCAGAAGCGTCACGGTGTCCTGGCACGGAACAAACTTCGCTTCCATGGCCCAGCCCAGGGTGCGGACTCCCGATCCATGCTGCCGGGATTTTGTTGCAGCTTCTTTTGCCTGCTCTTTCGTCAATGCGAACTTGATGCTGAGCACGAGCGTGGTGGTGTGAAACTTTTCCATGCGCAATCGCATGGCTGCCTTGTGCAGGAGCTTGTGGGCAACTGCCCATGCGCCTTCCGGCGTGCGGTGCTCCGGCGCCAGTACATGCGAATGCCCAAGAGATTTCTGTATTTCATCCGACACAGGAGCGCCGTCGTCGCCGGTGCTGTAACCGCGCAGCCAGTGGTACAGCCGGTCGCCCCAGACGCTGTTCCACAGCTTGTGCATGCCTTCGCGGTCCAGCGCCAGCAACTGCGGCATGGTGGTGATGCCCTTGCCGATCAGCATCTGTTCGGTGCGCGCGCCCACGCCGGGCAAATCGCGCAGTTCCAGGTGCAGCAGGGCTCGCGGCAGTTGTGACGGCAGCAGTCCGATGAGGCCGTCGGGCTTCTGCATGTCGCTGGCGATCTTGGCCAGGTAGCGGTTGGGGGCCATGCCGATGGAGCAGCGCAGCGTCTCGCCCACGTTGTCGCGGATACTCTGCTTGATGGCCAGTGCGATCTCGCGTGCGCGCGGCGGCTCCTGCTCGCGGCCGATCAGTTTGCAGACCATCTCGTCGATGGACGGCGTGTGCGCGACGGGACAGGCCAATTCCACAGCCGCGGAGATCTTGTGGGAGTACTCAGCGTAGGTGGTGTGGTTGCCGTGCACCATGATGATGTCCGGGCAGATACGCTTCATGTCGCCGACTTTTGTGCCGGTCTTGATGCCGAGCGCCTTCGCCTCGTAGCTGGCGGCGATGGCGACGGTGGTGTCGGCAAAGGTGGGCACCACGGCCAGCGGCCGGTTGCGGTATTCCGGATGCAGTTGCTGCTCTACCGACGCGAAGAAGCTGTTCAGGTCCACGTGGAGGAACCCGAACCGGTCCGGCTGTTGCTGCGACGAAGTGGCGGCAAAAGGGTCCATACGTGCACCTTTAGTGTACCAATGCTTTCGCCTTTTGTTCACTAAGGTTTGCGCGCTTTACCATGGAGGGATGGTCGTGTGCGTGGTGGTGAACTGGAATGGCTGGCGGGATACCCTTGCCTGCCTGCGCACCCTTGCCTGCCAAACCGCCCAGCCGCTGCACGTGGTCGTAGTCGACAACGGCTCCACGGATGAATCGATTGTTGAACTTAGCGCCTGGATCGGCGAGGAAAGAACCTGCCGGACCACATTCAGCATCCTGCCAAGCCCGGCAAACCTGGGCTTTGCGCGCGGCGCGAACCTGGGCATGCAGCAGGCTCTGGATGCGGATGCGGAATTCATCTGGCTGTTGAACAACGACACAGAGTGCCCGCCGGACACGCTGGCAAAACTCACACGGACGGCGCACGAGCAGAGCGATGCCGGGGTCGTCGGCACCGTTCTGCTCTACCACTCACACCCGATGGAGGTGCAGGCCTGGGGCGGTGGCCGCGTCAGCCGCTGGTTGGGTACAGCGACCCACTTCCTGCAACCCACCGTGCCGGGCCGTGATTCCTATGCGACTTTTGCCAGCGTTCTGATCCGTGCAGAGGTCCTGCGAGCGATCGGTCTGCTGCATGAAGGCTACTTTATGTACTACGACGACTCCGATTTCTGCCTGCGGATGGCTGCCACGGACTGGAAGCTGGCCTTTGCAGCCGACACGGCGGTGTTGCACAAGGAGAGCGCCAGTACGGACGGGTCGCGCGATCCCTTCATGGAGAAGATCACCGCAGTCTCCGGCATGCGCTTCCTCAGCCGCCACTCTCCCCTGCCATGGTTTTCCGTTCCCGTCTTTATCTTGTTAAAGCTGGCCAACCGTGCCCGCCGGGGAGAATGGGCTGCCTGCCGGGCCGTGCTGAGTGCCCTGCGCGAATGGCGGCAGGCCTGACCGCTGCCGCGCACAAGCAGGCAGCCGGCTGGTTCCCCAAACGGTGTGCGTGACACAAAAGTGGCGTCAATTCTGCGTTACAGCGCCTTGACTCCCCGGTCAATTTCACTAGAGTTAATAACAAGGTTTTATCTAAACAAGCTTATTTCCAGGGTGCGACCTCCTAGGAATAGCCGCACATCCCCCGCCGATTCCGGCTTTGCACCATTTCAGGAGGCAGTTCTATGAAGAAGTTTTTGTTCGCCGCACCGCTGGCACTTGTCTGCGTTTCCGCTCTTCACGGCCAGGCCGTGTCGGTCAACGGTGGCGCCATCCAGGGCACCATCACCGACCCGTCCGGTGCGGCGGTTGGCAGCGCCAATATAGTAATCACCAGCAAGGGTGAAGGCACCTCCAGAGCTGTTACCACCGACAAGTCCGGCTTCTACAGCATTGGACCGCTAAACCCAGGGGAGTACGTCGTCGCCATCAGCGCCCCCGGCTTCCAGAAGACTGAAGTGACTACACGCATCCTGACAGGAACCGCGACACCGGGCAGCTTCAAGCTGACGGTGGGCCAGTCGTCTGAGACGGTCGAGGTGACCGCTGGCGATATCCAGGTGAATACGGAACAGGCAGGCGTCAGTGACGTGATCACGCGGGAACAGGTGGCAAGCCTGCCCGTGAACGGTCGCAACTTTCTTGATCTGGCCCAGATTGAGCCGGGCGTTCAGTTGCAGAATGGCACCGCTTTCGATCCCACCAAGTCCGGCTATACCGGTGTATCAGTCAACGGTGTGTCGGGTCGCACCACCCGCATCATGCTGGACGGCCAGGACATTACCGACGAGTACGTTGGAACCACCATCATGGTGGTGTCGCAGGGCTCGGTCAATGAGTTTCAGCTGAACCGCTCCACGCAGGACGTTTCGGGTGAGGTTACCTCGCAGGGCCAAGTGCTCGTCTCTACCCGTTCGGGAACGAATGCTCTTCATGGGGAGCTTTTCTACAACTTCCAGGATGGGCGTGCGCTCTACGCCAACCCAAATAGCACGCCGAACGCTGCAGGTGTAAGGGTCCGCCCGCCGTTCCAACGCAACCAGTTTGGCGGTAGCGTCGGCGGTCCCATCATCAAGGACAAGCTGTTCTTCTTCGGCAACAGTGAGCGCATCCAGCAGCAGCAGGCGGCACCGAACAACTTGGGTTCACTTTTTGCCAACACACCGTTCTCGGTAGCCAACCCCACGATCCCAAGCCCTTTTAAGCAGACATATTCTGTGGCCCGGCTGGACTTGAACGGGCCCCTGGGTGGTCACTACTTCGCGCGTGGCAGCTACCAAGTCGATTCGTCTTACACCGGTACGAACTACTCGATCTACAACAACCGCGATAACACGTACGGTGTGGCATTCGGCGCGGATTTCTCTCATGGCAAGCTCACGCACTCTTTCCGCGGCTCCTACGAGAAGTTCCACAACTTCATCACGGACGGAACCAGCATTGGCGTGTATAATCCGGTGCCTGCGGTCAGCGTAAACTTCACGGCGCAGAACTTCCGCATCGGCCCCAACATCAACGCGCCGCAGGCGACCCTGCAATCGGACAAGCAGTTCCGCTATGACGGTTCTTACACGGCGGGCTCGCATAACATTCGGTTTGGCGGGGCAATCAACCGCATCTTGGGCGGCGGCGCCGCCGGGTTCTATTCGCTGGCACCACTCCTGAGTGAATCGGTTTCGACTGTGCTTGACCCATCGGGGGGAGCCAACAATCCCAACAAGCGCGGCTGCGGTGGCGTAATCGGTGCGGCAGCATGCCCAACAAATCCTCTTGACGGCTATAACATCTCTTCCGCAGGCGTAACCATCTCCAATGGCCTCGCGGGTGCAACGGAACTGCCGGGGTTTGGCAGCAAAGTCGGCGGCCTGACCTCGTGGCGCGCTTCCGGATACATCTCTGATTCCTGGAAGATCACGCCATCCTTCTCGTTGCAGGCTGGCGTGCGTTACACGCTTGATACCAACCGCGCAAACAATGACCTCAATCCGGTTACCTGCGGCGACCTGCTAGCGAACGTGTCCTACGTCTGCAACGGGCTCGCTTCCACAACGCAGTTGCCCTCGCTGATCGATTCATCGCTGATCGGCAGGCCAAACCAGCCCAAGACCAACCTTGCGCCTCAGCTTGGTTTCGTCTACAGCCCTGGAAACCATAAAACAGTGTTCCGTGGCGGCTTCGGGATCTTCTTTGAAAGCAGCGTCTTCAATAACCAGACGAATGCGCGTGGTCCTCTGGTCCGGAATGCTTTCGGCTACGCCACCTACACTGGTCTGTGCAACAGCTACAACGTGACCTATGCCGATGGCACCGTGCACACCACCGCACCAGACGGCACCCCTTATCAGCGGATCTGCCAGGACTTGACTATCGGTCAAGCGGCCCCACAGATTGCAGCGATCGCAAACGACTACAAAGCAAATGCTGCAGCCAATCCTGCGCTGAACCTCAACTTCGAAGGTGCTCGGCTCAACTTTTCCAATACCTTTGCTTCCAACTACAAGACCCCTTACTCGGAACAGTGGAACTTTGGTCTTCAGAGGGAACTCTTCAAAGGTGCCGTTATCAGTGCCGACTACATCCACAACACTGCCCTGCGGATCGGTCAGCGTGTTGACCTGAACCACATCGGCGCAGCGCGTACCTTGAGCGTGGCAAATGCATTGCTTGCTATCAATGCAGCCAGCACTGCAAACGCGTGCGGCGCTGTAACGACAGTAGCTATGTCACAGCCGGCAATTACCTGCCTCATCAGCAAGGGGGCGAATATCACAACCTTAGCCGGTCAGGGTCTTGATTCTGGCGTGACCTATACCAGTAGCAACAACTACACCTATGCAGGCAGGTCACGTGCGGCTGCCTTCCCCGGCATCAACCAGAATCTGGGGTCGGGTGCATTCATCCGTCCCACGGGGCGTTCGGGTTACGACGCGCTGCAGGTGGTTTACCGTCAGAGTACTTCCCACCCCGCTCCCGGAATCGACGCCGCTAATCTGCAGGTTTCCTACAATCTGTCTCGCATCGTCTCTAACCTGCAATCCTCTGATCAGTTCTTCTCATCACTCGCCTTTGATAACGACAACCCAACGCTATACATGGGACGTAACGGTCTGGATCGTAAGCATCAAGTTTCATTCGGTGGTTCATTCCGCTTGAAGTATGGTCCTCAGATTGGCGTGATTGGCCATTTCTTCTCCGCACTGCCTGGAAACCTCACACTCGACACGGGTTCGCTCGCGAGCGGCAACATCTTCCAGAGCGATCTCACGGGAGACGGGACCACAGGTGATCTTGCACCGGGCACCAATCAGGGCGCTTACATGCATGACATCAAGGCCGACACGCTGGGCGCGTATGTGACTAATTTCAACGGCAGCTACGCAGGTAAGGCAACACCAGCAGGACAGGCGCTCATCAACGCCGGCTTGGTCAACCTGTCGCAGCTCACGGCGCTCAAGGGTGTCATTCAGCCAATCGCGCAACTGCCTACTACGCGCGGTAATAATAACCCTGCTTTCCGTTCCGTAGATGTGAACTTCTCCTACCCCATCCGCTTCAACAAGCTGCATGAGGGTCTAAGCCTGGAGCCCGGTATTGCGTTCTACAACGTCGGTAACTTCAGCAATTTCAGCAACTACACCGGCACCCTGCAGAACACCACCACCACTGGTGGAACTTTCAACAACAACTCAAACTTCTTCACCGGCGCGAACAGCTTTCCAGTACTAGCTGCAAAGCGTACCCTGCGTGGCGCAGGCACCTTCTCGCAGGGTGCTCCTCGACAAGCGGAGTTCCAGTTGAAGCTGAACTTCTAACTGGCTGCGAACTCAACATGCAAAGAGGGACCGCTCACGCGGTCCCTCTTTGCGTTGCTGCAATGGTTCCTAGCTCTGCATGGGCGGCAGTGCAGGGCCTCGGGTTGAGCCACTTGGCGGCATGAGCTTTACGCTGCGGCCGGTTGCGGCGGATTTGTAGATGGCTTCGATGATGCGCTGGTCCTGCAGGCCTTCTTCGCCGGGTGTGTGTGGCTGTTGGTTGGTCAGCGTGCACAGTGCCATGTGGTCCATCTCGAGCGCGAACTGGTCCTTGTCTTCGATGGACGGTGTCATCTCCACTTCTTTGCCGTCCTCCAGCTTTAAGAAGCGCAACTTGTTGCCGTGATAGGAGAAGGCGGGGTCCATCTCTGCCATGGCCTCGGTCCCTTCCAGGCGGATGAAGTTGGACCGGTGCACGTCGTAGGCGGTGGTGAAGTTTGCGGTCATGCCGCTGGGGAAGCGTGCGATCACTTCGCAGCGTGCCTCCACTTCCCTGAATCGTGGATCGTCCTTTGGCTGCACGATGGTTGCAAACACCTCATCAGGCTCTTCGCCTGTCAGAAAGCGGGACGCGTTCAGGCAGTAGATACCAACGTCCGGCATGCTGCCGCCACCGGCCAGCTTCCGGTTCAGCCGCCACTGGGTTGGGTCGCCCTGGTTCTGTGAATTCGACGCCACGATGGACCGCACTTTACCCAGCTTGCTGTCCGCGACTGCCTTCTGCAGAGTGCGATTCATCGGCTCGTACTGCTGGCGGTAGGCGATCATCAGCTTGACGTTTGCGGCCTTGCAGGCGGCGATCATCTCTTCGCACTCACGGCTGCTGCTAGCCATGGGTTTCTCGCACAGGATGTGCTTGCCGATCTTTGCGCCGCGCAGGACGAACTCGTGGTGCTGGCTATTTGGCAACACAATGTAGATCACGTCCACGCCGGGCATGTCTTTCAGTTTCTCGTAGCCGGCGTAGTCGGTGATGTTCGACTCTTGGACGCCGTATTGCGCGGCCAGCTTCAGCGCTTTCGCGCGGTCTCCGCTTACCAGTGCGGTGACTTTGCAATACTCAGACCGGCTGAACGCGGGCAGAATCTGGTCGAGCGACAGCCTGCCCAGGCCCACTACGGCGAATCCGACTCGCTTGCTTGGCGGCAGAAAAGGGCCGGGCGCGTTTTCCGGCGCGTCGGTCGACGCATGGATGGGCGAGAGCTGTACGGCGGTCTCGCTGCCCGGTTTGCCGGTCTGCGCCGCTGCACCGGCTGTTAAGGCGACGCCAGCCAGCGCGCCGGTGGCAGTGCGAAGGAAGCCACGCCGGGACAGAGCCGCATCAGCGTCCGCAGGTGCTTCTAAGGTACATTCCGGGCGCGTGTTCATTTCATCAGGATTCATGCTTCTTCGGATGCGAGGCCCATCTTCGCAGGATGCGCTGCTCCCGCCCGTGCGCCTGCCAGAGTCTGCCAGAACGCGGTATGCTTCCTGTCTATGAACGCCGCACGCTTTGCCGCCGCTCTGCTCCTGTCCGCCTTCGCATTCACACCTGCTTCGTTCGCCGCTCCGGCAGGCAAAGGCGACGGCAAGCTGCACATCGCGGCCATTGACGTGGAGGGCGGCCAGGCGACGCTGTTTGTGTCGCCCACGGGGCAATCGCTGCTGGTGGATACCGGCTGGCCGGGCAACAACTATCGCGATGCCGATCGCATTGTGGCGGCGGCACACGATCTTGGCGTGCAGCGCATCGACACCGTGCTGATCTCGCATTACCACACCGACCATGTCGGCGGCGTGCCGCAGCTGGTCGAGCGCATCCCGGTCGGCACCTTTATCGACCACGGCGAGTTGTACGAGCAGGATGGCAGCGCGCCGAAAATGTACGCGGT
>CAXUEW010000159.1:0-3154 GCA_964250115.1 uncultured Terriglobus sp.
TCCAGAGGATTAGGCCGAGTACATTTGCGGATCAAACCTGCGGCTTTAGCCGCTGAGATAGCTAGAACGATCTGATGGACGCGGTTTTAGCCGCCGAGAGTCCGATCTCAGCGGCTAAAGCCGCGTTGCAAAACTGATTCTGTTCTACCTCGGCGGCTAAAGCCGCAAACAAGACAAAGACCTATATACAACAAGTAACTAAAGACCTATATGCCAAACAAGTAGAAAGACCTATATGTCGATACGCCTAGAGTATCCACACATTGCCTGCGCGGTAAATATTGACTAAGAGAATTTATCGAAGGCATAGACCCTCACGCCTGCACCATATGCGCCAGTAAGTCTGCAAGCACCAGAGCATCTGAAACCGGCGGATGGCACGTTTGCCCTGCGCACACAAAGGCAACGGCACCTTCATCAAGCGGCAGATGTGGCAATGTCTCTGCCAGGGCAGACGGCAGATCTCGCAACTGCGACCGCCTCAACCGGATGACCGTCTTGTTCACTGAGTACCCTGTGAGTGCAATCTGCTCAAGCTCGGCCGCCTCACTGCCCTCACCAATGATCACCACCTGAACAGACGGCTGCGCCAGCCGAGCCAGCGCAAGGCCAAAACTGGCGGCATACAGTCCCAGGTGTTCCACCACACCGGCGAAACATTCCAGCGTTTCCTGAGCGTTATCGCGATAGACGCTGTTGCCGCTCAGGGCATACAGTCGCAGCAGCAGCGCCGCCGCAGCCGGATTGCCCGCAGGTGTGGGTGAATCCTGCAGAGGCTTGCGTCGCGCATGCAGCGCACCGAAGGTAGCCGCCGCGTTGCTCGCCCGATCGTAGAAACCGCCATCCCTGCCGTCGTAAAAGCGCGACAGAAGGGTGGCAGCAATACTCTCCGCCGCATGGTAGTACTTCGATTCGCCCGTCGCCTCCCACGTTTGGAGGCAGGCATGCCCAAGAAACACATAATCATCCAGCAAGCCTGCGACGGGTTGCCCGGCAAGTCCATCGCCGTATGCAACCACATGTTGCACCACGCCATCGTGCAACGCAGCAGAGAGAACGCGGTCTAGCGACTTGCGCGCAAATGCAATGGCTTGCGGCTTCGCTAGTACGCGGCCAGCCTCAACATAAGCGGAGATGCACATGCCATTCCACGCTGTGTAGATGGTTCGATCAATAAAGGGAGTCGGACGCAGCAGGCGCGTGGCGTAAAGCTTTTGCCGAACGGACTGCAGCAGGGTCTTTGCATCCTCCTGTGCGATGCCCGCTTTGTGCGCGGCATCCTGAAGTGACATCGGCCGGAAGAGCACATTCCGCGCCGGATCGTGCTTCATGTCTCCAACGGGTCCAATGTCGAAGTACAACTCAGCAAGCTTCAGTTCGTCCACGGTGAGAACCGCTGCGGCTTCGGCGCGGCTCCACGTAAAGTAATCGCCATCGTCTTCCAGCGACAGGTCGGCATCCTGCGAAGCATAAAAACCGCCGCGCTCCCGATCGCTCAGGCACGCATCCATCCAGCTCATGATCGCGAGCGCGGCCTCAGCACATTCAGCATCGGCGAACGTCTGGAAGGCGTGCGTGTAGCTCCTCAGCAGTTCGGCATTGTCATACGACATTTTTTCAAAGTGCGGCACCACCCATCGCTCGTCCACGGAGTAACGATGAAATCCGCCCGCAAGCTGATCGAAGATGCCACCACGCGCCATCTTCTGCAGCGTGTTCAGCGCTGCATTTTGTGCAGCTTCAGCATTCGGTCCGTGGTGGGACGCAGTTTCCAGCAGCATATCGATGGCGGCGGGATGCGGAAACTTTGGCTGCGATCCAAAGCCTCCATTGGCAGGATCATACTGCCGCAGTGCTGACACTACCAGTCTGTCCAGCAAAGCAAGACTGGCTGCTGGATGCTCGAGATCGCCTGGCGCTCCGGTGAATGTCTCGCTGTGTTCGACGGCTTCCATGACGCTGCTAGCCGACTCTTCTACTTCACCACGGCTCTGCTGGAACGATGCTGCCATGGTCATTAGAACGCGACGGAAGCTGGGCTGGCCGTAACGCTCCTCCGGCGGGAAGTATGTGCCGCCGAAGTAAGGCCGGCCGTCCGGCGTGAGGAAGGCAGTCAGCGGCCAGCCACCCTGTCCACTGATGGCCGCAACGGCGGCCTGGTAGCGCGTGTCGACATCCGGGCGTTCATCTCGATCCACCTTGACCGCGATAAAGTGCTCGTTGATAAACCCGGCAAGCTCCGCATCCTCATAGCTCTCGCGGTCCATGACGTGGCACCAGTGACACCACACAGCGCCAATGTCCAGCAGCACCGGCTTGTCCTCAGCCGCAGCCTGGGCAAAAGCGGCTTCGCCCCATTGCTGCCACTGCACCGGCTGGTGCATGGCCGAACGGAGATAGGCCGAGGAGGCGTTTGCGAGTGAATTCAATGCAGGATCGGACATCGCACCAGTTTAGCCGCCCAACCTCGAAGGCGGGTAGAACGAGGATTGATCAGACCCGTGCCTGAAGCGTTAGAAACGACTGCCAAGCTTGGTGCCTGATCCATAGTCCGTTGTGCGAGAGCTTGCTTTCGAAAGGGCACAGCTTTAGCTGTGCCGCTCCTCGGCTGCAAAAGAAAGGGGCTTCAGCCCTGAAGGTCAGCTTCGCAAAACTGACCTCAGGCGGCTGAAGCCGTCCTGTCAAATCTAACGTTCGGCAAGGCCGAAGTCATGCCCGAAAGCTGTAAGTTGGTGAGCCTACTTCGGCGCGCCAGGATTGGAAGGAACGGTGATGCCCGACGGGCTGCCGCCCGCGGGACGAGTGGTATCCGGGGGCAATGGATCAGGCGTGCTGGTCAGCGGCTTAGGAGCAGCCGGAGCCTGCGGCGCGGTCAGGCCGGGAATGGAAGGCTGCGTCGTGATCTGGCCGGCAGCCGCCTGTTCCAACGACACCCCGTAACGATCCAGCGTATTTGCAAGAATCTGCAGCAACGTCGCGCGATCTCGCGCATAGACTGCGGTCGCGGTGATCAGGCTGTTGTCCGCCGTGGCGAGATTACGTTCCTGCTGCAGCACGTTTGCGGTCGTCGAAGCACCAAGGCGAAAGCGCTTCTGTTCCGCGTCCAGCGCCTGCGCCTGATAGTCGCGAGAAGCCTGCGATGCGACAACGGAAG
>CAXUEW010000159.1:3164-7708 GCA_964250115.1 uncultured Terriglobus sp.
GTTGGTCAAAGCGAACTGTCCGTTGATCACCTGGATACGAACCTGCGTGTAGAGCTGCTGCAGGCGCATCTGGGCTTGCCGGTACTCCATCTGCGAACGCGCCTGATCGGCCTGCGCCGGGCGGTTGCGGATGGGAATCTGCAGCGTAGCACCGATGCCCTTGTCGGGCGCGCTATTGTTGAAGCCGTTTCCGAAAGCCGTACCGTAGCCGCCCACGTTGGTAAGGCCGCAGTTTGCGACATTCGGATTGGACGTACAAATAGTGGAAGTTGGATTGACCGTACCGGCGATGCCTGTTCCACCGTAGAAAGCATACGCATTCAGGATGGGCAGTAAGCCATTCTTTTGAGCGCGAATGGTGATCTTATTGTTTTCCATGTTGAGCGCGGCCTGCTCAATAGACGGATTATTGATGTAAGCCTGCTTGACCAGATCTTCGACTGGCATATCTTCTTCCTGGAGGCGTTCCAGGCTGACACGATCGGTCGGGACCACCGGCGCGCTGGAAAGTTGCGCGTCATTCAGATCACGCACGATTGCTTGTTTCATCAGCAACTGCTGGTATTCCAGGTTCGACTGCGATGTAGTCAGCGACTGACGGTCAGTCGTCACGGCCTGATCAGAATTGACGATATCAAGCGGTGCGAGCGTTCCGATCTCAAGCTGCCGGCGATTGTCCTTTGCAAGCTGTGTCGACTGCTGCAGCGCGCGAGTCTTCGCCTGCACATCCTCATACGCGCTGACGAGCGACCAGTAGATGCTTTCCACCTGCGTGATGGTGTAGATCAATTGCTGACGAAAGGCCGAGTCTGCAATGCGGCGATTGTTTCTGGCCTGCAAAACGAAGCGGCCCTGAATGCCCGGCCCAAAGCCCTGCAGTAACTGCTGCGTCACCGTTGCGCGGAACGCCGAGTTAAAGTTAGGCCGGTAGCTCGTCAACGTGGACGATGAAGACACCCGCGAGTTGGTAAAGGACACGTTCAACTGGGTGCCAGTAATGAATCCCTGCTGGTATGCGAAGTTGTAGGTTCCGGTGGTGGTTTCCGTCGGGTTTGCATTGAACAGGTTGGTGCTGGTTCCTGTTCCGGTTCCAGTGCCCGTCCCTGTCCCCGTACCTGTTCCAGTGCCCGTCCCGGTTCCGGTTCCGGTTCCCGTTCCGCCAGTGCCCGTTGTCGTTGAACTGCCGCCACCAAGGCCGGAACCGCCCGGGCTGGTCTGGTCCTCGTACTGGAGGGTGCCGGTCAGCAGGCCATCGCGATTCAACGGCAGCGGACCACCGCCGTTGGTGCTGAGCACCAGGCCTTGTGCACCCGTGCCCGAGCCGCCGGAACCTGTGCCGGTGCCACCTGGGCCGCCCCCGCCGGTTACGGTCGAGGATGTGCCGCCGAGCGTATTCGTTACCAGTCCCGTGGACACACCACGCAGGGTGCTGCCTGCCTTTGCCCGCAAGATGTCCGTGTCCGCAATGTCCAGGTTGACACGTGCGATTTCGATGTCGAAATTGTTCTCTAAAGCGAGCAAAACAGCGTCGGAAAGGCTCAAATAGATGCGACCGTCACGGAGCAAATCGCCCAGTTTAGGGGTATTACTGAGCCTCGGAGCCGCGTAATTCATCGGCGTATACGGTGCAATAGGGTTCCGAAAGTGGCTTTTAGGCTGCGAATAGTCGCGATTTGTCTCACGTAGAAACAATGGGCCGGGATGCGCCGGCTCAGGCGCCTGAGGAATGCCGGCGCGGCCGGTCGTGTCTACCTGCTGAGCCTGCGGCGGAGCCGGAGCGGTGGGATTGGTCTGCGCGCCTCCAGCGGAAGGGGGGGCCGCCTGCTGGGCAAAGGCCTCGTTTGACTGGATGGAACCCATCAACAGCAGAACGACGCCCGCTGCTCCCTGCAAAGTCACTGCTTTCACGCTCTTCTCCAGCTTTCCATCGGTGTTCTTTACGAGACGTTTCCCAGCTGCGTGCGGACGCACTTTATTCCATGCGATCTTTGTATCCAGTGCGAATCCATGGCCTTCGACGCCCGTACTCGACGCGGGAAAGCTTGCATACCGGGGACATGCACACAGGGAATTGCCGCGGAGCCTAAAGTATAGCAACCGCTGCTGCGGCACCTCTCGCCCTGCATGGTACGGTTCAAAGAGCCAGGATGTTCCCCACTTCCAACCAATTTGTGCAAGATGCCGAAGGTGTCCACAACTTCCGTTTGACCGTGGCCTACGACGGAACGGACTTCTTCGGCTGGCAGGTACAACCGGGTCTTCCCACCGTACAGGGCGAACTTGCGAGAGCTGTGCAACAGGTCACGGGCGAACGCGTTCTGCCGCAAGGCTCAGGCCGCACGGATACGGGCGTCCACGCAGAAGGACAAGCGGTATCGCTCGGCCTCGAAGCAAATATCGCAGCGGACCGGCTTCTCCGTGCGCTAAATCGCAGGTTACCGGCGGCCATTCGCGTGCTGTCTGCTGTTTCCGCAGCGGCGGATTTTCATGCCCGTGCCGCCGTTTTGCACAAGACGTATGAATACCGCATCTTTGAGCGTTCTCCTGGCGGCAACGAGGAAAGCGTCTGCCCACCGTCGCTGGCGCGTTATGCGTGGGACTGCCGCTGGCGGCTGTGCCTGGAAAACATGCAACAAGCCGCGACGTACGTCGAAGGCACATATGATTTTTCGGCCTTCGCGGCAAGCGATCCGGATCGCACCCAGCGGCTCGCGGCTCAGGACTTGCCCGATGACCGAGTCAGGACCATCTACCAATCAGCCTGGCAGCGCCGGGACGGCTTGCTGGTGTACAGCGTGATGGGCACGGGATTTCTTCACCACATGGTTCGCAACATCGTAGGCACCTGCGTTGAGGCGGGTAGGGGCCGCATCGATCCCAGGGACATGCCACGGATTCTGCAGTCACTCGACCGCCGGAAGGCCGGACCGACCGCGCCGCCACAGGGATTGCACCTGATGCGGGTGGTTTACGCGGGAGACGATCTGGTCTCACAGCCAGTCGCAGGTACGGCATGATTTTCCGCGACCGCCAACTGTTGCCGCACATGCGCATCGCGCGGCTGGCGGCAGACCCTACCGTGCACCGTGCCTTTCAGTGGCTGCACCTGCAGGAACCGCGCATCCACGGATGGCAGCGCGAATTGGTGGCGATTCCCGCGCCTCCGTTTGCTGAGGCCGCGCGCGCCGCATGGTTTGCCGAGCGAATGCGCGAACTCAGCCTCGTTACAGTCCATATCGACGACGAAGGCAATGCACTCGGGTTTCTGAAGGAAGACGACGGCACTTCGCCGCTGGTGCTGCTGTCCGCGCACCTTGATACCGTCTTTGCAGCCGGGACAGAAGTTACTCCGCGTGAAGAAGAGTCCGTCCTCTACGCACCAGGAGCCGCCGATAACGGTGCGGGACTCGCGGGCCTGCTCGCGGTAGCCGCAGCGGTAAAGGCGGGCGGCATTGCATCCGGCACCAACATCCTGTTCGCCGCAAACGTGGGCGAGGAGGCAGAAGGCAACCTTCGCGGCATGCGACACCTGTTCACCCGATCACCGCTTGGCAGCCGCATACGCGCCAGCATCGCGCTGGAAGGTGCGGGGACTGAAACGGTGGTGACACGCGGACTTGGCAGCCGCCGTTTTCGGGTGGAAATCAGCGGTCCCGGTGGACATGCGTGGACCGACGCGTCGACACCCAACCCTATCGTCGCGCTCGCCGCAGCGATTGCGGCGCTCTCCGCCCAGCCTATCCCTGCAAGGCCGCGTACTACCCTGAATATCGGGGAAATCCATGGCGGAACGTCTGTCACGTCTGTTCCGCAATCGGCCCATGCCACCTTCGACATCCGCTCGACGGAGGCCGATCAGATCCTCACACTGGAAGTTCGGCTGTACCGTGCAGTCGAAGATGCGGTCCTTGCAGCCAATCGCGGCACCAGCGCGCAGCTAAG
This sequence comes from uncultured Terriglobus sp., assembly GCA_964250115.1. GTDB lineage: Bacteria > Acidobacteriota > Terriglobia > Terriglobales > Acidobacteriaceae > Terriglobus. The sequence continues at coordinate 7,107 of CAXUEW010000159.1, forward strand.
GGCAGAGATCACCTGCATCGGCGACAGACCCGCAGCCGGGCTGCAGGAAGGCTCACGCATTCTGGAATCTGTCCAGGCCGTAGACCGGCATCTGCGGCTGCGGACGGAAGAGCGGTTGGGGTCGACCGACGCCAACATTCCACTGGCCATGGGCCGTGACGCTGTCGCGATTGGCGCGGGCGGAACGGCCGGCGGCATACACACCACCAACGAGTGGTACGACGCCCGTGGACGTGACCTGGCACTGCGGCGGATTCTGCTGGTGCTGCTGGATCTTTGTGGCGGCGAGGAGCAGGACGCGTGAGCAGCGACGCCACGGTGCGGCACTCCAGGGTCGCCTATGTGCTGCTGCTGGCCGTGGTTGCCGTGTGGGGCTCGACGTTTGTCGTGGTCAAAGGCGCTCTGCGCGACTGCTCTCCGCTGCTGTTCAACCAGTTGCGCATGCTGCTGGCATTTGCCGTGCTCACGCTGGTCTATTTCTACGCGCACTACCTGTTCGCCTCGAACACCGCGCAGGTCGTGGCGATGTACGCGGTGTTCCTCGGTGCGGCGATCGCCACCGGGGCGCCACCCTTGTTCGCTGCGCTGGTGTTCGGGTTCAT
>CAXUEW010000160.1:0-7629 GCA_964250115.1 uncultured Terriglobus sp.
ACGCGCCCATTGTTGTTCGGCAGATTCTTCAGTATCCATTCGACGGTGTCGTAGCAATCACTGCTTTCATCGACAAGTGTCGGGTCGGTGCGGTTACCCGGCTGGTGCAACAGCGGCCTGTTCATGACGAACTGCCCTTCGGAGCCATATTTGCCGCGAATATCCGCAAAGACGAAAATGTAGCCGCTAGCTGCAAGCTCCGGCTTGGAGCGGTTCACGCCTTCGCTGGAGCCGTTGGCACCGTAGGGTGTACGAGACATCAAGATGGGAAGCGGTGCGCCGGTCTCAGAGCCCTGAGGCAGCAGGATGACCAGGTGCAGCTTCACGCCGTCGCGCATAGGCACCATGGCCTCGGCACGCAGGTATGGCACCGATCCAATCTCCTTTTGCGCTTGCGCCTGAACGGATGCAGGCAGGGCCATCAAACCTGCCCCCGCAAGTGAAAGGGCCAGAGCGGCAGCAACCTGCCTCAGGCATTGTGACGGCATTCAGAGTTCTCCTGGGAAGCGGTTGCTAATTACTTACCGGTTAGATTGCCCGGCGAGGCCATGCACTGCCATCCCGCTTTGTTGTGCGATCCGTCGCAGAACGGCCGCTTTTCGCTGAGACCGCAACGGCAGAGCGAGACGGCAGGCTTACCCGTCAGATCCCAGGCCGCACCATCGGCGTCCACAAGGTGGATGGGGCCTTCAATGCGTAACGGACCGTTGGGTCGAACGGTAATTTTTACAGGTTCCTGCTCAGGCATGGATAACTCCTCAAGGCAAACCGGATCAGAAGCGCAGGAATACTCACGCACACATCGGACATAGTTTTGCCTGTTCCGGCAGCATAGCAGAGGAGTTGATGAAACCCCGCGTGGCGCAACGCAGCGCCACGCGGAGTTACCAGGCTAACCGTTCATCAGCAGGGTGGTGCGTTCGTCAAGCCGCACACGAAGAGAGTCCGCGAGTTCCTTCACATGCTGAATTTTCGCCGTCATTGCGGGCGGCACAGAGGTTTCGCGCAGCATTAGGTCGCTTTGCAGTAAGAGGCTGGTGATGGTTGATTTCAGATCCTCCGCGACGGCCGTCGCGGCGACTCGGCGGCCAAGAATCTCCGCTTGTTCACGGTTATCCAGCAGGTTTCGTAACAAGCGCACGACGCCGGCGGCGCCCAAGCTACAAAGGTTGATTTCTAAAGGTACCGCGCCGCCGGCATTTTGCCAGACCATTTCCGACGTCGTCATTTCCGCGTCCGGCAGAGACGTATCCAGCAGAACGGCAGTTACGGTTCCCCTGCGGAGCCTGGCGAGCGCAGCCCTTCGACTGCGCGCAATCTCGACCACGGCATCCGCATCACGAGAGAGAGCACGAGCCAGATTCTCGGCACCCTCAATAGACGTCACGATCAGTACTGTCTTCTCCATTTTGTCTCGCTCCCCAGCGAAGCAGACAATGGGCAAAGAAACTCAAAGCAGAACAACAAGTGGTGCAAGGTTCCAGCTAACGGAACGTGGTTGGACGAGTCCGTTCCGCTTATTTCTACAATCTGTTACTCGTTAATGCCGTATTCCTTCAGCTTCCGGTATAACGTCGTTTTGCCAATGCCGAGCAACTTGGCAGCCATCAGCTTATCCCCTCTCAATTGGCGAATAGTGTGCAATATTGCTTCACGTTCCAGATCAGCAATGGAGACAATAGGCGCAGGCGCACGCCGGTCCACGGCAGGGCGGCCAAGCGGGACGTCCTCGCGCTCTCGCGCATCCACCCGGATCACTTCCTTTGCCGCGCCATTGGGCACAACAATGTTGCGCATTTGAGGTGGCAAATCGCCTGTGTGCAGGATTGGCCCGCTCGCGGACGCGCAGGCACTTTCGATTACCCCTTCCAGTTCCCGAATATTGCCCGGCCAGTCATAGTTCATCATGACCTGCATGGCGTCCACTGCAAACCGGTGCTGCACTGCGCTTTCACGGCGCATGCGCTCCAGAAAAAATTCTGCCAGCACCGGGATGTCATCTTTGCGCTCGCGCAATGGCGGTATGCGCAGGCTGACAATATTCAGGCGGTAGAACAGATCTTTCCGAAAGAGTCCCTGATCGACCAACGCGGAAAGATTGCGGCTTGACGCAGCCAGCACGCGAACAGTAAGGGGTACTGCCTGATCCGCACCCGCTGGCCGAATCTTCTTGTCCTGCAGGGCCCTCATCAGCCTTGCCTGCAAATCAAGCGGGATCTCGCTTACGCCGTCTAAAAAGAGCGTGCCGCCTTCTTGTGAGACCAACGAGCCTTCTTTTGACCGGCTTTCGCCTGTGTGCAGACTGCGAACATAGCCAAATAACTCGCTCTCCAGAACTGGGGGGGAAAGCTGTCCGCATTCAAGCACCGCAAAGCGTCTCATGGCGCTCGGGCCGCTTGCGTGGATGGCGCGCGCCACCGCCTCTTTGCCACTGCCCGGCTCACCAATAATCAGAACGGGGTGCGACGCCGGCGCGACCTTCTGCACAATGCGCTGGAGCTTAACCAGTTCTGGAGAACTGCCTAGCAACAGGCTCTCCTTCTGAGACTGCAGCCGTGTGTGGACGCGCTTGCTTTCCAACTCAAACGACCTGCGCTGCCCGGCTCTCTCCAGGACACCTGTGAGTTCGTCCATGGCAAAGGGTTTTGTCAGGTAGTCCGTCGCACCGATCCTCATCGCTTCAATTGCAGATGTCACCGTGGCAAAGGCGGTCATTACAACGATGGAAGAGCGAGGCCTGCGGCTCCGAATCTCCTCCAGCAGAGAAAGCCCTCCGGCAGGCATCTTCAGGTCCATCAGCACCACGTCGGGTGAGTTGGCGAATACGTACGTTCGTGCTTCGATGGCCGTTCCTACAGCGTGCACATCGAAGCCCATGCCTGCGGCTATTTCTCCGCAGGCCTTCAGCACTGGCAGGTCGTCATCGACAATCAACAGGCTCAGTCTGGCTTCGGCTTCGCTCTCAGCCTGCAGTGGCGTGTTCACGGGCGCTAGGTGTGATGACGAGGCAACAGGCAATGTGGAACTCCCAACCTTGCTTCCCTTTCCAAGTGACGGGGCGGCGGTGATGCCGCGCCCAAGGAATCGCGGAACATCCGAGTGCGAATCTACAAGTTCGTCGGTCATCTATCTAAAGGTTACCTAAGCGTACACTTCGCAAATGAGTAATGTTCGCAAAAGGTACCTTATAGGATGTCGAAATGTCCATTAGAGAGGCCAGGTGCATCTTCACCGCAGTGTTGTTGCCTCCGTAGAGACCGCACGTATCAGGAACTCGTCTCGATCTGCGAGATACTCGAGAAGTGAATAAACCGCTTGAAACTAAAAGCCCCGTCTTCCGGTCGGGGGAACGCGCCTCGGATGCACTGCGCCCCATCCGCATGACGGCTGACTTTATCCCGGCCGCTGAAGGATCCGTGCTCATCGAAGTAGGCAACACTCGCGTGCTGTGCAACGCAACCGTAGAGCCGAGCGTGCCCGGCTGGCTGCGTAGCAGTGGCAAGGGCTGGGTCACGGCGGAGTACAGCATGTTGCCGCGGGCTACGCTGACGCGGACTCCGAGGGAGAGCGAGCGCGGCAAGATCGGCGGCCGCACGCACGAGATTCAACGCTTGATCGGGCGATCGCTGCGCAGCATAGTCGATCTTAAAGCGCTGGGCGAACGGTCCATCATCCTGGATTGCGATGTTTTGCAGGCAGACGGCGGTACGCGAACGGCTGCCATCACCGGCGCGTGCGTAGCACTTGCCATTGCCCTGAATCGGCTGGTTGCTGCCGGAACGCTCCCGAAATCGCCCATGAAAGAACTGGTTGCAGCAACCTCGGTTGGAATCGTCGAAGGCAATGTCCTATTGGATCTTGCCTATGAAGAAGATTCACAGGCCGAAGTGGACATGAATGTGGTCATCACGGCTTCCGGTGGGCTGGTTGAAACGCAGGCGACTGCTGAACGCGGAGCTTACACGCGAGCACAATTGGGTACTATGCTGGACTACGCAGAGCGTGGCATTACGGAACTGATCCGTTTGCAGCAGGAGATTCTTGCGCGGTAACACTGAGGCCGGAGCGAACAACCGCTCCAGCAGCGACAGGATGCTGCAATATGAATGGTTAAGCAGCGAAAAACTAAAAAGGATGTGTATCCGATGAAACTGACACCGGGAAAGCTTGCAGGCCTCAAGGCCGTATCCGACGCACGGGGCGTCATCGCTGCCGCAGCCATGGATCAGCGTGGATCGCTGCAGAAGTCGATTGGTGCCGCACGCGGCTCCGACGCCAATGCGGATGACTTGGTAGTCTTCAAAGAACTTGTGACCAAGGTGCTGACACGGTATGCGTCCGCGATCCTGCTGGACCCGGAGTTCGGACTGCCTGCGGCGCGGCAGCGCAACGATGCAGGCCTGTTGCTGGCGTATGAGAAGACCGGTTACGACTCCGCCACACCTGGCCGCCTGCCTGACCTGCTGGACGTCTGGAGCGTCCGCCGCCTGAAGGAAGCCGGTGCGGACTGCATCAAAATCCTGCTGTACTACTCGCCCTATGAGACCGCTGCGGTCAACGATCTGAAGCACGCCTGGATCGAGCGCATCGGCGACGAGTGCAACTACCACGACATTCCCTTCTTCATGGAGCCGGTCGGTTACGACGAAAACGGCAAAGGCGAAAAGACGCTGGAATACGCGAAGAAAAAGCCGTCAATCGTAACGAAGACCATGGAAGAGTTCGGCAAGGATCGCTATTCCATCGACATCCTGAAGGTTGAGGTGCCGGTGGAGATGACTTTCGTCGAAGGAACCCAAGCCTACAAAGGCGAAAAAGCCTACACGCGCACCGACGCCCTGCAACTATTCCGCGATGCGGAGAGCGCCACGGACAAACCCTTCATCTACCTTTCAGCGGGCGTGACTAACCCCATCTTCATTGAGACCTTGGCACTTGCCGGTGAGTCAGGAACACGGTTCAGCGGTGTTCTGTGTGGACGCGCCACCTGGTATGACGGCATCAAGATCTACGCCACAAAGGGTGCGGATGCGTTTGAAGAGTGGCTCAACACCACGGGTGTTGACAACATCAAGAACGTCAACGAGGCCGTGAAGGTAGCCACCCCCTGGTACGAGAAACTGGGCGCGAAGTCGCTTGAGGAACTCGGATGAACCTTTAGCCTGTGCTTGCGTTGCGGCCGCCTACTCCCACTCGATAGTGCCGGGCGGCTTCGACGTGATGTCGTAGACCACGCGGTTGATGCCCCGCACCTCGTTGACAATGCGGCTTGAGATGACTCTCAGCACCTCGTACGGCAGCGGCACCCAGTCCGCGGTCATGCCGTCTTCACTGTGCACGGCGCGGATAGCGCAGGTGTAATCATACGTGCGTTGGTCTCCCATGACTCCAACGGTTTTCACCGGCAGCAGCACGGCGAAGCTCTGCCAGATTTTGCGGTAAAGGCCGGCCTTCTTGATCTCGGCCACGACGATCTCGTCCGCGTTCTGCAGGATCTCCACGCGTTCCGGCGTGATGTCGCCCAGGATGCGCACCGCAAGGCCCGGGCCGGGGAATGGCTGGCGTTCCAGCACATCGTCCGGCATGCCGAGGTCACGGCCTACGCGGCGTACCTCGTCCTTGAACAGGTCGCGCAGTGGCTCGATTAGCTTGAGCTTCATGTTCTCCGGCAGGCCGCCCACGTTGTGGTGGCTCTTGATGGTTTGCGATGGGCCCTTGACGCTGCTGGACTCGATGACGTCAGGGTATAGGGTGCCCTGCACCAGCCATGCGACTTCCTTGCCGCTGCTGTCGTGCATCAGCTCACCATGCTTTTCTTCTTCGATCAGAATGCGTGCGGCTTCGTCATCGAAGACGGAGATGAACTCACGGCCGATGATCTTGCGCTTGGTCTCGGGATCGGTGATCCCGCCGAGCTGCGAGAGGAAACGTTTGGACGCGTCCACGGCAACGACGTTCAGGCCCAGCTTTTCGCGCATGTTGGCCTGCACCTGCTGAAACTCGTTCTTGCGCAACATACCGTTGTCCACAAAGATGCAGGTAAGCCGGTCGCCAATCGCTCGGGCCACGAGCACCGCGGCAACGGCAGAGTCCACACCACCGGACAGACCGCAGATCGCACGGCCCTCGCCGACCTGCTGCCGGATGCTTTCGACTGTTGTCTGGATGAAGTGCTCCGGCGTCCAGTCTGGCGTCGCGCTGCAAATGTTCAGCACGAAGTTGCGCAGCAGCGCAGTTCCCTGTTTGCTGTGCGCCACTTCCGGGTGCCACTGTACGGCGTACATGCTACGACTTTCGTCTGCAATCGACGCGAGCGCGTTGCCGGTCTGCGCTGCGACAGTGAAGCCTGCGGGCAGGTCTACAACGCTGTCGCCATGCGACATCCACACGTCCAGGCTGGCTGGCAGGTCCGCGAAGAGCTTGTTGGACGCGGTGACTTCGACTACCGCATCGCCGTATTCGCGCTTATCCGCGGGAACGACTTTGCCGCCGAGGTGATGCGCCATCCACTGCATGCCGTAGCAGATGCCAAGGGTCGGCAGTCCAAGCTGCAAGACTGCAGGATCAGCTTTCGGTGCATCAGCGTCATAGACAGAACTTGGACCACCCGACAGCACGATGCCAATGGGGTTCAGCGCCTTCACGGCATCGAGCGAAGCCGTACACGGCAGGACGGCGGAGAAGACCTGGAACTCACGAACGCGGCGCGCAATCAGTTGCGTGTACTGCGCGCCAAAATCAAGAATGACGATTGTTGAACTGCTCACTTCGAAATTGTACCGGGCGGTTTTCGGAAGCCGCCAAGTCAGTACGTCACCATCCTGAGCGAGGTCTCCATTGTGGCCGTCATCCTGAGCGAAGCGGAAGGACCTGCTGTTTTCCGGCAGCAGCACTGCAGACCGAAAGGAAAGCAGGTCCTTCGACTACGCACTACGTGCTCCGCTCAGGATGACGCTCGAAAGGGCCCGCTAGTTCTTGTCGCGCTGTCGCGTGTTCGTTACGCCCGTGACAATACCCGCGCCTACCAGCAGGATGACGACGCCGATAATCCAATGCTGCGGAACATGTGCCAGGTGCAGCAGGTACCCGGCACCGACGATCACGATGATGTAACCGAGAACATAAAGAGCAAAGGACATCGAGACTCTCCTGGGGAATGGAAGCTGTGATTCAGACAGTCGGGTCCGTGTCTTACGTGCGAGCGGACTGCCACAACCGAAGATACCCGGAAAGCCTTGCCACATGGAAGAAATCGGACGCAAGGCAATACCAAATCAGAACGGCAACGTTCCACCAGAACAGGAACTCGTCTGTCATCACGGACGCAAATGGTAAAGGGCACGCGGAGAAGACCATCGCCAGCACCAGCAGCGCGATCTTCACGACACTCAAGACCATGTTGATTTCAATGAGGCCATTGCGCAGGCCGCCGATGCGCACAGCATCGCCCAGACTGTGTAATGGACCTGTGCCGTTGATCGCGCTGAGCAGCGGCGCAATGCTGAAGACCCAGCCCACAGCCGCCGACAGGACGAACAATCCCAGCGAAAGGACGATGACACCGCCGACGTAGAGCATCATCTGCGGCTCGCCACCTGCAGCAATAGGCCGGTAGATGGTGTTGCCTGC
>CAXUEW010000161.1:0-1407 GCA_964250115.1 uncultured Terriglobus sp.
GGCACGTTGGCTGCCGCCATGGATCGCACAGCGCGACGCCATTCTGCCTGCGCTGATTGTTTCGCTGCTGTCGCTCGGAATTGTCAGCTTGTTCACCACGCCGCCCAGCGAGGCGCAGTTGCGGCCTTTCGCCGTGGAATCAGGCCGGGGCTGAAGCCCCTTCGGATCGGCGTGAGGGTTCAGGGCGCTAAAGCGCCCTGCTTTCTCCGGGCAAGGCACACGACCAACGCCTCCAAGCCAGGAGAAAGCAGGGGGCTTCAGCCCTCTGAGTACCTCATGAAGGACACCAGGCTTCAGCCCCGGATACTTCCCAGAACTTTCCGGCAAACGAGCGGTGCAACGAGCTTCGGGACGCTAAAGCGCCGCGCCTCTCTTTAGGTAGGCAAAAGGTTATTGCATTTAGGGCCCAGGAGAAAGCAGGGGGCTTCAGCCCCCTGAACCTGCGGTAGACGCAAGCAGGCTTTAGCCCCGGCTCCCTTTCTGCTGTCCAATCCAGACCCATTTTGATTCATTTCGCCGGCGAGTCCTATCTATCGACCGCTCAAGCATCAAGCCACACCGCACTGTGCCGATAACGGACACACGGGCGGTGCAGAAGCGTGGGTCGGTGGGGAAAGAAGTTTGCAGTTCGCTGCCTGGCACTTACGGCGGTAACGGGCGCGTCGCTACAGGCGCAGCAAAGCATTGCATCGGCCGTCGGATCGCGTGCTGACCGCCTCGCTCCACGTCAAAATGCCGCGGAACCGGCGAATGCGAACCCCCCGCCAACCACGCTGGAAGAGGCGCTCCGTGACCTGTTCCGCAGTGCGGACATTGTCTTTACGGGGGAAGTGACGGAGATCAAGCGTGGCGAGGGCGCGGTGGTTATGAGCTGGCGCGTGGAAGACGCCGTACGAGGCGCACAGCCCGGTGGTGTCGTCGATCTGCGGGAGTGGCCGGGACTGTGGGACGGGAACGGCGCACGCTACACCGTAGGGGAGCGGGCGCTGGTGATGCTGCATGCGTCTTCCGTGGCTGGCTATGCGTCGCCTGTCGCAGGTGGAGACGGCATCGTGCCCATGCGAGGTGATGCTCCGAACAGCATTCTCGATCTGCGCATGTTGGCGCAGCACGTTGCCGTGACAGATGCAGCCCGTCTACGGCCGATGGGAGCGATGAGGAGCGCCGGTGGATTGCTGACGCTCAGCGATGCCGTGCAGGCTCGAGCGGCAGCCGTTCCAACTCATGTAACGTCCCCGCAGCCCGCCCCCGCTAATGGCAGCGGGACAGACGCGCCAAGCGCATCTGGGGGTAGGGCCGTAACCCCGTCCGCCGAGAGCAACGGCGGTGTCGATGGAGCGATGGTGCTGGGCATGTTGCAGGCATGGCAGCGTGAGGATGCCGCCGCCCGATGACCCTTCTGCAAGG
>CAXUEW010000161.1:1435-7603 GCA_964250115.1 uncultured Terriglobus sp.
CCGCAGGTTTCTTAGTTTCACCTTGCTGCTATCCGCAGCCGTGTCCGCGCATGCGGCCGGGCCGCGCTGGGTGGCCGGGGCGAAGTGGACCAATGACAGCCGCATCATGAACTGGTACCGGCCGGACGTGCAGTACTTCGTCGATGCCGGACCGCTGAGCGCATCGGTCGACCACGCGACGGCCGTTGCGCTGGTAGATGCGGCTGCGGCAGTCTGGACCGTGGACGGCATCCCATTCTCGCTCAGCAATGGCGGCGCGTTGAACGAGGATGTGAGTGGCGACAACGTCTACCTTGGTGCGAGCGGCGTGGTGTGGCCCGCCGACGTGCAGCGATCGAACTACACATCGAAGCAGATCGCGGTGATCTTCGACGCGGACGGATCGATCACCGACGCGCTGCTGGGCTCCGGCGCAAGCGCACCCGGCAACTGCCGCACCAATGCAGTGACTGAGAGCGTGGACCTGTTCATCCAGCCGGGCAAGATTGCCCATGCACTCGTCATCGTGAACGGCCGCTGCACGGGCCCTGCGCCGGAGCAGCAGTTGCAGCTTCGTTACCAGTTGATGCGGGTCTTCGGGCGAGTCATCGGCCTGGGCTGGTCGCAGTTGAACGACAACGTGTTCACGGGCACACCCGCGCCGCAGTACCTCGAGCAGATGCACTGGCCCATCATGCACCCCATTGACGTCATCTGCGGTCCTTACACCTACCAGTGCCTGCCGCAGCCGTTTGCCCTGCGCGACGACGATATTGCATCGCTGGCCATGGTCAACGCACAGCAGTTGAACCAGGGGAACAGCAACAAAATCACCGTCGACGGCTGGGTACGTTTTTCCAACGGGCAGGGCATGAACGGCGTCAACCTGGTGGGGCGCAGAAGCTTCCCGAATGACGGCTACGGCACCGAGCCTTATGGCAGTGTCAGTGCCGTGTCCGGCTTTCTGGCACCGGGCGATATGGGCAACCCAGTGACCGGCCCACCGGCGGATACGGATGACAAGGGCGGCGGCACGGGCGGTTTCGCGCCCGGCTATTTTGTCTTCTACGGTGTGCCCTCGCTCCGGCAGTTCGCTTTCACCAGCCTGGAGATTTCCACGGAGCCCATGAACCCGCTCTATATGGGGCGATACGCTGTAGGTCCCTACCGCATGGGAGAGGTTGCTCCGTCCGGCGATGCTTGGCAAACTGTGTCGTTCGGCAACGCTCCGGGTGCGGTTTCCGGCATGGGCACTTACGTGCCGCCGAACGCCGCTTTTCAGTGTGGCGGCAGCGCGGATGGCATTGAAAACGCACCGGCACCAATGCTTGCCGAAGGCGTTTGGAGCGGCAGGTTTTGCGGTGTTGGGCACACAGCCTGGAACGGCTTCGCAGTGCGTGCGGGCCGCACGGCCACCGTGGAGGTGACCGCGCTGGATGAGGCCGGCACTGCCACCACGGCGAAGGCGATGCCGGTGATCGGCCTGTGGCATGCATCCGATGCGACGGGCACCACGCCGTCGCTGGGAAAGGCGATCGCCTTCAACTCCGCGCGGGTGGGCATGACGCAACTTCGGGCTTCGTTCCCCGCCGGCGAGCAGGTGAGGCTCGCCGTAGCAGACCAGCGCGGCGACGGGCGGCCTGACTACGTGTACCGCGCCCGCCTGCTGTATGCCGATACCGTTTCACCGGCGCGCATGGTGCCGGCCGGCGGCGCGATTCGTATCCTGGGCACGGGATTTCAGCCGGGCAGTACGGTCACAGTCGGCGGCGTTGTCGCAACGGTCACAAGTATCTCTGCGACGGAGATCGACGCTGTGGCACCCTCTGCCAGCGCGCTGGGCGGCACTGCGGTCAACAACGTCACCGTGACCGATCCGCGCACGGGAGGGTCGACGTCGATCCTGGGCGGCCTGACCTACGGCGGCGTGGCAAACGACACGCTCGCACTCGTCACCGCACCTGGCAGCACCGTGTATGTGGGCGCGCCCGCGACCTTCGCGGTACGGCTGACGGACAGCAGCGGCGCACCCGCTCCGAACGCGACCGTAACCGTCAGCGCATCGGGCGGCGGAGCAGTGTTCAGTACCTGCGGCCTGGCCGCGTGCACGCTTGTCACGGACGCCAGCGGACTCGCACAGACGCAGGTGACGCCACAGTCCGCAGGCACGGTCACGCTGGGCGCCGTGGTGAAGAGCGGGTCGTCCGTGCAGGCTGGCTTTGTCGCGGTGGCGGCTCTACAATCCGTCACCTTCCGCAGACCCGTGCAGTACGTGGCTGCGGGAGCGGGAGCGGGAGCGGTGTTTCATCCAACGGTCGTGCTGACCGGCAACGATGCAGAAAACGCAGCCCGTAGCGCCACGTGGGCATCCGGATCAGGACGGGTCTCGCTTGGTACTGCGCACAGCACCGGCAATACTTCTCAGGCGGATGCAACGGGGTCGCTGCGCGACAGTGAATCGGCGACAGTGCAGGCGTGCGGGTGGACTGCCGTCTGCGTCACCGGCAACCTGCTGGGTGTGGCGGCGGCTGATCTTCGCGTGGTGCCTGTAGCAGGCGACGGCCAGAGCGTCGCCGCGACGGCCACGTTGCAGCCGGTCACGGTTCGCGTTGTCGACACGGCCGGGCATCCGGTTGCGGGTGCGACCGTCGGCATCTACCAGCAGGTCACGGGCTGGCAGCCACCCTGTGCCACACCTGGCCGATGCGCGGTTGCACCGGTCTATGGCAAGGCAAGCACGTCTGCCATCAGCGATGACGACGGTCTTGTCGTCATCGATCCCCTGCAGTACAGCGGCACTGCCGCCGTTACCCGCGCCACAGTAACAGCGGGCACCGCAGGCGTCTACACCGTGACGCTGCAAAAAACACCGTAAATCCCTGCCACACGGGCGGGTGGCTCGATTGCAGCGACAATACCCATACCCGGCGCATCTGAGAGGCAGTACGTGTCCTCAGGAGCAACCATGGCGGGTGAAGTGACAGGTGGCATACGCAAGCGCGTGCTAATCGTAGGCGGCGGATTTGCAGGGTTGAAGGCTGCCGAGGTCCTTGCCAAGGCCGAGGTCAACATTACGCTGGTGGACCGGCGCAACCACCACACCTTTCAGCCGCTGCTGTACCAGGTCGCGCTTGCCGTGTTGCCGCCCAATGAGATCGCGCAGCCCATCCGGGCGATTGTGCGCAGCGAGAATACTCAGGTCCTGATGGACGAGGTCGTAAACTTCGACACGGCTGCAAATCGAGCCATTTTGAAGAGCGGCACTGTCTTGGAGTACGACTACCTTATCCTGGCGACTGGATCTACTCATTCGTACTTTGGACATGATGAATGGGCGAAACTGGCACCGGGCCTGAAGACGGTGGAAGACGCCATTGAGATTCGCCGTCGCGTTCTGCTGGCCTTTGAGTTGGCCGAAGGCGAAATGCAGGAGACTGGCAAACATCCTCATCATCATCGGCGGCGGTGCCACGGGCGTTGAACTTGCCGGTGCCATCTCCGACATTGCCAAGCTTTACATCCGCCGCGATTTCCGTCACATCGATCCTGCCAAAGCGCAGGTTCTCATCGTGGAAGGGTCACCGGTCATCCTGGGTGCGTATCCGCCTGACCTGCAGAAAAGCGCCGTCAAGCAGTTGGAGAAACTTGGCGTCCAGGTGCGCGTGAATACCCGTGTCACTGACGTGCAGCCGGGTTACGTCATGGTCGGCGACGAGCGCATCGACTCCGTCGTGACGCTTTGGGGAGCGGGCGTGCAGGCATCACCGCTGGGCAAGCTGCTGGGCGTGGAAGTAGACAAAAAAGGCGCGGTCGTTGTGGATGAGCACCTCCATCCCAAGGGGCACCCGGAAATCTTCGTCTGCGGCGATCTGGCCTCGGCAAAGATGGCGGACGGCAAACCTGTGCCGGGCGTAGCCCAGCCTGCCATGCAGATGGGCGAGTACGCAGGCAAGAGCATCGCCGGCGAGGTACTGGGAAAACGGCTCAACAAGCCCTTCCAGTATTTCGATAAGGGCGACATGGCCACTATCGGACGATCTGCGGGGATTGCCAATGTGAAGTGGCCTTTCAAGGCGCACCTGAGCGGATTTCCCGCATGGGTGTCATGGCTGGTTGTGCACATCTTCTTCCTGATCGGGTTTCGTAATCGCTTTGCTGTGATTCGTAACTGGGCGTATACCTACGCCTTTTTCACGGAAGGTTCGCGGCTCATCACCGGCGACCAGACGCTGCCGGGCTGGGGTGTCTCCGACGTCGCCAAGGGTCCGCTTACAACGCAGCCCATTGCGGGCCTGGTGGAGCCGCAGTAAAGCGGCTCAGGTGCGCAGCTTCGCGCCGCGCGTTCCCATTGACGCATCCGGCTTTGGCAAGGCGGCGTCACACCGCCTAACAAGGGGATACATCATCGTGAGCATCAAGGAATTGTTGGGCTTGGAATCGGATAAGAAGGTGCGTTATGCCATCGTAGGCGCGGGTGACATTGCGCAGGAAGACATGATGCCGGGCGTGAAGCACACAGGCAATTCGTCCCTGACGGCGATTGTGACCGGCGACGCCACCAAAGCCGAAGAACTCGGCAAGATGTACGACGTAGAAGCCACCTTCAGCTATGAGCAGTTCGGCGAAGCGATCCGGTCCGGCACCTTTGACGCCATCTATCTGGCAACGCCCAACTGGCGGCATGCGGAGTTCATCATTCCAGCGCTGCAGGCTGGTATTCACGTTCTCACGGAAAAGCCGCTCGAAGTCTCGACCGCCAAGTGCAGGGAGATCCTTGACGTTGCGAAGACCAGCAGCGCGAAGCTGATGGTGGCGTATCGCCTGCACTTTGAGCCGGCGACACTGGATACCGTAAAGCGCATCCGCACGGGCCAACTGGGCAACGTGCACTTATTCACCTCGACCTTTGCGCAGGTGGTCGATCCCGCAAATCATCGCGCGCACTCTGGCGAATTGGCCGGACCTGTTTTCGATATGGGTCCATACCCAGTCAACGCGGCACGTTATATTTTTGCCGATGAGCCAACAGAGGTCGTCAGCGCAGTCGGTTCGAAGCACGCGGAATCGGGCCTGGGCCAGGACTTCTACGACACCGTTACAACCGTTCTTCGCTTTCCCGGCGAACGCCTGGCGCAGTTCTGCGTGTCCTACTACGGCAACGCGACGAACTACTTCAGCGCCGTAGGTACAAAGGGTGCCATCACGCTTAACCCGTCCTACATGTTCGGTAAAGGCTTGAAGCAGACGGTCGCGATTGGCGACAAGGAGTCGGAAGAAAGCTTCAAGAACACCGATCACTTCGGCGGCGAACTCAAGTACTTTTCCAACTGCATCCTGAATGATCTTGAGATCGAGCCCGATGTTGAAGAAGGTTACGCAGATGTTCGCGTGCTTGAAGGCATCCTGGAAGCTCTGAAGACCGGCGGCGCAGTCAAGCTGGAGCCGTTCACACGCACCAAACGCATCGATCCGGATGCTCAGTTGGTCAAGCTTGGCGCGGTCTCCACGCCAGAATTAGTTAACACCAGCAATCCTGGTAAAGACCTCGACAAGCAGCCTAAAAATTAAGCAGCTGGCTAGGATCTGGCAAAGAAAAAGGGCAGCCGATAGGCTGCCCTTTGCCCAAAACCAGCGATACGTTAGGCGGTTACGGTCTCGCGTTCTTCACTTTTTACTTTAACCGGTGTCAACCATCCAAATCGATCTGTCTTTGTGCCATTTACCAGAGCGAAAAACTCATCATGCAGCAGCTTTGTCACGGGACCCATGGTCCCATCGCCGATCAGGATCCGATCCACGGATCGCAGGTGGCTCACTTCCGCAGCCGTGCCGGTAAAGAAGGCTTCGTCGCACAGGTAGAGCATTTCGCGTGGCAGCGCCTGTTCAACAATCTCAATGCCAAACTCTCTGGCTATCTGAAGGATCGATGCCCGCGTGATGCCGTTCAGTACGGAATTCGCAAGCGGCGACGTAAACAGTTTGCCTTCACGAACCAGGAAGAGGTTTTCGCCCGAGCCCTCCGACAGGTAGCCATTCACGTCGAGCGCGATGCCTTCGGCATAGCCGTTGATCTCCGCTTCCATGCGGATCAACTGCGAATTCATGTAATTTGCGCCGGCCTTCGCGAGGGATGGCATGGTGTTGGGCGCAAGCCGGTTCCAACTGGAAACACAGACATCCGCCCCACCA
>CAXUEW010000162.1:0-445 GCA_964250115.1 uncultured Terriglobus sp.
GCAGCACATCGTCTGCTGTCGCGGTTCCGCGCAGCCATTCCGCGTGGCCCCGCCCCTGCGTTGCCGCACCTGTCGCCAGCGCCAGCAGCGCCTGTGCTGCCGCCGCGCAATCCTCCGTGCTGCGCGCCGCCGGGTTCGTTACGGTTCCGGCCCAGGATGGCAGCCCCGGCAACGCGAGTTGGACGCGCGTACTGTCGCTGGCCGCATCCTTGCGGCGAGCAACCGCACGCTTGCTGCGACGGTAGCTCACCGTGAGCAGCTCGCCCGGCTGCGGCACACGTCCGGGGTCGAATGCGATGACGCCCGTCGAACTCATCGCGTAGTCTGCGCCGGTGCCGGTAGCACCTGCGCGGCGCGTGGTCAGTGTGCCATCCGTAGCTGTGCTGACCACCCATGCCGATCCGGTCTGCTTCAGGCTGACCTTTGCCATGCTGCCCTGCAGTTG
>CAXUEW010000162.1:455-7600 GCA_964250115.1 uncultured Terriglobus sp.
AAGATGCACCGCGGCGGCGAGTTCGCAATGGCCCCATCGAATAGCACCGTCGCCAGCGTGTTCGAAGCCAGGCCAACATCCAGCACCTCGATGACGACATGCAGCGGAGCATCCACGAAGCCGCCGCCAAAGGTCTGCAATGCGCCATCCACCAGCGCGCTGTAGGTGCCGCGTACGCGCTGCATCTCAGCGCAGTGCAGGCGAACGCGTATCGCGTAGGTGTGGCCATCTGCAAAGTTGTAGGTGGTGTTTCGCTCCACGCCGTTCACCACCGCAACCAGCGAGTGCTCACCTGCCTCGCCATGAACGCGCACGCCGGCAACGCAACTGTCGTGCACGGTCGATCCGTTGTAAAAGCCCATCAGCATGCCGTCACTGCCCGTGGTCAGAAGCACGCCCGTGGCTTCCGCAACCAGCGTTCCGCCCATCTCCACGGGCGTCGCGTATTGCAGAACCGTGACGCCATCCATGCCATTGCCGCCGTTGATCCGCAGACCGCCGGAACCGAGTGAGAGATAGCTGCCCGGATCACGCTCTGTCCACAACCGTGTGTTCAGCAGCGGATCGTCAAAGCTGTCCTGCAGCAGCGTGCCGCTGCCGGTCTCGTGAAACGGTGGATGCGCCAGCGCGAAGTTCTGCGTGGTGCCGTCGCCGCGAAACAGTTCGGTGACATAGTTTGCAGCTTCCAGGCCGCCTTCCACGGTCACGTCAGTTGCCAATGCTTCAGCGGCGCTGCCTCCTGACGAGGCGTACGTCACGGTGACTTCGCTCGCTGCCATTGCATGCTGAACCGCAGTGGATGGTTGCAGATCATCAGGCGGCTTGCTCCCACTTAACCAGCCCTGTTCGAGCGCTAGGAAAACAGAAGCGGCATCTCCACCGTTTACCGCTCGGGCATCTGCCTGCAGAAAGCCGCGGAACAGGACCGCTCCTGCTTCATCCGTCACCAGCACCCGTGCACGGTTTGCGGGCGATGGCAAACCCAAGCCCATGATGTCCAGGCCACCGTTGCAGCGTGCCCACTCCCCACGCTCCCGAGTAATCGTCAGCGGAACGTCTCGAAGTAGGGCTGGTGTGTAGTCCACTCCACCCGCGCCATCATTGTTGTCGATCACCAGATTCATAAGTGTCTCCCTTAGACCTGGCGCATGGGCGCGGGTAGATAGGTTCTGAAACAAACCGATGCGGTGCCGTCGTTCGGATCGGTCACCGGCAGCGCTCGAAGCTTTGCAGATGGCCGCCAGCGTTCCACACTTGTTGCCAGCGTTTCACTGGCCTCTGCCGCGCCCGTGCCGGTTGGCTGCAGTCGTGGAAAATGGATCAACAGCCGTTCACCCTGCACACCATCCATGACGAATAATCCAGACCACTCCGGCAGGAACGCTCCTCCTCCCGCGCGGGCGACAAATCCGGTGATGCGCGAAACCTTCATGGCCGCCGTGGGTGCGCCGGCAATCAACGGGTATGCCAACATCGCCATACTGCCGTTCACTGACAGCACGCGAGCCACGTTGAACGACACCCTGCGAACCGCGTGCAGATCGATGCTCGATGGCGTGGTTCTTACATACGCGCCCGAGGCACCGCTGCCCAGGTAGCCGGTCTGGCCGGTGTAATCCACATCCACGACCACCAGGTCACCGGAGCGTACGGAGGTACCCGGTTGCACTTGCAGCACCGTTGCCGTGGATCCGGGCAGCAGTGCTTCGACCAGTGCGGCGCTGCCGCCGGAGGGGCCGCTGTTGCCGCTGGCTGATGGTACAAACAGGTTCAGCATCTCGACGCCCGACGACAGCGCCATACCGATGCGGCTCCACGCGGGAAAGGTGAACTCGATGTCTTCACCCACGGTGGACTGCACCTGCGTCTTGATTGTTGCGGGCGCGCCGCTCCACACCGGTGTGATCGTGGATGCCGGTGTGCGTTTGAAGTCAAGCACGCTGCCCGCGCTCCACCATCCGGCTGGCGGCGTGTCCAACGCGAAGCGTCCCATGGCCGATGGATCAAAGGGCACAGGGAGCGAGCCCGTTCGATCCACCGGAGCAAAGTAAGCGCGCATGCCGGACGAGATGAGCGAGGTCGCGTTGAGAGCCGTCAATGTACTCATTCTCCCGCCTCCCTCAGCGCAAATACGGTGACCGATGCTGTGCGTGTCAGCGTGCCATCCTTCAGTTCCGCTGCGCGGAACTCTGGCGCGGACCAGAAGATGAAGGTCTGCATGGCTGCCGGCGAATCACCGGTGAAGTCCTGCTTCTGTGTGCTGCCAGGCTGCAGCATGATGTTAAGTTCGTTATCCATTGCATCCATCACGCGGCCTCGATCCATGCCGGACAACTCCGGCGTACCTTGCGTGGTGTAGCGGACGATGCAGCACGCCGAATCCAACGGCAGCGGTTCCGACCAGTCGGTCGCACGGTCCGTCCACCGCAGAAGGAAGGCTTCAAAGGGTTCGCTGCCTTCAGCATCCAGTTCGTTCTCCACCACGATGACCGCAGGCCGTACCGAACCGCGTACGGCTATGGTGCGCTCCGGATTCGCCAGCGCCAGGCGGTCACGCAAGAAGAGGTAAAACGTATCTTTCGCGTTTTGCATGGCTACACCACCTCCGTGCCGTCTTGCCGCAGGAGGATGCGGTACATGCACTCGCGCCCGCTGCCCTCAGAGGCTTCCGTTGCGACGGGGACAAACGATTCGTCACGCACCCGCACAGCAGTCATTGCAAGCACCGCACTTCTGATCGCGCTGCCGCCCTGCACACCCAGCACTTCTTCCAGGGCGTCAGCGGGTACCAGCAGTTCGGTGTTCTTAGTGGTCCTGCGCACGGCAACGGGCACGAGCGGCTTCCACTGAAACTCCGGTGCCCGCAAGCCCAGTTCTTCACCGCTGTCGTTTGCGATGGGTGGCGCGGGTATCTGCAACTGCACCGCCGTCGCACCCAGCGTATGGATCAGCGCATGCACGCCGCGACGCAATGCCTCTGCAACAGCTGTGTCCTGCGCCATGTCAGCCAACCCTTTCTGAGACGTAGGGCTTCAGCAGGCGCTGCACATCCGCATCCAGCAGAGATCCGCTGAAGTACTCCATCTGCATGCTGTCGATGCTCTGCCGGCGCACGTTCAGCGCGGGAGTCGCCTGCGCATTCCGCACGATCTGCGCGCACGCTACCTTCACCGGCACAGGGATGTCTGCAAAGCCTGCCGTGTAGGTTACTTCGGCTTCAGCGATTGCGTAGCCCAGCGTGTTTGGCGCGAACAACAAGGAGCCGTCCGGCGCAACATCGATCGTCGCCGGATCCTGGACCATCCACTGGTTGCCTGCGGCAAACACGGCAGCTTCAAAGGCCAGCGGAGCGTACTGGTCGGCACAGCCCGCGCGAAAGCGCACACGCACACCGATCAGCGGCGAAGTGTTGCCCGATGCGATTGCAAGCGGCGTGTTGCTTAGCTGCACGGCCTTGCCGCGGCCGCATCTCAGTCTCTCAACGTACTGAGTGACACCCAGCGACGGGCGCTGGCAAAAACTATCGATCATGGCCGAGGCTGCCGTGACCAGATCGTCGCTCGTCTCTGCGGTCAGCCCGAACGACACGTACTCCGACGGGTCCAGATACTGCATGTGTTCCTCTTTCCATTTAGTTCGCTATCTCGCGCAGCTTCGTCAGGGTGCGGTGACCTTTGGTTTCCATGCACGGCTTTCGAAAGCGCAATGGCTTAGTCAAGGCGTCTCGCGCCGCTTCCTCGCGCGTTCTCACGCTTTCGGAAGGGCATGGCTTCAGCCATGCCGTACGCGCTCGGAATGGGTAACGGCTTTAGCCCTGAGGTCCGTTCTAAAGGCTGACCTCAGGGGCTAAAGCCCCAGTCAAAGTAGGTGGCGTGTTTGGCACAGCTTGAAGCTGTGCCCTTCCGGAGGGGCTCTCGATCATGAACGAGGGGCCGGGGTCCGTACAGAAGAAGGGCAGCGATCCGAAGACCGCTGCCCTTCCTCCAACTGCGTTCTAGCGGTCAACCAGCACCTGGTAGTGCGCATAGCTTGCACCCTTGACGACCAGGCCGCCGAACTTCACCACCACATACTGCGAGGCCAGCGAACCGGGACGGCCCAGCTGGAACACACGCGGATTCGGATCGGTCAACCAGTGGTACTCCACCAGGTCTTCCGTCACGATGTATGCCGGCAGCACGGCCGAGCCGGAACCCGGCGTGCCGGTATAACCCAGCGTCCATTCCGGGATCAGCGGCAGGTCGCCCGCCTGTGTCGACAGGGTTTTCACTGTCACGCCGCCCTGGATCTCCTTCGTGTTCAGCACCACGTTGAAGGCCGACTTCATCTCGCGGTCGAGAAGGTCCAGCAGGATGGGGTTGGCATAGATGGCAGTCGGACGAACCGCATAGTTGGTATTGCTAACCATCTGCGCAACGGCCGATTTCAGGCCGTCCACGATGCTGGCATTGTTTGCGATAGTCAGGGAGTTACCCCCCGCCACAATCTGCGCAGCCGCACCGTAATACTGCGTGCTGGTCGGCGTGCTCAGGCTGGTGTCCGCGCCATTCCACAGAGCGAGGTCATGCGTGCGCATGACGCCTTCCACCGTATCGGCCAGATCCTTTGCCTGCAGGTACGCAAACTGGCTCTGTTGCGTGCCAATCTCCATGTCGAACAGGTTGTAGTTCAACTGCGCCACAAGCGCCTTCAGCGGCACGGAACGCTCGACGCGCGTGGGGCTGACGACTGGTGCAACGATGTTGCGCGGGTCCACAAAACCAGCAGCCAATGAGGGGGAGGGGATGCCCGTCTCCTCAAAGAAGCGCGAGGGATGGCCTGTGGCCGGCACCTGCCGGATGCGCTGGCCGAAGACGCCGCGGCGACGGACGATGTCCGTGATCTCGGTCTGGTACTGCGATACTTCCACTGCCCCGGGTCCGATGTAGTCAGCGGCGGCGTGGATATCCTTGAACTGTGCGATCATTCGTTTTCTCTCCTGCGTTGTTGCGAAACGTTTGTTAAAAACGGAAGCGCGGCGAGTGCCGCGCTTTTCAAGTGGGACAACGAGTTGGCAAGTCAGCCGACACGCTAACTCGCCGCTCCTTACCGCATCAGGCCCGCGCGCATCAGGCCGCTCTTCACGGCGATGCGCTGCTCCACGCTCAGACTGCGCAGGGCATCGTCGACCGATGCACCTTCGGGCTGCGCGGGCGCACCCTTGGCCAGCAACGATAGCTGTGACGCCGCGATTGTCTTGCGTCCTCCAGATACCGGCAGTTCAGCCTGTGCATGCATCGGCTGCAGCTTGTGTAGGGCAGCCTCAAGCGCTTTCACGCGTCCTTCCAGCAGGCCGACGGCGGCTTCCAGAGCCGCGTCTGCCGCGGTATGCGTTTCCCCGTCCTGCTCGGACGCATCCGCGGTCGCTACGATCGGCCCTACCGTCTCCACTGTGTTCAACTCTTCCATTTCGTCTCTCCCTTTTTTGAAGCGTCACTGCTGCGCGGCAGACTTTCTCGCCGCGTGCGGCATGGGCCGCATGGCAGGCGCACGGTCTGGTGTCTTCACCTTGCGTGTTCGCGTGGAGCACGAAGCCGCCACCGGCACGCCATGCTCGGCACGCAGCACGCGAAAGCTGGTGCTGCGATAGGCTGCTTTCGACCGCAACAGGATGGCCGCGCCGGTGAACGTCGCCTTGGTCAGCCGCCACACTTCCGCGCGCATGTCGGCCACGTGCGCGTCAGCCAGCTCGTAGCTCATGCCCAGCGCTTCGTCGCCGTGCGCGTGCATCTCCTGCATCATTTCGCTGAAGTCACGGGCGAACAAGTAGCCGCTTACGCGGACTGCGTCGCCGTCAATCTCTGCCGCCGTGATGATGCCGCACTTCTGCTTGGCGTCGTGCCCATCCCAGCCCGCCTTGAAGTCGACGGCCATGCCCAGCAGGCTTGGCAGCGCGGCCTCCGCGGCATCGCGCGTCAGCACCACGCGATGCCCGCGCGCGCCGCTTGGAGCTTTGTCACTCGGCGCATCCACCAGCGTCAGCACACCCTCAAACGGCACTCGATTCGGATGACCCGTCACTGTCGGAAACTCCACCGCCATCGCCCTCAGTTGCACTCGTACCTCCTGTTGCTACCTGTTTTCTTGCGGATTTCTGCTCTGGTGTAAGCGGTGCAAGACCGCGCATTTTCCGCACCTCATCTACATCCAGCACGCCCGCGTTTAGCAACCGGACCTGAATGGTTGCGTCGTCCACTGCATCGCGAACGATGAGGTCATTGAAGACGAACTCCACGTCGTCCCAGCCCAACGCTTTCGCAAAGCAATCGCGCGTGATGTGTTCCGCAATCAGCTTTGCGACTGGCACGATTGCGGACTGGAACGCCTCCTCCGCCATCTCGCCCGCGGTGCTGCGGTTCACATCCGACTGGATGCCTAGCAGCATCGGCGGCAGGTCAAACGCGCAGGCCACGATGCGCAGCAGAAACTCCTGCCATTGCAAGCGCAGGTCCGCGTCGGTGCCCCCGCCAAAGCGCAGCACCTCCGGCTTGTTGGCGCTGGACAGGATGGGTACCTGGCCGGTGCCTTCGACCTCGTCCTGCCACCAGCGGATGAGCCGTTCGTGCTGCTGAGGCGTCGCCTCATCCAGCCAGATGGCGTACTGCGCCACGCTGTTGCTGGCCAGCTTTCCTGCGTAACGATTCGCGGAAAGGAACTGGTTCATCGTCTCGAACGCGACCTCAAGCCGGCCCAGGCCAAACGGCGTGTGCGTGCGCGGATTGAGCCGCACATACATCAGTTCGCGATCCAGCAGCGGTATGCTCTGCGTCGCGCCGAACGGCGTCTGAACGTAGCGCGGTGTGTCAGCATCGCCGGTCCACTGCGCCTCCATGGCGACGGTCGCACCATCGACCGGCCACAGTCGCAGGGGCATACTGTCATCGCCCGTCGGTTCGATCTCCGCAGCGCCGAAGCCGCCCACGATGACGTCTTCCAGGAGCGGCTCAATCAGCGTGCGGAAGCTGTCCTGCGGATTGGGCTGCTCCATCACACGTCGCAACGCGCACAGCCGCGATTGCAGAGCGTCGTCCAACACCGCGTTACGCTTGGCGCGCACCTGCCAGTCCATGCTGCTGATGCGGTCTTTCACCACGTTGATGGCGCGC
>CAXUEW010000163.1:0-7583 GCA_964250115.1 uncultured Terriglobus sp.
CCTGCGGTTGCCATCCCAACTGCGGCATCGGCATGGCGTTGATGATCGACAAGGAGACCAAGGAAGCGGTTCCCGTCACCGCCTTCATCAATGCCGATCGCCTCGCAAAGGATGTTGCAAAGATCAACGACGCCGCGCGCGGCAAGTTCCTTACCATCCTCGGCGTTTCGCTTGCGCTGTTGCGGAACTACGATCCGACTAAGGCACCGACCCACTTCAAGATCAGCGATCTGCTGCAGAAGTTCGACAAGTGCTTTGGTGCCACCGGTAAGAACTACGGCAAGGTCACCGCCGACCGCACCATGGAAGACATCAAGATGCGCCGCGGCGACCGTTGGAACTTCCTATTTATCGCGGGCATGTGGTTCCAGGACCTGTTCAACTACGACTTCCGCCGTACCGAGCAGTGCATCATCCCGTACGCCACGCAGGAAGGCGAAATCAGCTTCTGCGCGTACAACACGGGCGTGGGCTGGCGCAACATCATCGAGAAGATGCACATGACCTCCAGCCTCACCAAGTGGTACGAGGAGCATGGCCGTCATGAAATCTTCGCCGGTGGCAAGAAGGTCTCTATCGAGAAGCAGGAGAAGTATGACCTGGTGCTGAACGAGGCCCATGTCAACGCTGCTGCAAACGACACGTTTGACAAGAGTGGTATCGCTAAGAACTCCCGCGAAGAGAAGATCCGCGCACGTGACGCCAAGCTGAAGCAGGATGCGGAAAACGCCCGCATGGCCAAGCTGTACCGCAAGGAAATTCTGAAGGAGCAGGAGCAGCCCGGCGGCTTCGTCGCCCTTGGCGAAATCGGCGGCTTGGGCTCAAGCCTGGGCGGCATCAAGCCCGCTACGCCGGTCACTTCAAACGTCGAAGTAGTCAACACCATCACGGACAACGAGCTCGTCGCCGGCGACTAAGCATTGCATGCGCACTACGCGCAACAACAAAGGCCGTCCGAAAGGGCGGCTTTTGCATTGCTAATTAGCCTTCGGAGTCAACATCTTCAATGAATATGAGCGATTGCGAGACAAACACTGTGGCTCCGGCGATAAATGCATCGATGTGACTCAGCATTCGGCGTTTAGATGCCTCGAAAGTCTTTGTGAGACGGCCCGTGTGCGCGACATGCGCCTTTAGAATTTGTATCTGCTGTCGAAGTTCTTTGATTGCGGATACAAAGCCGCAAAATGAATCGAAAGCCTGCTTGAAGCTGTGTTCTTCGCCAATTTCACCCTCCTGCTGCAATCTTCACAACCTCTCCATTCCCCTTAGGCAGGTCATAGTGCCAGCAGTGAAGACAGGATTCCCGTGGTTAAGTGCGTCCGAATAGCTTGCTATTGACGCTGCAAGTGCATCTATTGGATCTCGCTTTTGGCGAGCGGATGAGGTTTCACTGAGCTGCTCCGTGTCTCTTGTAAGTTGAGTCGTAAAGATCAGAGACGCTGCGCTGAGTTGTTGAAGGGTGCTACCGACGAGCTCACTTGCTTCCGTCACAGTCACCACCAAATCCCAGACGCCGTCTTGTTCCTCGTCTTCCTGTCTGTCTGCTTCTGCTGGGTCAGTCGTTATCGCTGGCCCGTCGCGTTCAACATCTTGCGTTGGGTAACTACCACTAAGAATGTTTTGGGTAGATGAAACACCGGTGTTCGTCCATGTGTTTCCATTCCACTGTGCTTCAACCAGATTTCGCATATGGTCCGTAAACAATCTTGCAAGATCATCATCAGAAGCGAACTCAGACGAGAGCAATCCTTGTTGTGATGTGTCAGCGCGGAACTCCTGCACTTTTTTCAATTGATCCAGGTTAAGTCGCAACACGTTTAGGCTTGAATTCTTAAAGTAGAAGAGAACACGTACCGAACTTGGTTTAGCAACATAACTTTCTACGGCTCGCCTATACTCCTCTTCCGTACCCGAGCCGGCTCTCGGAGTTGGAGATCCGAAATAGGTCCCCAAGAGACCAACGTAAATGTCGTAATCGATTTGTGAGTTGATTACATCCTGCGGGTCAGCTCCCAGACCCGGCGTGACATCAGTGCGCCAGTGTATGGGGCGGAAACTGATTAATCGGCGAGCGAACTCTTGGTTGAGCGTATCTAAGCAGCGGCTGATGATCTGAGATTCAGTAGAAAGATCATCCGGACTGGAAATAAAAACGCGAAACTGTGTAATGTTCTGAGGCATTACGAAATCCTATTACACGTAGACAACTCACCGCGTGCGCGAGAAGCTCATTAGCGGAGCGTCCAGCGTCTCGAAGTGTTTGCGGTTCATTGTTGCGAGTTTCATGCCGTAAGCCTTCGCGGTCGCTGCGATGAGCAAGTCCGCTAAAGATGGAGTGCGTGCGGCTTGCTTTTCTGCTGCGAGCAGACGTCCGGCCATGTCGGAGATTTTTGCTGTGACCGGCAGGATGCGTTGGGGAAGTGCTTCGGGACCCTGCGTGTCAGCCAGCGTTCCAGGGCCACACGCTTCGCCGAATCAGGTTTGAGCTTCTCGATGCCAGCGCGAATCTCCATGAGTGTGATGACGCTGAGGAACGTCTCATCAACCGGGGTCGTTTCGAGAAAGTGGCGCGCCGCGGGATGCGGCCGTGGGGCCATCTGCTGCGATACGACATTCGTATCCAGCAGATAGATCAATGGCGCTCCAGGGCGGAACTGAACTCGGCGAACTCTTCCTCGGTGAGCCGTCTGTCCGGTGGCATTCTCATGGCGTCCCACGCACTGATGAAGTGCTTTCGCTTACTGGCGCGTGCTTCCGCCAGCCGTTTCTCGATTCTACCTCTGTAGTTATGACGAACACGTCTTTGCGGCGGCGGATGAGTTGGGGACCTTCGCTGGCAGCCGTGTCGAGCAGTTCGCTGAACTTCGCCTTGCATTTGCCGTACGCCAAGCCATGGCTACCCTCACGTGACCAGTATAGTCAGAACGCTCCATGCACAGAGGCTAGTTATCGATGTTCCGCGCTGCTTGCTTGCCCTCATTGGAGGGCGTCAGAACTCGGTGCCAAAAGAGGAAGAGCCGTGGCATGGTGCGTTTGCACCGGGCCATGGTTCCTTCGTTTTTAGAAGCCGAATGCTGTACGGACCTTACGCAATCATGCGGAGGCGGATGGCACCCACTGCGCCCAGAGCACTGGTGCCGAGCAGAACTAGGCTCGAGGGCTCAGGCGTTACCGCGGTGACATTGAGTGGGTGATATCACTGCACGTTAGATGACGTAGCGGTAATCTCTTACGATTTGTGCTTTGTTTGCGGCGATGGCTTCCCGTAGAGGAATCTGCGGGCATGCCCGTGCCTGCGTGGGCACTTATTCGGGCTGTAAACGGCTTACGCTTTGTATCATCATGGAGCGGAACGACATACCTGTGGAATGAAAGTGTGGCCATCTGTTCGATGGAAGTGGCCTAATAGTGGCAGATATTCAGAGCTCGATGTGCTGACGCGCCGCTCCCGGTGCCACTGTCGTCAGCGAAAGAGTTGATGGTTGAAAGCGGGTTCCATGCAAGACCAAAACACGGTAGAGGTCGTACTCAAACGTCAGAGCGATCTCCCACTGGGGCGTTCCGTGTATGTGGTCCGTGGTGAGGAGGCAATTCTACGCCTGCAGGGTCTGCTGGTGCGGTTCAGCGCTTTGTGTCAGAACCCGGCGGGCACATTGCTTGATCTGCCGTACTTCCTTCAAAAGCCTGGCTTCCTGAAGCGCGTGCCGTACCTGTTCATCGTTGCGAAACGTTCGGGCGCGAGCGTCAGCAGCCTGCAGCCGGACGATCTTACCGGCACGGTTTTGCTGCTGGAGTATCGAATCTGGTGCTTCGGAACGCAGGCCTATGCGACCAACGACCGTTCCGGCAGTGGTACGCTGCTGGCGCAACCGGCAGACCGGGCCCGGGTTGCGGCGCTGGTCTGCGGCGTGCTGATGGGGCGCGGCGCAAAGGTGGCCATTCTGTCGTTCACGGGTGCTGCCGCCACGGACGTTCAGCGGGAGCCGGTCTTTCGCGAACTTGGCAGACGTGCCCGCGGCATCCACTGGGCTTTGCGTCACAGGCAGATGCCCGCCTACCTGCCGCTGCAGCCCACCCTTGACAGCACCATGGCCGGGCTTGGACACAAGACGCGCAGCAACATGCGCTACTACCGCCGGCGCGCCGAGAAGGAATTGGGCTGCACCTTTGTCTCGCGGGTGGAGGCTACGCCCGACGAAATGCTGCGCTTCAACAATGAGTGCATGTACCCAATCGATACAAGCACGCTACAGTGGCGGATGCGCGTCCTGTACGCACTACAGGCACCGTTCCTAGTGGGCCTCAAGGATCGTGAGGGGCAATGGCTGAGCGTGCTGGCCGGCCGCCGCTTTGGTGACACCGCAGAAATTTTGTGGCAGATGAACCGCGCCGGCTTTCCGTCTCACTCGCTCGGTACCGTCATGCGTTCGTACTGCATGGAGCATGAACTGGAACACGGGGCCAAGCGCCTGCAGGTGGAAGGCGGCACCTTCCATTCCATGCATCATTCGTTCGTCAAGGAAGACATTCTGGACCTGGTCGTCGTTCGGTCCGCGGCCAGGCGCATTCTGCGCGGACTGGTGAACCGTTTTATTCCGGCAGATAACAGCCTGGCAGAGCTGTTGAAGAGCAAAGACCTGCATTGGAACGACTCACCGGACCAGTTTGCGCCGCAAGCCAGCACGTCGAGGACCTGAGTCAGGCGTTATCCTTCATCCCGCAGAAGATGCTTGACGCGCAAGAACTGAGGACGCAAGCTGTTGCTGCAACTCTGGGGTCAGAAAAGATGAGCGAAACATCTGGAGGCGCACCCTCCATCGAACAGGTGAAGCATGCCATGCGGTCCACCTGGATGGCAGGCGACTTTGGTGTGATCGCTCGAACCATCGCGGGCGGTGCAGCGGCCTTTGTGGAACGGTTGCACCTGCCAAAGGGCGCGCGCGTGCTGGATGTGGCTGCCGGCACGGGGAACGTCGCGATTCCACTGGCAGCGGCCGGCTGCACGGTCACCGGCGTCGATATCGCTCCAAACCTGCTGGAACAGGCACGCGAACGGGCGGTGGCCGCCGGACTTTCCATCCATTTTGACGAGGGTGATGCAGAGGCCCTGCCGTACCCGGACGCCAGCTTCGACGCCGTCGTGACGATGTTTGGTGCCATGTTCGCGCCCCGTCCGGCTCTGGTTGCCGCGGAGCTGGCGCGCGTGCTGCGGCCCAGTGGCGTGCTGGCCATGGCGAACTGGAATCTCGACAGTTTTTCCGGCGCTATGTTTCGCACTGGCGGGAAGCATGCGCCGCCACCTCCCGGCGTGCCGCAGCCGGTGCTGTGGGGCGATGCTGACACAGTCAGGGAACGGCTAGTGAGCGGGTTTACAAACATTCAGACTGAATTGGTGCCCATTGACTTCGATCTGCCCATGCCTCCAGCCGGTGCAGTCGACCTTTTCCGAACCTACTTTGGACCTACGAAGATGGCATTTGCCAGGCTGGATGAAGGTAGGCAGGCAGCACTTGCCGCCGACCTTCTGGAGTTATGGTCCTCGGCAAACGTGGCCGACGACCCAGCCGTGCAGACGCTGATCCGGAACCAGTATCTGCAGGTGCTTGCGACACGCGTCTGAGGGCGGCCATGGACAGAGCCGTGCATCCTGTAGATCAGTCTTTCTTCAGGTCGTCGACCATCTGCAGAAAAACCGGCTGTGTGCGCAGGTCGGCGAAGTCTTTCTCATGCAAAAGACGGTTGCGGTCGTGAAAGCCTTCGCCGATGGCTTTTCGCAGGTACTGCAGGGCCAGGGGGTAGCTGCCCGCCTGCGCGTAGGTCAGCGCCATGTGGTAGTGGACTTCGCCCACGCTTTGTGCCTTGGCCGTCGTCTGAATGTCGTGTCCGCTGCCGCGTTCCAGCGCCTGTGGATCCAGCGTGATGGCGCGATGGTAAGCCTGGTCGCCTTTCTTGAACTTGCGCTCCGCGTAGTACAGCGTGCCCAGGTTCTTCAGGGTGCTCGGAGAATCCGGCTTGAATTTGAGCGCCTTCTTGTACATCTTTTCGGCACGGCCCCAATCGCCCAGGCTGTGCGCCAGGGTGCCTAGATTGTTGTAGGCCTCGGCGTACTGCGGGTCGAGCTTCAGGGCGGCTTCAAAGCTGGCGCGCGCCCGGTCGAACATCAGCATGTGCTCGCAGGCAATTCCCAGCTTGTTGTAGATCACGGCGGTTGGCGTTAGAGCGTCATAGGTTCGGATGGCCAGCAGGTAGCGGCCGCGGGCGCTCAACGTGTCGGCCAGTTGTTCGCTGGGCGGCGGCAGTTGCTGCTCCGGGAGGGCGGCAATGGCCGGTGGAGCGGCTTGCGACTCGGATTGCGCCTGCGGTGCGGCTGGAGCTTGCTGCGCTCCCGCAGAAACTGCCGTGGTAAGTGTGAGCGCGATGACGAGAACGAGAAGGAAACGAAGATGCATGGAACACCTCGCCAAAGTGGCGATGTACTGCGACTGAATAGTGCGCCAAAGGCAGTGCAATGCACAAGCCCCCACACGTTGCTTTGCTTTAATCAACACCGTCGTGGGAGGAATCGGCTGCTCGGGCAATGACCTCTGCAGACAACATGTGGGCAGTCTGATCTGCATCCGAATCCTGCAGGAGAAAGATCAATGCCTTATCTACAAACAAAAGACAAAACGGCCATCTACTACTACGACTGGGGTACCGGTGCGCCGATCGTCCTGATTCACGGTTGGCCGCTGACCGGCGCAAGCTGGGAGATGCAGGCGCGCGTGCTCGTGGAGAGCGGCTACCGCGTGATCGCCTACGATCGCCGTGGATTTGGCCGCAGCGACTGGGCCGCCACCGGCTACGAGTACTACACGCTTGCGAGCGATCTGAATGACCTGCTGGAAGCGCTGGATCTGCGCGGCGTAACGCTGGTGGGCTTTTCCATGGGCGGCGGCGAAGTAGCGCGATACCTGAGCACGTATGGCAGTGCACGTGTCAGCAAGGCGGCCTTGGTTTCAGCTGTAACGCCGTACCTGCTGAAGACCGATGACAACCCTGAAGGCGTCGATAAGAAAACCTTCGACGACATTGCCGAAAATCTGAAGAAAGATCGGCCCGACTTCCTGAAGACGTTTGGCAAAATGTTCTACGGTGTTGGCCTGGTGCATCATCCTGTGTCGGAAGCCGTGCTGGAGTTTACCCAGGCGATGGCGCTGACCGCCTCGCCGGATGCCACGCTGAAGCTGGCCCGTGCGTGGAGTTCGACGGATTTCCGCGATGACCTGACCAGGATCACAGTGCCCACCCTCATCATTCACGGAACAAGTGATGACGCGGTGCCTATTGACAACTCCGCACGGCGCACGGTCAAGCTGGTTGCCGACTCTGAGTTGATCGAGTACGACGGTGCACCGCACGGCCTGAATGTCACTCATGCGGAAAAGCTGAACAACGATCTGCTGGAGTTTCTTGGCAGATCGGCAAGCGTGGCCACGCTCTAAGCCCTGACGCTTTTTGCCGCGTGTTCCCGGTTGCTGTGGCCGGGTTCACGCGGCATCAGAGTTTAAGCGCGTGATCTGATACCGCGCGGAGAAAAC
>CAXUEW010000164.1:0-7576 GCA_964250115.1 uncultured Terriglobus sp.
CCACTACAACGAGCAACGTATCCACGCACGTCCTGCTGCATGAGGTGCTTGAAGCCACTCACGATAATGGAGAGGCTGGTCAATCCTAGGGGTATGCACCCATAGCTTCCCATGGTGTCGTGCTGAGTCCGTTGCGGATCGAACTTGCGGCTTTAGCCGCCGAGATAGTTGGAACGGATCCTAGTGGACGTGGCTTTAGCCGCCGAGAGTCCGATCTCGGCGGCTAAAGCCGCAAACAAGTTCAAAGGCCTGCATGTCGGTACACCCTAGCCGCGGTCAGCGCGGCTGATCCTGCCGTTTTCTGCGCCGTCGCAGCAGAGCAAAGCCGCCGATACCGCAGGAGGTGCAGAATGCGAAGACCAGCGCAATCAACGCAGCGATGGCAACAACGGCAGGCAACAGGTGCGTAAAGACCGCTACCAGCAGCGATGCCATGGCGACCACAATGGCATGAATCAGGAACGTGATCACGTTGAAGATTGCCATAATTCACCTGCCTAATACCCTAGCTAGAAAGACGACGGACGCAGTATGCGAAACACGCTGGTTATCGGCTTAGGTTTAAGGGTAAGCCATGCGTGCTCATGGCTGGCGGCGTTCCTTTGCCAGGGCGCGGTGAGCGATATCACGGCGGAACTGCATGCCGGGAAATGAAATGCCGGCGATGGCTTCATACGCCTTACCCAGCGCGCGCCGCAGGTTGTCTGCCACTGCGGTTATGGCAAGCACACGGCCGCCTGCAGTGACGGTGCTGCCATCGTCTGCAAGGGCGGTACCTGCGTGGAAGACCTCCACGCCGACGAGCAGTGCTGCGTCCAGGCCGTGGATTACAACGCCTTTTTCGGCGCTTGCGGGGTACCCGGCAGAAGCCGCGATGACCGAGACGCTTGCACCTGGGAGCATCTTTATCTGCAAATTCTGTGCGCGGCCGTCAATGGAGGCGTCGATCAGATCCATGATGTCAGTTTCCATGCGCAGCAAAATGGCTTCGGTCTCGGGGTCGCCCCAGCGCGTGTTGAACTCCAATACCTTTGGGCCGTCCGCACAGAGCATGATGCCGCAGAACAGGATGCCCTTGAACGGCGAACCTTCCGCGCGCATGCCGTCGACTGTTGGTTGGGCTACGTGTTGCATCAGCCAGTCGCGTAGGTCGCTCGGTAGCAGGGCATCGGTGGAGTAGGCACCCATGCCGCCCGTGTTGGGGCCGGTGTCGCCTTCGCCGATGCGCTTGTGGTCTTGCGCTGCGGCAATGGCGGCGGCATGTTCGCCATCGCACAGGGCAAAGAACGAGAGTTCTTCGCCTTCCAGAAACTCTTCCAGCACCACAGAACCGCCCGGCTCCAGCAGGTGCGTGATTGCCTCTTGCGCCTCGGCGAGTGTCTGCGCGATTACGACTCCTTTACCGGCGGCCAGGCCGTCTGCCTTGACGACGACCGGCAACGCGAAACCGGCAAGCGCCGCGTGCGCTTCTTTCACGTTGTGCGACACAACGTAGCGTGCGGTAGGGATATTGTGGCGTTGCAGGAAATCTTTGGTGAAGGCCTTGGAGCTTTCCAGGCGAGCCGCTGCCTGAGTCGGCCCAAAAGTGCGGACACCACGCTCGGTGAGAGCATCGACGATGCCCACAGCCAGCGGCACCTCCGGGCCTATGACGACAAGGTCCGGCTGCACGGCTTCGGTCACGCGCAGCATGTCGGGAACGCTGTCCTGCTGCACAGGCAGGCATTCTGCGATGGCCGCAATGCCTGCGTTGCCTGGCGCGCACACTACATCAAGGACACGTGGTGATCGGCGCAAGGCCCAGCACAGGGCATGTTCGCGTCCGCCGCCACCAATGACAAGCACCTTCAAAATGCAGCACCTCTGGGGTTGTTAAGTCGTAGGTTGAGTGTACCCACAGGATCGCGCTCGAAGATCTGTTGGCCAACATCGCTCCTGTTCGTCATCCTGAGCAGAGCATAAGTGCGTAGTCGATGGACCTGCTGCTTTCCTGCAGCAGCACTGAAGCCCGGAAGGAAAGCGGGTCCTTCGACTCCGCTACGCTCCGCTCAGGATGACGAACGAACAAGGTGAGCCTTTCTAAAGGACCGCGTACATGGGCTGAAGGTTCCCCACCTATACTGAGTGACAATGCAGGTTGCGGAGCTACAGGGGGAACACAGCGGCAGACGCATGTCCATGCGCGAGTTCTGGGCGTTTCTGGGACCTGCTTTTGTTGCTTCCGTCGCGTATATCGACCCCGGCAACTTCGCCAGCAACATCGTTGGCGGCGCACGATACGGCTACACGCTGCTCTGGGTGCTGCTGTGGTCCAACGTTATGGCCATGCTGGTGCAGTACCTGTCGGCAAAACTGGGTATTGCGACCGGCCTAACCCTGCCGGAAAGTTGCCGTGAATACTTTTCCATGCCGGTGGTCTGGATGCTTTGGGTCGGCGCGGAGATCAGCGCCATAGCAACGGATTTGGCAGAGTTTCTGGGAGCGGCACTGGGCTTCTATCTGTTATTCGGACCTGCGCTGCTGGCTCACGGGTTAAGCCGGACGACCGTCATGCTTTTGGCTGCGCTGGCGACCACGGTCTTTGTCTTTCTTCTGCTGGCCCTCAACCAGCGTGGGTTTCGCTACTTTGAAGGCATCATCATCGCTCTGGTCAGTGCGATTGGCTTCTGCTACGCCATTGAAATCTTCCTGGTGCATCCGGACTGGAGCCGGGCCATGCACGGCGCGCTGGTGCCCAAATTGACGCACGACACGCTGTACATCGCCGTGGCGATGCTGGGTGCGACCGTGATGCCGCATGTCATTTATCTGCACTCGGCCCTGGTGCAGCCACGTCTGCTCAGCTTTGCCGGTCGCGGCCAGGATCCGGAAGCGGTGCGCATGGCTGACTTCCGGCATCGCTATCTGAAGTACGAACTTGTCGACATCCTGATGGCGATGAATGGTGCCTGGCTGATTAACTCAGCCATGCTGATCATGGCTGCTGCAGCGCTTGCAGGTGTAAGCGAAGACGCTGTGAGCAAGCTTGAAAATGCATATCAGACGCTGGGGCCGCTGCTTGGGCCCATGGCGCAGGTGGCGTTTGCCGTGGCGCTGCTGTGTTCGGGGCTTTCGTCCTCCACCATTGGCGTGCTTGCGGGCCAGGTAGTCATTGAAGGATTTCTGGCGGTCAAGTTCCCAATCTATCTGCGCCGCCTGATCACGATTGTTCCGGCCATCGTGGTGATTGCGCTGGGACTGGATGAGTTGAAGGTGCTGCTGCTGTCGCAGGCGGTGCTGTCGTTCGGCATCCCGTTTGCGCTTGTGCCGCTGCTGATCCTGACGGGTCGCAACGATGTGATGCGTGACTTCCGCAACAACCGGTTTACGGCGGGTGCAGGCTGGGTGATCGCAAGCCTGATCATTGGATTGAACGGTGTGCTGCTGTGGCAGATCTTCGCCGGCTGAGCCGAGTCTTACGGTCCACGGTCAGGCGTAAGCAGGATGTGGGTTTCTGCGGCAGACCTCGGTGGCAAAGCCGCTCTCCGCAAACCTCTTCGGCATGGCTGCAGCCATGCCTTCCGAACACTTGAAGTCTCTGTTGCATGGTGTTCACATGAAGAAGCCTGCCGAGATTGAGCAATCTCTGCAGGCTTGTGTTTCTTGGTTGATTTGATGACTTAGCGGCGGCGGTCGCCACCGCCTGGGCGTGGAGCCTCAGCATGCGGTGCTTCCATCCGAGGCATGGATGGCGCGGCACGAGGAGCTTCCATGCGCGGTACCTGTGCCGGCCTGGACTGCATCATCTGCTGTTGCTGTTGTTGGCGCTGCATGTTCTGCTGTTGCCTTTGCACGTCCTGCTGTTGCCTTTGGGCGTTTACCAGTTGCTGATCCTGCAACTGGCGCTGCTGCTGAAACTGCTGGGTACGCTGTTGATCCTGCACGGCGCGTTGCTGATCCTGCACCGCGCGCTGCTGCTGGAACTGCTGACGAAGTGCATCCGCTTGTTGGCGCTGCGTATCATTCAGCTGCTGTCGGCCCTGTTGTTGCTGCTGCTGACGCAGGGCATCCATCTGTTGGCGCTGTTGATCCTGTTGGCCGCGCTGCTGATCAAAACCCGGTCTTTGTTGCCCGTTATTCAGTTGTTGCTGCTGGCGAAGTTGCTGTAACTGCTGGCTTTGCTGCTGTGTATTCAGTTGCTGCTGCGTGTTCAGTTGTTGTTGTGTGTTTAGCTGCTGCTGTACGCGCTGTTGTTCCACTTGCTGCCGTCGCTGCTCGAATCCCTGCCCCTGCTGCAGGTTCTGGTCTCGCTGCAGCAGATTCGTGTTTCGCTGCTGCAGGTTCGCGTCACGCTGTTGGCCGCTCGTATTCCCCTGTTGCAGAAGCTGGTTGCGATCCTGCCCGCGCTGCAGTTCCTGTTGTTGCCGCTGCTGATCAAACCCCGGGCGTTGCTGGACGTTTCCGTTCAGATTTAAGCCATTTGCATTGCCAAAGCCGGACCGTCCGTTGAAGCCGCCATTGCTGCCCGGCTGAAAGCGTGCGGGCGCGGTGACGTTGCGATCAGGTGCCAGTGCGCGATTGGAGACCAGCATCTGCGGGCGGCCGCCGTTGCTGTTGAAGAACTGCTGCCGGTTGCCCTGTGCTGCCTGCCGGTTAGCAATCTGCGCCTGCATGGGCGGAACGCGGCCTTCGCGGCGCGCGGCAAACTCCTGCGGGGCGGGACCACGGCGCAGGCCGCCAGGACCACCGAAGTAGCTGGTGCGCGAGTTGTTGATGTAGCTGTTGTTCGCCACCGACACGCGCCGGTCATACGTGTAGTTGTTCACGATGCGCGATCCAACACGGTTGACCGCGCGGTTATAGAAGAAGTGGTTATTGTTCCAATAACCGCCCTGGTAGCCGAAGCCGATGAAGCCGAAGCCGTAGTTCACGCCGCCGTAGTAGCCGACATGCTGGCCCCAGTAACCGTGATGCCAGCGATAGCCGCGGCCTGAATAACCCCACCATCCAGGTGTCCACAGGGCTCCGGTAAAGGGCGCTCCAACCCATGCCCCCGGCACATAGTAGTAGCCGGTGTTTGCATAATCCCAGTAGCCGGGAGTCCAAAGGTAATCAGGGCCGGGTGCCTCGGGCTGTTCGTAGTCGACGGGCAGGGGCGGCGGCGGCTGGTTTGCCTCCGGCACGTCTGGATCCAGCAGGTCTTCGTACTGGTCATATTCATCGTCCGTGATCTGGCCGTTCTGAGCGTAGGCTGGGTCGGCATACTGGCCGCCTTGCTGGCCGTTCGCATACTGCGGATCGGCGTACTGCTGCTGGCCGTTGTTGTAGCCGGGCTGACCTTGCGGCGCCTGCGTGTTGTAGCGGTAGGCTTCGTTCTGCTGGCTGTTGCCAGGGGCCTGCTGTTGCGGGTACTGCACGCTGGCTTGAGGATAGCCCGCATTCTGTGCCACCGCAGCGTAACGCGCGGCTGAAGGCCGTGCTGTACCGGGTGCCGCAGACGGTGCGGCGAAATTGGCAACTGTCGGATCCGTGGCGACAGCATTGCCGTCCACAATGGGTGCCATTTGGGCACCAGCCGTGTTTCTGCAGCCGATCAGAAGCGGGGCAACGCCGGAAAGCAAAAGTGCGGACGTGCAGAGAAGCGAGTTCTTCTTGAACATGACAACCTCAAAGTGGGTCAGATGCTTCCATCGCATCGCCCGTAGCCAAAGTGATCCCATTCCGGCCAACAGCAAGTACAGACCCCACATTTGGGGAAGGTTGCGCATCCTATTTTGGATGGGTAATGAGCAGCTATCTCACAAAGTACGCATGTTACGCGGTGAACTGTACAACGGCTTCGACCCGGAACTGACGCGAGAGCGCCAGTGGGCTGAGGTGCAACTGCTGCGCTTCAATACATCGACCGATTTTGATGAGCGAACAGCGCTGTTGCGCATCTTTCTGGGCGCTGCAGGTTCAGGCTGCTTTATCAAGCCAAACTTCTTTTGCGACTACGGCTGGAACATCTTCCTGGGCAACAATGTCTTCCTGAACTGCAATTGTGTCCTGCTGGACGTGATGCCCATCCGCATCGGCGACGGCACTCAGATTGGCCCGGCAGTCCAGATCTACACGGCAGACCACCCGCGCGACGGCGAAACTCGGCTGGCAGGGCTGGAGTTTGGCAAGCCGGTGACCATCGGGCGCAATGTCTGGATTGGCGGCGGAGCGATCCTGTTGCCGGGTATCACCGTTGGTGATGACGCGGTGATTGGAGCAGGCAGCGTGGTAACGCGCGATGTGGCGGCGGGAGCGACTGTGGTGGGAAATCCGGCACGGCCCGTGCGGTAGATGACTGCCCAAGACACACTGATGAGTCATTTATAGTTCAGGAATGCCGATCGAAGTGCTCTCGTTTGAGAAGGTGACGTTCGCGGAAGATGAGCGTCGGGAGGTAGAGTTCTGGGCCTCAAAGACAATAGCCGAGCGCGTCAAGGCAGGATGGAACCTGGCAGAAAACAACCTTGTGCAGCGGGTAGAACATGGATGTGAGGAGTCAGCAGCTATCACTTTTTGCCGCGTTCAGCGCCCATGGAGTTGAATACGTTGTAGTGGGTGGAGTTGCCGTGAACGCACACGGTTACATCCGCAATACCCGCGATCTCGACGTCTTCTTTCGGCCATCCTTAGAGAACGCCGCTGCGCTCTTCCGGGCTTTGGAAAGCCTGTCCGTGCCACTAAGCGGCAAAGACCCCACAGACCTGCTTGTCGACGATGCTCAGTTCCAGATGAGATCGCCACGTGGGCGAGTCGACTTCCTTACTTCCATTGGCGATATGTCGTTCGACCAGGCCTGGAACGGCCGAGTCGAAGAAGAAGTTGACGGCATTCGCGTTTACTTCATCTCCAAGCAGGATTTGATCGAGAACAAACTCCAGGTAGGCCGCTTGCAGGACTTGGTGGATGCTCAAAAGCTGGGACAGTTGCCGGAGCAGGTACGGCTTCAGCTTGAGAGCAGCTTACGCGCGTTGATGCAAGACAGGGCGGACCGTCCACGATACGATTGAACCATGAGCTGCTCCCTCGACAGGTTGAAGCGCTTCCGCAGAGGTCGGCATGATCGCGGTCGCATCCTCACGTAATTTCCCGCTTCCGTTTGCTACACTGCGACCGCCGCCCAGGCCCTGAGTCTGCGGCCAGACCGCGTGCTTTACCGGTGCGCACTGAGGATTTAACGCCATGACCGATTCCAACACCACTGCCGTAACTGCACAGAACGACCCCGCCGACACCATCTCCAACAGCTTCGACGCGAAGAGCACACTGCAATCCGGCAGCAAGAGCTACACCTATTACCGCCTCGACTCGCTCGCGGCAAAGGGCATCGAGCTGTCGCGACTGCCGTTTTCTCTGCGCGTCTTGCTGGAGAATCTTCTGCGCCGCGAAGACGGCGTCACCGTTACGGCAGGCGACATCGAGTTCCTGGCGAAGTGGCAGCCGCTGGCTGAGCCTTCGCGCGAGATCGCCTACATGCCTGCGCGCGTCCTGATGCAGGACTTTACCGGCGTGCCCGCCATCGTCGATCTGGCAGCCATGCGCGACGCCATGAAGGTGC
>CAXUEW010000165.1:0-7575 GCA_964250115.1 uncultured Terriglobus sp.
GTCTCGATCACTGCTCCAAGTATGCCGGAGAGCCCGACCGTATCGCGGCAGCGCTGAGGAAACCTGGGTACAAAACTCCAGGTCAGTCCGGGTCGGTTGCCGACGGTGGGATGTTCGGTACCTGCTCGTGGTCACCTTCCGGCGTGTACTTGCTGCCGGGCTTGTCTTCCAGGTGCATGTCGCCCTGCGGTGCAAGGTTCGAGTGCTTGGTGCGGTCCGCGTCAAACGCGGGCATGGGCTT
Organism: uncultured Terriglobus sp.; assembly: GCA_964250115.1. Classification (GTDB taxonomy): domain Bacteria; phylum Acidobacteriota; class Terriglobia; order Terriglobales; family Acidobacteriaceae; genus Terriglobus. Next base: position 242 of record CAXUEW010000165.1, read on the forward strand.
GTCTTCGTTCGGTACTGGTTTCTGATCGCTGTCCATTGTTGATTCCTCAGGTGATCTGATGACCTATCTAATCAAGTAGGTCGTATGCGGAAAGGTATTCCGAAACTGGGTGAGCGTTATGAGCAGCACCTACTTCCAAAAAGTACTCACCATTTCTTGCTTCAACAAGGAAGAGGATATCCGCTTTGCCAATAGTGCGTTTTGTAGCCGTCCAGTCCTGCACGTAAACCTTTTGCGGGATGACGAAAATACGCATCTTCCTATCGGCACTCCAACACAACAGGCAAAGCAGGTCATAGCTCTTCGGCTTGGCTTCAAACCGGAAAAGATCGCCCACATGACTTTGGCAGCGTGATGTCGTGACATACACACGCTTGTTGTGCTTCGTTATGTACACCCGAGGCGAGTCCTCACGTAAGACTATGTCGGTCGGCAGGACTTCGCGGAAAAACCAGCTCCGCAGCATGCGGGCCCGCAGCAGATCGTCCTCCATCTGCCACCAATCCTCATGGTCCGTCAAGTCGTAAGCGGTTGTCCTCACCTTCTCGAGGTAAGCAGGGGCGCTGGTACGCACATTGCGCAAACTGCCCCCGTAACCCACGGCATCACGTACCCTTGCCATGACCTGCTCTGCGGCTGTACGCGCCTTTTGCGCTCCATGTTCGAGGATTTCTGCAACCCGATCTGAGTCCCGGTCGAGTTCCCGCCTGCGTACCGCAATGGGCAGCAGGCGCATACTAATTGCATTGCCACAAGCTTGCTTGCAGTCTCGACACTCCACTGTTGCAGTGCGGCAGCCCGGAAAGAAGTGGTCGCGAACGTAGTCAGGTGAAAACACCTTATGAAGATCGCCGACTGGACAAAGATCGGGGTCTCCCGGATCGCTCTGCGAGATACGCTGGCCAGCTGTCGACATGCTTGCTGTCTTTTGCAAAATAACGACCGGTGGATCGGACATGGAGATGAAGTTGTTGTAGCTCTTCGACATCTTGCGTCCGTCCGTGCCGGGCAGCTTTGGACTGGGCGTCAAGAGAACCTCAGGCTCCACCAGGATCTGAGAGGCTGGCTGCTGGTTCAGCGCCTGCTTTCCGCCGAACCCTTCGCTACCGTAAAGCTGATTGAAGCGCCGAGCCACTTCGCGCGTGAGTTCTACGTGCGGTACCTGATCCTGGCCCACCGGCACAAATGCGGGCTTGTACAGCAGAATGTCGGCGGACTGGAGCAGCGGATACCCTAGAAACCCGTAGGTGTTCAGATCTTTCGCTTTCAGTTGCTCCAGTTGATCTTTATAAGTGGGCACCCGTTCAAGCCAGCCAAGTGGCGTAAACATGCTGAAAAGCAGATGGAGTTCTGCGTGCTGTGGAACGTGCGACTGAACAAAGATGGTGGACTTCTCTGGATCGAGTCCTGCCGAGAGAAAATCCATCGCGATTTCCAGCGTGTTCGAACGAACTCGGGACGGATCAGCGTAATCGGTCGTCAGCGCGTGCCAGTCTGCGATGAAGAAGAAGCAGTCGTACTCATCCTGCAGTCTGACCCAGTTGTAGAGCGCACCCATGTAGTTGCCCAGGTGCAGGCGGCCGGTGGGACGCATGCCGCTCAGGACGCGGCGTTTTGCTTGAAGTTGATCTTGCATGGACTACTTCCATGCTAACGCGCCGTGCAAATTCACCTGGCGACGTGTTGCCCCTGCGCGCTACGAGGCCAGCAGCAGCCTGTTGAACAGGTGAAATGCCGGTGCGTAGAAGATGTTGAGCACGCCCGTTCGCATAAGCGCGTACAGGATGATCAGGTTTGCAAATCCGCCGATGTTGTCGTACATCTGCAGCGCTTTGTAGGGCAGGTAATGCCGCAGAATGCGCGAGCCATCCAGCGGCGGCACCGGCAGCAGGTTGAAAATCGCCAGCAGCAGGTTGATGACGATAGAACTGTACAACAGCAACGCAATGGGAAAGATCGCACCCTGACCGGCGAGCGTTGCACCTTCAATCCGCATGGAAAGCAGCGCCGCGTTCAACACGGCCACTGCGCCGCCGGGGACCACATGCTTCATGATCAGCAGCAGAATCAACGAAAGTGTAGCCAGCAATACGTTTGAGGCAGGCCCGGCCAGCGTCACCAGGATGTCATCGCGCTTGATGTTGCGCAGATTGCGCGTGGTCACCGGCGTGGGCTTGGCCCAGCCGATGAGCGGGAAATGCGCAAAAGCAGACACCAGCGGCAGAATGACCGATCCCAGCGGGTCAATATGCTTGATCGGGTTCAGCGTGACCCGGCCCAGCATACGCGCGGTCTGGTCTCCGAAGTATGAGGCCGTCCAGGCGTGTGCGCATTCATGGAACGACAGCGCAAAAATCAGCGCCACAAACTCGAAAAGGATCAGTGCGGTTTCCTGGCTCATGCCTTACGGAGTCTACCAACAAGCGGCATGACAGGTATCGGCAGCTAGGCATGCTCCCCGGTAATGGTGCGCTCTACGCGATCGTCAAGGCGGACGCCGGCACGTAGCACCGCGTCATCGGCGAAGCTGAGTGTGTACCCACGCTCGAAGGAAACATCACGGTAGAAGCGCACATTCTTCCCCATGCCCGCAAAGATGTGTGAACCCAGCATGGATCGGAAGCGTAGGCCAAGCCACAGGTTCGCGCCAAGGATCGAACGGTCAAAGCCACGCCAGAAGCAGAGCAGCGGCTTGATGGGACTGAACCGGTTCCGGTCCAGGTCCGCCTCCATCTCGGCAGGCAGGGTCACATTGCGGGGGTCGAAGCTCTCCGAAAGCACAGACAGCGGCAACTCTGAGATAAGCGACGCGTTCATGCGACCGCCGTGCGGCCTGCCCAGCAGGATCATGTGCAGCTCGTCCCGCACAATTTCGCTGCGGCGGGTGCAGTTGGTGTGGCGGGTAAACTCCGCGTGCAGGTGCGCCAGCCATCGCCGGTAGATCGCCTCTGCCTCCGGCATGGGCTTTGGGATCTCAAGCATGGAGTGAGCTTCAATCGATGCATCCAAAGCCGCTGCTGTCATCAGAGTTCCTCTCAGGAGGTTTGCCCTGCAACTGTATCCCTCTCGCCGGGCAACGCGCTACTCGATGGCGAAAACCGCGAAGACGGTGGCAGATCGCTCCACCCGGCGGGTAGAAATGCTGAGCGGCTTCACGTCTGCTGTTTTTGCACGCATGGCCATCGCCAGGACGGGCCGGACGACAATTTCCTGCGCCTGATTGCTGGCGTAGAGCAGTGGACCCACCTTGATGTGCAAGCCTTCAGCCATGCGCGACGCGATCACCTGGGCGTGTGCCAGCGCCTTTGCAGACGCTGCCGCCTCCAGCAGGCTGCCGTCCTTCATCTCCCATGCAATGCTGCCGCTCTGGTTGGCTCCTGCTTTGACAGCTATGTCCAGCGTCTTCGCGGCAGCCTCTGGCGAGGTGCGTACGATCCAGCTTTGCGTGATGCGATACTTCATGTTCTTCAACGCCGCCGGCAGGTTCTTCAGTTCATACTCGTTCAGTGGCTGCAGGCTTTGGTCTTCGCTCTCGATGTTGTCTGCCGAAACACCCGTGGCACGCAGCGCGTCGATCACACCGTTCGAACGCCGCGAACCCTCGGCATACGCCGTTCCCTCGTCTTCGCCATAGGTCAGATAGCCAATATGAACCACCGCCTGATCGGCCATGGCAAAAGCGTTGTCTGTTGCGGTCACGGTAATGGTGCGATTCTCTTTGCTGATGCCGAGCGTCTGGGTGACCTGTTGCGCGGAACTGCCGCCAGCCCCAGCGATGACGATCGCTGCCCATACGGCTGCTCGTTCGACCATTCTCATTTGTCGTCCTCCCGCTGCAGCATCTTTGCCAGCGTCACTTTGTGCTTGGACGTGCGCCGGTCCGCCCTGGTCTTATCATCAGGCAGCACAACTTCAGGCGGAGGCGCGCCGACTCGCTCACGGGCATTTGCCTTGACTGCCTTGGTCACGGAGAAGACAGATCTTTTGGCTTTTGCCATGTGTAAACACCTTTCCAGGCTCAACATACAGGAGCCGTGTCACATCGCTGTCAGAAAGGATTATGCTTCTTTCTGGACCTGCGCGTAGGGCTCTGAGACGCCTTGTTGAGGTACTTCTCGTGGAAGAACGCGATTTTTTTGATGAACGCACCGAGGCGCGAACCCACACTCTGGTCTGTGGCAAGTGCGGCGTTGCGGGCGAGTACCAGTTGAACTGGATTGTCCGCCGCAAGAAGAAGCAGTTAAACGGCCGTGCCGACGACCGCGACCGCGCACGCTTTGCCAAGGCGCAAAGTTACATGGTGCTGCGCGACGATACGGCAAACTGCACCAATCCACGCTGCCGGAAACGCTTCGAAATCGCCGGCGTCAAGAGCGTGGCTTTCCTCGATTAGTGCCATGGAACCGTGTGTGATTTAATACCGGTGTAGACGTACCAGGAGACCAGAAACGCAATGGCGAACACGTTGATTCCCTTCGAAGAACGCACCCTGACACCGCACGAGGTTGAGCAGCTGGATGCACGCCGCCGCAGGGGTCAGTTGCTGCTGGTAATCGGCTTGCAAATGGCCGTGGTTACTACATTGGTCAGCGTCCTTTGGGTTGGCCAGGACCTGACGCATTCGCCCGGCTGGTCGCACCCCATGTTCTACTGGGCAGCCACCACGGGTACAGCTTCTCTTGTGTGCTTCCTTTGGGGCATGGCGATCCGCCGCGGCTTTCACGAATTCACCAGCTACTAACGTGACCGGCAACATCTGCATGGAGCCTGCGCCTGGCGCGGGTTTCCTTGCTTTAAGCCCATTTCGGCGGCACGTCCGAGGCTTACCGTCGAATCGTGATCTACGGCATCGTATAGCTGCATAGGCCAATGGCTACCTTTCTCCCCATTCCCGCACCTGCTGATCCGATCGCTGAATCCCTGCCGGCTCACCAGCCCAGGCTGCGCGACGGCTTTGGCAGAGCCATCACCGACTTGCGCGTGTCCGTTACAGACCGCTGCAACTACCGGTGTGTGTACTGCCGAACGGGCGAGCATGGAACGGGCATCAGCGAGTTGCCCATCGTCGATTATGCACGCATGGTCCGGCTGCTGGTAAGTCTTGGGATCGAAAAGGTCAGGCTCACAGGTGGTGAGCCGCTGCTGCGTACCGGCCTGCTTGACCTGATTCGAGACCTGCATAGAGAACGCCGTGCCTATGACGAACGCAACCAGCCGACGGCCGATGGGCTACCTCTCGACGTAGCACTGACGACGAACGGCCACCTGCTGGCGGGCATGGCGCGAGACCTGAAAGCGGCCGGACTGAACCGCGTCACCGTCAGCATGGACGCCGTGGACGAAGCGACTTTTGCACGAATAACGAGGGTCCCGCGCGCGTTTCAGCGCGTTTTGGACGGTATTCACGCAGCCCAGGACGTCGGTTTAGGCCCTGTAAAGGTCAATTGCGTGCTGATGCGTGGCTTTAACGACGATCAAATCGAGCGTTTTGCCGAGTTTGCGCGGCAGGAATCGATCATTTTGCGCTTTATTGAGTTCATGCCGCTGGAAGAAGGCCGCACCTGGGCTGCGGAAACAGTCGTTTGCGAAGCGGAGATCCTGGAGCGCATCCACCGCGTCATGCCGCTGATTCCGCTGCAGCCCAATGCGCTCAGCGAGACTGCCAGGCGCTACGGCTTTCAGGACGGCAACGGCGAGATCGGCATCATCGCACCTGTCTCCAGACCCTTTTGCGGACACTGCTCCCGCATCCGGCTTACCAGCGACGGTAAGTTGAGGACCTGCCTGTTTTCCCAGGTGGACCATGACCTTCATGGCCGTTTTTTGCGAGGGATGGCGCTTTCCGAACTGAGCGGCTATGTTCGTTCCGTAGTGCAGACCAAGGAAGAGCGACATCATATTGGAGAAGCAGGATTCCTGAGGCCTTCCCGTAGCATGGTACAAATTGGTGGCTAATATTTTTTCCACGAAACTCAACGGCGCATATCTGCGTATATCCAGTAATCGGAATCTAAAGCTTTCGTCACTCTCGACTTCTCACGTGTGACCCATGCGACCTTCGGGGTACGACACTTAGCCAAGGTGCTTGCCAGTGGAGGCGGGTCTTTTCGTTGTTGTCGCGATTGAGAAACGAATCGAGTGGGCTGTTCCATACAGAGCAGCGCCCGGCGGCGGAGATCAATGCGATTCGGTAGGTCAAAAAAGGATCTGGAACTCGAGTTCACCCATGCCATCCAACAGGACTACACACGCCTGTTCCATGATGTTGCGCGTGCTCTAACTTCCACCCTCGAGCTTGAAATCGTTCTGACCACCGTAATGACCAAGATGGCCCAGTTTTTCGGGCCGGAACGCTGGTCCATGATGCTGGTCGACAAGGAAAAAAACGACCTCTACTACGTCATTGCCGTGGGCGAGGACACCAACAGCCTGCGTGGATTGCGCGTGCCCATGGGCGAGGGCGTTGCCGGATGGGTTGCCGCTACCGGCAATCCAATGGTGGTGCCGGATACCACGGTGGAGCCGCGATGGCAGCAGTTCAGCCGGGACAATCCTGGGTTGGATATCCACTCCATTGCCTGCATGCCGGTCCGTTCGGCTGAAGGTGTGGTCGGCGTCATACAACTACTGAACAGCAAGATTGATCTTCTTTCAGACTATTCCGTGCAGTTCCTCCGCGTTCTGTGCGACTTTTCGGCGATTGCAGTCCGGAACGCGGCAGACATGAAGCGCATTCACGAGCTTTCCATTACAGATGACTGCACGGGTCTCTACAACGCGAGGCACTTGTATACCCTGCTGGAGGAACAGCTTGCCAGACCGGGGAAGCCGCCGTTCAGCCTGCTCTTCATGGATCTGGACCGATTCAAGAGCATCAACGACACGCATGGACACCTGGTTGGCAGCCGCCTGCTGGCCGAGGTGGGCGAAATGATCAAGCGTGTGGTCGGACCCGAAAACCCGGGTTTTCGCTATGGCGGTGACGAATTTGTCGTCCTGCTGCCGGACATGACGAAGCGCGGCGGCCGGGACATGGCGGTGAAGTTGTTCAACACCCTTCGCGAGGGCCGTTTCTTGACCGGCGAAGGCCTGTCGCTGGAACTGCGTGGATCGTTCGGCATGGCGACCTTCCCGGAGGATGGCACCGATATCGAAAGCATCATCAAGTCGGCGGACGAAATGATGTACTACGTCAAAGGCACCACGCGCGATAATCTCGCCATCGCGGGGATGGGGTCCATCTTTCCCCAGAGGACCATCGAGGGTCAGTTACCCTCACCGGTTTCGGAGGCAGATCGCGACGAACCTAAACAACTTGGCCGCAGCGAACAGGC
>CAXUEW010000166.1:0-7569 GCA_964250115.1 uncultured Terriglobus sp.
GTAGATCGTCGGGTTCTGGAATTGGGGGTTCGACGACTGTGCGCCAAACTGCGAATAGCCCGAAACAGACTGCGCGTTGAGAGAGCGCACGATACGGGGGTCGGTCGGCAGACCGTTCGTGATGCCGCTTTGTACCAGGAGCGACGGCTGGCCGACGCCCACTGGAAACTTCTGGCCGATGTTCTGCGACCAGCCGAAGCGTGCGTCCAGCAACTGTGTGGGCGTAATAGCCCAAGTGATGCCACCGGCGTAATTCTTGTTGCGGATGGTCACGTTGCCGTTGCTGTTGCCGCCCGCAATGCCCGTGATGCCGGGAGGATCGAAGATGAAGCCGCGGTGCTGGCTGTAGCGAGCAAAGACGGAAAGCTTCTGGCTAAAGGTGTGGTCCAGCCGAAAGTCGCCCTTATCGTCGTTGATGGTGCCACGAGGCGTAATGACAAAGTTATTACCCAAACCCGCAACATTGTTCGCCGGCAAGGCCGTAATCACGTTGCGAGCAAGAGTCGTCCACTGGGCCTGTGGGACGGAACCCAGAAAGGTGCGACCGGTGATTGGGTCGCGCAGCGGTATGGCATTCGCCGGGTTCGAGGTGTCGTCGTTCAGGTAGAACAAGCCATTGCGCTGGTTCGCCGTCGGAAGGATCGAGGGCGTGGAGGCATTGTTGAAGATCTGCCGCACTGCCTCATAATCGCCAAAGAAGAAGGTGTGATCCTTCCAGATGGGACCGCCAATGGTGCCGCCAAACTGGTTGCGAATGAACTTTGGCTTGGTTGCGCCCGGTGCTAGGAAAGGGCCCGTGGCGTTGAACACTGTGTTGCGGACGTAATCCCAGGCGCGGCCATGGAACTGATTGGTGCCGCGACGCACAGCCGCGTTGATCACCGCGCCCACGTTCCGGCCGAACTCCGCGGAGTAGTTGTTCGTCTCCACGCGGAACTCGTCGATGGCGTCCGGCGACGGCGGAATGTTCTCGTTCGCAAAGCCCTGGTTCGACGTGCCGTAGTTGTTGTTGTCCAGGCCGTCCAGCATGAAGTTGTTGAAGGCAGAGCGCAGGCCGTTGACGTTGAACGAGCCTTCGCGGCTGCTGGTGGTGCCGTTGTTCTGCAGCGCGGACTTGCGCACGCCCGTGGAAAGCAGCGTCAGGTCGGCGTACGACCGGCCGTTCAGCGGCAGGTTTTCCACCTCGCGCGTGCCTACAAGCTGGCTGCGTGAGCTGGTCTCAGTCTCCAGCAGCGATGCCGCGCTGGTGACCGTAACCGTGTCATTGACGTTGCCGGCCTTCAGGCTGACGTCCACGCGCTGGCGGGCATTTACTGTCAGCGAAAAATTGCCGCTGCTGAAGTTGGAAAAACCCGCAGCATTTGAGGTGACGCGGTACTCACCGATCTTGATGCTGGTGAACTCGAACTTGCCCTCGCTGTCAGCCTTGGTATCGAAGCTGGTGCCCGTTTCCACGTTGGTCAGCGTGACGGACGCATTGGGAACAGCCGCGCCGGCAGCGTCGCGAACAAAGCCGATGACCGATGCGGAATCAAATTGAGCCTGGATGGAAAGCGGTGCAACCATGGTGGCTGCGGCTGCAAGGGTGAGGCTTGAAACGCGAAACATTCGCAACACGGAACTCCTGAAACTTTTGAATAGGTCAAGTATCACCGCTAGGAGCAGCAAATTTGTTGCAGCGAGGTCAATTCAGCAGCATTACCCGACACATTGCCCGTGAGAGTTGAAGGCGCGGCGAGAATACACCCTTCCACAGACACCAGTCGTCCTTTTCGCCAGAGTTTGCGTTTTGCTCGATTCGCGTGACTCCACGGCTTCGCACGCGCTAACCTGCTCAGGTAGCGGCCTGGGACGACCCTCGCCCGGAAAGACTCTTCATGGCCATTTCTTCTTCGCCCGCAAGCCTTAGCTACAACAACCGTACCCAGACGGATTACCGGGCGATGTCCATTGCGACCACGCTGTTTTTCATGTGGGGCTTTCTCACCTGCATGAACGACATCCTGATTCCGCACCTGAAGTCGATCTTTGAACTGAGCATTGCGGAGTCTGCGCTGATCCAGACAGCGTTCTTCGGCTCGTACTTCCTGTTCGCCATTCCCGCAGGCAAGCTGGTGGAGTACCGCGGCTACAAGCAGACCATGGTGGTGGGCCTGCTGGTAGCCGCCGCCGGTGCGGTGCTGTTCATCCCTGCGGCACACCTTGCGTCGTATCCCTTGTTCCTGGGTGCGCAGGTGGTGCTGGCGGCGGGCATTACGGGCCTGCAGGTCGCGGCAAACCCGTTCGTTGCCAGCATCGGACCTGGCGAGACCTCGTCAAGCAGGCTGAACCTGTCGCAGGCGCTCAATTCGCTGGGCACCACCATTGCACCTTACATTGGGCGCGCAACGATTTTGGCCGGTGCCACCGCGCTGACCGCCGTTGAGGTGCATCGCCTGTCCGCGCCGCAACTGGACGCTTACCGCGCGCAGGAAGCCTCCACCGTGACCACGCCATACCTTGTCATCACCGGCATCCTGGTGCTGCTGGCGGCACTGCTGGCCATGATCAAGCTGGACAATCGCGAACACCTGACCGTCGATCTGCGACCGATCGCCGGGTACGGTGCCAGCGTGTGGAATCAGAAATGGCTGCTGCTGGGTGCCGTGGGGATCTTCCTGTACGTGGGGGCAGAGGTTTCCATCGGCAGCTTCCTGATCAACTACTTTGAGCGGCCTGAGATCGGCGGCCTTTCCGCGATTGCCGCCGCCGGGTTCGTCCCGTATTACTGGGGTGGAGCGATGATCGGCCGATTTGTGGGTGCCGTCGTGCTGCAAAAGGTTCGTACGGGAACGCTGCTGGGCTTCGCGGGCGTGGTTGCCTTTTTGCTGGTGATTGCCAGCATCCTGACGCATGGCCCTGTGGCCATGTACACCATCCTGGCCGTAGGTTTCTTCAACAGCATCATGTTCCCCAGCATCTTCGCGCTGGGCCTGACCGGCCTGGGCGAGCTGACCAGCAAGGGATCGAGCCTGATGGTGCAGGCCATCGTCGGCGGCGCAATCTTGCCCTACCTCTACGGCAAAGTCGCGGACAGGACCGGCTATCAGCACGCGTTCATCATTCCGGCCATTTGCTACATCTTCGTTGCGTTCTACGGCTTTGCGTCAACAAAGCGCACGATCATGACCGACCCGCTTGCCGGCGCAATGAGCGATCCGGTGTAGTGGTCGCGGCCCGATGCGGGCACCGCAACGCTCTCTCCCCTCCCGTCATCCTGAGCGGAGCATGCGTAGTCAAAGGACCTGCTGTTTTCCTCGAGCAGCGATGCAGCCCGAAGGGAAAGCAGGTCCTTCGACTCCGCTGCGCTCAGGATGACGTAGCTCCAATTGATGACGAAGCATATTTACCTTCCGTGACACACACTCGTCGTAAGCTGATCTGCGGAGTGCCTACACAATGAACAGGAATCTCTCAGCGGCATTGATGGGACTGGCTGCCGTATGCTGTGTGGCGGCCGCGCAGACGTCTTCGCAGCGCAAGCCGATGGTCGTCGTCATCAGCCTGGATGCCTTTGGAGCGTCGCTGCTGCATGATCCGCTGCTGCCGGTTCCGACCCTGCATGCGCTGATGAAGAGCGGAGCCTACGCCACGTCCATGCAGCCCGTGAACCCCACCGTAACCTGGCCGAACCACACCGCCATGGTCACCGGCGTGACACCGGCCAAGCACGGCCTGATCGCCAATGGGCAGATCACCGGCATCCGCAACGGCAAGGTGCCTCATGTGGAGTTTCATGCTGAGAAGACTGACCTGGTCCACGTGCCGACCGTTTACGACGAAGCTCATGACGCAGGCTTGGTGACCGCCGAGATGGACTGGGTCGCCGTCGAACACGCGAAAGGTATTGACTGGAGCTTTTTCGAGCAGCCCATCGCCACCAGCCCCCTGCTGGCCGAGATGATCGCGGATGGCAGCCTGACAAAGGAAGAACTGGTCGACTTCAATGGCAAGCCATCGCAGCCGTACCGCGACCGCCTGTACACGCGCGGCGCGACTTACACCATCAAGCATCACCATCCGAACCTGGTGCTGCTGCACCTGCTGGCGCTGGACGGCAACGAGCACACCTACGGTTACGGCACGCCCGCTGGCGCGGTGACCGCGGCCTTTCTGGATGACCGCGTCAAGGAGGTCATCGACGCCGTGCGCGAGGCGGGCGACATCGATCGCACGACCTTTCTGATCGTCAGCGACCACGGCCAGTCGAGCGTGCACCACACCGTTAACCCAAGCGCGATCCTGACCGCCGCCGGCATCACGCCGGACCAGGCAACAGCGCTTGCCGAAGGTGGCGCGGCTTACATCTACGAAGCGCACGCCAATCCCGCGCTGGACAACAAGATTCGCGCGTCCTTCGCGGCGAGTCCCGCGACCGGCTCCGTGCCGACGCAGGCCGAAGCCGCCGCGCAAGGCTGGCCCATGCCGAACACAAACAAGACCATGCCGGACGTGCTGGTGTACGCAAAGGAAGACTGGAAATTTGCCGAGCGCGTCCCAACGCAGCAGCCGGAAGCGCAGACCGGCGCGCACGGTTACCCCAACACGCGCCCGCTGATGCAACAGATATTTATTGCCAGCGGAGCCGCCGTGAAGCCGGTGGGCGAACAGCCTGGCATGTCCGTGCTGGACGTTGCACCCACCATTGCAAAAATCCTGGGCCTGCCGCGGACAGGCATGGACGGCAGGCCGCGTACGGCAATTCTGAAGTAAGAAGGATAGTGCTGGTTCACGTCAAATCCTTCAGTCTTTCTACTCGTTACACCTCTTAACACTGCTCCAGTTCCACCACGTTCATATCTTTGTCTCCTTGTGGTTGAATGGGAATAATTCGACGGCCCTGGCCGCGTTGAGCTGACGTACGGGTGACAACTTCTGCGCTCAAACGCAGAACGCCCCGAGTACCAGCTCGGGGCGTTGCCGTTGAAGGAGGTGAAGCTGTGTGCTCTCCATAAGGCCATTCGTGGTCCGTTGGAAGGGGCACCGGGTAGAAATTCCAGGTGAAGTCCTGATCTACCTGACGCTCCGTGTGCTGAATCACTGGCGTTTTTAGTGCCGGTGGTCCGGTTTCCCTAAACCGTTCCCTCGCCTGCCAGAGCGGGGGAACGCCTCTTTCTATAAAAAGCGTTTCCGGACGGCATGTCAACTCTGATTCAGGGCTGAACAGCTACAAGCTGATTTACACCGCTCTCGCCCGTTCATACCAGCGCCAATATGCGGTGTTAGCCTAACCACAACAACCGTCAACCGGGGACGAGGAGCATGACAGATCTGGAAATTTCCGCGGTTCCACTGCCGGAGCGCTTGCGTGCACACCTCCAGATTGCGCGTCTGGACCACTCCATAAAAAATTTGTTTGTGCTGCCCGGCGTCATTGTGCCGCTCAGCTCCTATCCCGGTCTTCTGACGCCGCATCTGTTCGTCACCCTGGCGTGGGCGTTCATTGCCATTACGCTGGTGGCATGCAGTAACTACGTCATCAACGAAGTTCTGGATGCGCCTTACGACCGGCTGCACCCCATCAAGAAGAACAGGCCCGCCGCGCGCGGCCTGGTACACACGGGCGCGGCCTATATTCAGTGGCTGGTGATGATGCTGCTGGGCCTCACCATCGGAATTGTCTTCATTGGAAAGCTGTTTACGCTGACGGCGCTGGTGCTATGGATCATGGGTTGCCTGTACAACTTTCCGCCGGTCCGCACGAAGGACGTGCCGTACCTGGATGTGTTGACCGAATCGATCAACAACCCGCTGCGCATGTTGCTGGGCTGGTACGCCGTGACCAGCGTTCTGGTGCCGCCCGTATCGCTGCTGGTGGCCTACTGGATGATCGGCTGCTACTTCATGGGGCTGAAGCGCTACAGCGAACTGAACGAGATTGGTGACCGCGCCGTCGCCGGCAGCTATCGCGCTTCGTTCAAGAAGTACACGCCGGAACTGCTGCTGGTGTCGGTGATGTTTTACGCATCAACGGCCATGCTGTTTCTGGGTGCGTTCATCATTCGTTACCGGCTTGAACTGATTCTTGGATTTCCGCTGGTAGCGCTTACCATGGCCATCTACCTCAATATTGCCTTCAAGCCGCAGAGCGCCGTGCAGAACCCGGAAAAGCTGTACCGCGAACCGTTGCTGATGGCTTCATTTACCGCGACCGCGCTGGTCATGGGCCTGCTGCTTTTCATCCGGCTGCCGCGGCTTGAGCAATTCTTCACGCCCACCCTGCCGCCTGCGCCGACTGCGATTCCGATCGTCGGCTCAGTGCGTCTGCCCTTGCATATCGCAATGCCAGCAAGCGCGCAGGATCGCCACATCGCATGACAGGTGCCGCAAGCGTCGGTGGCGCGCAGAGACGCGGCATGGTGCCTTTGCTCCTTACGCTGCTGTTGACCGCAGCCGTCCTGCTGCTGTGGGGCCACTTCAAGCCGCTGGACCAGGATGAAATCTTCGTTCTTCAGACGGATAGTGTTCCTTCCGTGCGTGCGCTGATCGATGTGCAGCGGCACACACCCATCTCACTCGATCCGCTGTTCTATCATCTGCTTGGACATGGTTCGACTGCGCTGTTCGGTTCGAACGCCTTTGCGATTCGGCTGCTTTCTTTGTTGGGCTACCTCCTCATGCAGGTGTGCCTGTTCTTCATTGCAGACAGGATCGCAGGGCCACGCGCGGGCATCGTCGCCGCTGCCATCCCGGCGCTGACGGCCACGCTGTTCTACGGCGTGGAAGCTCGGCCCTACGGAGTTCTGCTGGGCCTGACCGCGTTGATCCTGCTGAACTGGCAGCGGTCGATACGTGGGGTTCCCGGCAACCGCGCCGTTCCACTTGCGGCGTTGGCCATTGCACTTGCTTTGGCGCTGAACACGCACTATTTCGCCGTGTTGCTGCTGATTCCGCTGTGTGCTGCAGAGCTGTTCCGCACGGCGCTCGCATCCCGCGCGAACGGCAGACTGCACATCGACTGGGCCGTGGTTGTTGCGCTTGGTGCGGGCATGGCGGGTGTAGCTTTCACTCTGCCCTTTCAGAAGGCTGCCGGAGAGTTTCGCACGCACTACTACAACGCCGGGCAGGTTGGCCTGCATGCCGTAACGCAGTCGTACCGCGCCCTGTTTGTGAACTACACGACGTACCGCATGGCCGTGCAGCATGCGCTGGGCGCGTTGCTGCTGCTGGGCGCTGCCTTGTTGTTGTGGGCCGTGTGGCGGTTGTTTCGCGCGGGATCGAACATGCTGCCTGCGGAGCAGGTGTTCCTCTCCGTGCTTGCCACAATGCCGTTTTTCGGCTTCCTGCTGGCGCGCTTTGTGACCCATTCCATTGAGGTGCGGTACGTGCTGTCCGCAATCGTGGGCATTGCAGTGCTGATCGGTATCGTCACCGAACCGCTACTGCGCTCCGGTCGCAGGTACGTGATCGCCATGACGCTGCTGCTGGTTTTCGCTACCGTGGGCGGCGTGGTGCGCGTGCGCGAAGAGCGTACGAAACGCGACGCCCTGCTGGCATCGCTGAACGTCAGCAGCACACTGCGGCAACAAC
>CAXUEW010000167.1:0-7536 GCA_964250115.1 uncultured Terriglobus sp.
CTGCCCGGTAAAGGTCACCTCACCAAATTTCTGCTGCGGACCTTCTTCAATTGTGATGTTGACCGTGATGGTTGCAATCTTCTTGTCTTCGTCGCCTTTGACTTCCTTACTGGTGATCTTCACCTTGTTGAAGCCATTACTCCGATACAGCGATGTGATGGAGTCAACGTCATTGGATAACAGCACCGGTGAAAATCGTCCATAGCGTACGTAGGCGTCAGCCTTGACGATTTGCATGCGCTCTTTGATGTTGTCTGTCGAAAAATACTTGTTCCCAGTCACATTCACAGCCGCAACCTTGTACCTGCGGCCCTCCGTCGCACGGAAGGTGACAACCTCTTTCAGGTTGCTGGGCGGGGGGAGTGGCGTACCGTCCTCTGCGTAAGTCGGTGTCTCCGGCACACCTTCAACCGACGGCTCCACTGCGGCGTCAAAGTACCCCTGACGCGCCAAAAACTCCCGGATATTGTGCGCGCCTTCATTCAGCAGATCGTTGTCAACAGCGCTCTCTTCGTAGATAGGCAGCAATTGCCGCTGACGCGCCTTGGATACCTTGGCTCCAACGATCGTCACATTGACTATCGGCCCCTGGTTGGCGCGGAAGCTGTAATCCAGTTCTTTTCTCTCGGCGTTGTACTGGCTTTTTTCGAGCGCCACCGCTGCTTCAAGCCGTTCGTTCTTCTGGTAGAACTTGCGAAGATTCGTCAGCGCCGTGCCGGTCGTATCATGCGTAACCTTGTTTTTGCTCTTGAAGAAATGCAGGGTTCGATTAATGGACAGCAGCTTGCCGCGTTTACGAAACTCTTCCACTGTAATGCCCGGGTCGCCGGACAGGCTGACGGCACCAACTGTCGCCTTGGGTCCGATGTAGACCGAATAAATCACGTCGACTTGCTTGCCGTCCGGCAGGTGTTCCGTCGAGGAACGGATGACAGGTGCGTAGTAGCCGTTCTGCGCGAGCGTCTGCTTGATGCCGTCAGCACCTGCGCGGACCTGCGAGTTTGTGAAAGGCAAACCTGGCTGCAACTCGGTGGCATATTGCAGCAGCGAAGTCAGACGCTCGATTTTCACGCCCTGGATGCGGACACGGCCAATGAAGTACCGGGGTGTGCCGTCGAAGACCAGGGTCACGCCGCCGGCATCGGGTAGGCTCCGGATTCGCAGGTCGCGGTACAAGCCGGTAAGAAACAGGCGTCGCGTCGCTGCACGCACCTTCGCCGGGTCCAACGTGTCTCCTGGTGCAATGCCGAGTTCATGCCTTAGCGGATCATCGCTGCTGTATTCCACGCCTTGAAACTCGATGGCAGCGATCTTCCGGCCGCGCAGTGCAGATAGACCGGCACTGGCACTTTCTGCAGCCTTGGCCGCATTGGCCTCCAGTACCTGCTGCTGGTCTACCGGACCGGCAGTGGAACTGTTCGCGCCAGACACTCCCGTGGCGGCTCCAGACTGTGTGGCCGGTTGAGGCACCGGCGGAGCGCCCTGCTGCACCTGGCCGGGCGTGGACGCGCCGCTTGACGGCTGGCTCGTCGTGTCCTGTGCGCGCATGGCCGTTACGCTGGACGCCATGAGCACAGCGACCACTGGGCAGGCTGCAAGCCTGACTCCTCGCTTACCCAACCCGCCCCTGACCCACTGCTTTGGTGGAACCAACGTCTTGTGTCCTCTGCTTCATAAACCGGTGCATTGCACCTGCGTCAATCTTACCCGTGGGAGTTCGTCGGCAAGCCGTCATAACTCCTTACAGGTTCCACGTATAGACCTCTAGGATGCGGAAAAGTCTTCGGGGAGTTCGCCACGGAACAAGATCGGCCAACAGCAGCTTCTACACGCGTACCATGGCCAAAGTGAACCAGACGGGCAACACGCTGCAAGACGCGGCGGGGCAGGTGAGCTCCACTGAAAAACAGGCCTCATCCGCGCAAATCTCGCAGGATGACCGCTACTCCCGTCAACGACTGTTCGCGGGCATCGGCGAGGAAGGCCAGCGGAGGCTCGCGAAGGCTCGCGTCACGCTGGTGGGGTGTGGCGCTACCGGTGCTGCTTCCGCGGGGCTGTTGGCGCGTGCCGGCGTGGGTCACCTGACCATCATCGATCGCGACTTCGTAGAGCCTTCCAACTTGCAGCGGCAGATGCTCTTCACTGAAGAAGATGCCCGCGAAGCCCTACCGAAAGCTGAGGCCGCGCGAAGACGGCTCCACGAGATCAACGCCGAGGTTGTGGTAACGGCCCATATCGCTGACCTGACGCCAGCCAATGCACACGATCTGCTGCAAAATGCCAACGTCATCCTGGACGCCACAGACAATTTCGAAACCCGCTACCTTTTGAACGACTACTGCGTTGAAAGCGGTACCCCGTGGATCTATGCCGCGGCCATCGGCTCTTACGCAGCAACCATGAACATCCTGCCCGCGCCTTCTGCGGATAGGACTGCCTGCCTGGCCTGCTTATTTCCCCAACCACCGGGCGGTACAGTTGAAACCTGCGATACGGCCGGCATCCTGAACACGGCAGTCAACGTAGCAGCTTCTCTCCAGACAACAGAGGCCCTGAAGCTGCTGACCGGGCAAAGCCACCGGATGCGCCGCACGCTGTTTTCAATGGACCTCTGGACCGGCGAACGATCGGAGGTGTCCGCAGGCAAGCCCGATCCCGCATGCCTTGTTTGCGGAGAGCGCAGGTTCCGCCACCTGGCGGGTGAGGGCAGACCGCACCTAACCATGTGCGGCCGTGACTCCGTGCAGATTCATGAACACAGCCGGCCGGTGGATTTCCCGCTTCTTGCAGAACGCCTTCGGCCGCTGGGGACGGTGCGATTCAACAGCATGCTGCTGCGCTTCAGTTACGGCAAATACACGTTGTCTGTCTTTGCGGATGGGCGAACGATCGTGCAAGGGACCACGGAAGCGGCACGTGCACGGGCACTGTATGCGCGTTTTGTAGGTGCCTGACTGACATTAACATCGCTATGTTCGATACATAACAAAGAAAATCAGGCGGACAACCCGCTCTCACTTCATGCGATTCA
This sequence comes from uncultured Terriglobus sp., assembly GCA_964250115.1. Classification (GTDB taxonomy): domain Bacteria; phylum Acidobacteriota; class Terriglobia; order Terriglobales; family Acidobacteriaceae; genus Terriglobus. Next base: position 3,032 of record CAXUEW010000167.1, read on the forward strand.
CATAGACAGACCCTGAATGGGAGCCGCTCGGTAAGTCCTGTATTCTGAAGACTAGCCAGCAGCTTTTTTCGGAAAGGCGGCGCGCCATGGAGGCGTGCCAGGCTGCGGCAATGGAAGTTCAGGGCTACGGAATGACACAATCGAATTCGACGCCACCCGCTGGTCACTTTAAGCGGAACCCGCCGATTGCGGGTGAGGCAGACGCATTGGAACGCGCGAAAAACGGCGATCCCGATGCATTTTCAAAGCTCTACGCGCTGCATAAGCGCCGTGTATACACCCTCTGCTTGCGGATGCTGGGCAACGTCTCAGAAGCAGAGGATATGACGCAGGAAGCGTTCCTGCACCTGTACCGCAAGCTGGGATCGTTTCGCGGTGAGAGCGCTTTTTCCACTTGGTTGCATCGATTAACCGTGAACCTGGTCCTGATGCATCTCAGAAAGAAGGGGCTACAGTTGGTCTCTCTCGAAGAGACCATCAACCCGTCGGAAGAAGATGCACCCAAGCGGGACTTCGGTTCGCGAGACCCGCGCCTGTCTGGATCGGTGGATCGAGTCGCTCTGGAACGCGCTGTGTCAACGCTCCCTCCGGGCTACCGTTTGGTATTTGTGCTGCATGACGTGGAAGGCTACGAACACAACGAGATTGCCGGCATGCTGGAATGTTCCACCGGCAACAGCAAGTCGCAGTTACACAAAGCCAGGCTAAAGTTGCGTGAGATTTTACGGCAGAACGAACAGGTCGCGGTTTTGCAGGAGTCAAAATAATGGCCGACTACGAAAAGAAGCGCTGGACATGCGAAGAGTTTGAAAAGGCTCTCCCCGAGCTTTTTGAGAACGCTGATGGTGGCAAATTGAGCGCGGACCCACGTTTCGTCGACATTCTGCGGGACTGCCCACAAGCTGCGGAACTTGTCCGGGATCTGGAGTACATCGCCGAAACTGCTCGAATGCTGCTGGAGCCCGAGGTTGAGGTGCCGAGTTCGGATCTCTGGTCCAAAATCGAGCGCGAAATCGTCAGTACACCAATTCAGGCCGATCCTAAAATCAATTAGCCTGCCCACTGGCTTGCCGCCTCGTGGGTCGAGGTGTAAAGTTTGTCTGAGATGAAGCAGATGTTTCACACAGCCGGTTTTATTAACCGCTACTGGTATCCGGTAGCGGCCACGGCGTTTCCTGCTTCGCTTTCGCGATAGTCGCGCGAATGGAAACTCGAATCTCTGAGCCGCAACTCCTGAAAGGGTTGCGGCTTTTCACTTTTTACGCGAATCCGCTGCACCTGAGCCGACCATGACCACACTTCTCGAAACCGCCTCATCTCGCAAACCTGCTGTCTCCACTATTTCGGGCACACAGCGCATCGTTCTGATCGGCTTCATGGGTGCGGGTAAGACCACGGCCGGTCGCATGCTTGCTGAGCGGCTTGGATGGCAGTTTGTCGATACCGACAATGAAGTGGAACTGAAGCACGGATGCACGGTTGCGGCGATGTTTGCGGCTGAAGGCGAAGGTGTCTTCCGCAGGCGGGAATCTGCTGCCCTGGCTCGAGCGCTGGGTCGACAAGGTGTCGTAATCGCAGTAGGCGGCGGAGCTCCGGAGGTTCTGACCAACCGGTTGCTGCTGGAGCAGACGCCAGATACTGCGGTCATCTTTCTGGATGCGCCCTTTGACGTCGTCTTCGATCGCTGCGTCCTACAGGAAGGCGCAGCAGTTCGACCGGTGCTGATGGATCCGGCAGCGGCCGCCGAGCGCTTTCATCTGCGTTCGCCCTTTTACCGGCGTTGCGCGCGCCTTCACGTCGAAACCGGCCAGCTGGGCCCACAGGCAACGGCAGACAAGGTTCTCGAAGTACTGACTGCAAGCTGCAGCGTATAAAGTCGCACGGACAACAACGCGCGCCACACCCGTCTGCATCACACCGGACATTCTGGACTCTGAGAGGTAATTCCCTGGAACCCACGGTGGCAGCGCCTGCCTTCCCGAACAAGATCTATCGCGACACGCGGAAGCATATCGTGTTTGTCATTGCGCTGCTCTGCTTGCTCGGGTTGTTCTGGAAAATACGGCACGTTCTTGGCATCGTGTATCTTTCCGGCCTGTTCGCCGTAGTCCTGAACCCCGTGGTGGGGCGCATTGGCAAGCTGCGTGTGCGTGGCAAAAACCTGTCAAAGACGGTGTCGGTCGCTCTTTTGGTAGTGGGTCTGATCTTCGGCTTGACGTTGTTTTTCTGGATCGGTCTTCCACCTGTTCTGCGAGACTTCCGCAATTTCCTGAGCGACTTGCCGGGCCGCATTCCGGCGATGACTGCCAAGCTCCACAAAATTCCGATGGCGGACAAGATCGGGCTCAGCGATCTCAACGAGCGTATTGCAGCGGGTGCAGGGCAGGTTGCCGCATACGTCTTCAGCGCCCTGCCAAGCTGGGCAGAACATCTGCTGGATCTGTTGACCGCGGTGATCCTGACCGTGTACTTCATCCTGGAAGGCAATGAGGTCTACGACTTTTTTGTGTCGCTGGTAGTTCCGCAGTCACGCACACGATTGGCAAACACTTTGCTGATTGCGGAAGAGCGCGTCTCCCGCTGGCTAATTGGTCAGCTTGCCTTAATGGCCTGTGTGGCTGTTTACAGCGTGGTGGTCTTCCGGGTGTTGAATGTTCGATACTTCCTGCTGCTCGGCGTGCTGATGGGTCTGACCAACATCATTCCCATCGCCGGAAACCTGATCACCATCCTGCTAGTGACGCTAATCGCAGCGGCTGACAGTTGGACCAAGGCGGGCCTGGTCCTGGCCTCCTACGCGATCTATGTGCAGATTGAAAACGCCTTTCTTACGCCCCGCATCATGAAGTCCAGTGTTGACCTGATGGGCATCACGGTGCTGGTGGCGCTGCTTTGCGGAACCGCGATCAGCGGCATTCCTGGTGCGCTGGTCGCAGTGCCTACAGCCGCGATAGTCGTGGTGTTCGCCAACGAGTACCTGGTGCAACATGAGGATCCGGAGAGGCTATCGGTTCTGGACTAGCTCAAGTCCGGGTGTTCCTTGAGAGGGTTCATATCTGCGCTATCCTTGAGGCTGAGACATGGTGATCGCAGCCTCCATACCCGATGTACGCGCAGTCCCCGGCAAGTCGATGCTGTCGGACTATGTCGAGCTATTGAAACCGCGTGTCACGCTGATGGTGCTGATCACCGGGGCGGCAGGATTTTATCTTGGATCGCTGCGGTCGGGCATCAGCCCCTTCAATCTTCAGGGTGTCGAGACGATGTTCGGCATGGCTGCCGTAACTGGCGGCTCCAGCACGCTGAATCAGGCGCTGGAGCGGCGTACGGACGCACTGATGCCCCGCACCGCGCGCAGGCCCATGGCAGCACGCAGGCTATCGTTCGCGCATGGCTTGATCTTTGGCCTGCTGCTGATCGGTCTTGGCTCGGCGTTTCTGGCGGTGACCACAAACCCCATCACGGGCATGCTGACGCTGCTTACCGCCATCAGCTATGTCGCAATCTATACGCCGCTAAAGCGGATCAGCATGGTGGCCACTTTTGTCGGTGCCTTCCCTGGCGCGCTGCCCCCACTGATCGGCTGGACGGCCTCGCGTGGCAGGATCGAATGGGCCGCTGTTGCGCTTTTCGCCATCCTGTTTGTGTGGCAGTTCCCGCACTTTGAAGCGATTGGCTGGCTCTATCGCGATGACTACGCTCGTGCCGGTATACGCGTCACGGCCGTGGCTAGCCCGGGTGGCTGGGCCACTGCAGCGCAGGCGCTGTTCTATGCCGTCCTGATGTTGCCGGTCAGCCTGTGGCCGGTTTGGCTCGGCACCAGCGGCAGGCTCTATGGTGCCTTCGCGATGATCCTTGGTGCCGTATACCTTTTTTACACACTGCGCTTCACACGCATTACATGCGATTTAGAGCCTGCGCAATCCCGCAAAATTGCGCGCGATCTGCTGAAGGTGAGCGTCATCTACCTTCCACTGCTGCTTGCTGCCATGATGCTCAACGCGCAGGGACGCATTTTCTTTTAGGCCACCATGACTTCACTCGACACACGCCCCATCGCTCCAGTTGAGCGTATCCGTACGCCACCGGGAGTCATCCTTGGCATTCTTCTGGTGTCAGCCGTCGCCAGCCTGTTCCTGTGCTGGCTGGTTTACTTTCATGCGCCCGCTGACGTATCGCACACTCACCTGTTGTTTCTGCCCGCGCTGAACGCAGTTTTAAATGGTCTTTCCGCGACCGCGCTGGTCATCGGCTTCGTGAACGTCCGTGCGCGCAGAATCGCGCAGCACCGCGCGGCCATGTTCGGCGCGTTCATCTTTTCCTCGATCTTCCTGGTGTCGTACATCACGAACCATGCGCTGCACGGCGACTCGCACCTGCCGGTATCGCACACGAGCACGCTTTGGTACGGCTACGCGACGCTGCTGACCTCGCACATCCTCCTGTCGATCCTGGCGCTGCCGATGATTCTGATTACCTTCTTCCTTTCGCTGACTGGGCGTTTC
>CAXUEW010000168.1:0-7510 GCA_964250115.1 uncultured Terriglobus sp.
TGGTATGTCAGCGAACGAGAGTACGCCCAGCCGAAGCGCGAGGTTGCCGAGATATGCGACATGCCATCTTCGCCAAGCGCCACGGCAGGCAGCAGGTAGTGGCTGGCAGTGTCCACACCCATCTGCGTATGCGCAAAGTCGATGCCCTTCTTGGCCCACGCGAAGGGCAGGCGGACGTAAAGCTTGACCATGTCGAAGTCGAGCGCCTTCAGCCGTGCAAACTCGCGGTTCAGTTGGGCTTCGCTGGTGGTCGCAATCATCATGGGGTAGTAGACGCGCTCGCCATCCACGGCTTCGCCGGTGGAGAAGGTGCGCGGCCCCATGGCGGCACCTGAGCGGTAACTCTCGTTGTGCTCCACGCTGCGGTAGGCGTTGTCGGCAATGCCGCGCGTGGTGGTGATGCCGTAGCTCAGCCACAACCGGCCCATGCGCGCGCCGTAGTAGATGCCGTTGTCGCTGTCAGGGTGGGCGTGGTTCTCCCACAGGCCGGGCATCACGGTGGAGTTGGGCGCCTCAATGGTGCGTGTCAGGTTGGGCGGTGGCGTGCTGCTGTGCGGACCCACGCTGGTAATGCGGTTGTCGGTGATGAGAATATCGACATCGTTCAGCACGCCCGGTCCGGTGCCTTGCCAGACTTTGCCTGCGTGGATCAGCAGCCGCTGCTTCGGCTTCGCGGTCGTCCATGTCAGGTTCATGGCGACCGGCGAAATGGCACGGCTGGCCGTGCTCATCAGCTGCAGCTTGCCGTTGCTCAGGTACAGGATGGCCTTCGAGTCAGCGCTGATGGTGGGCGCGTCCGTCACTTCGTCGTTCAGCTTGACCGCGGGGCCGCTGGGGTGGCCGTCCGCATCCACCGGCATTCTGTACAGCAGGTCTTCCATGACGAAGATCATGCCGGTGCCGTCCGGCGTGTAGGTTGGCCCGTCTTCCGTTCGCGTGGTCACCGACGTGTAGGGCGCGGGGTCGAACCACTGCTGCTTGCCGGATGCGAGGTCGACCGTAAGGATGGCGCTGGTGCCTTCGCGAAAGCGCTTGGTGTACGGGCGAATGGTTGCGATGGCGACCGTCTTGCCATTGGGCGAGAACGAGGCGCGTCCCGGAAAGAACGTGGCAGCTGCCAGTGTGCGTACCTTGCCGGTGCTCACGTCTGCCAGCAGGGTCGCGCCGGTCTGGTCCTGGAAGGCCATCAGCTTGCCGTCCGGCGACCACGCGGGCATGATCTGCGCGGTCGGCTGCGGGGCGATGCGTTTGTCATTGCTGTCCGCCGCGTCGGCGATGTTGTGCACGTAGACGTTCTCGATGCCGTCCTTGTCGGAGACATAGGCCAACTGCGTTCCGTCAGGGCTCCACGCGGTGCCCTGCTTGTAGAACGTGTCGTCTGTGAGAGCCTTGGGCGTTCCACCGACGGGCATGATGTAGACCTGGTTGAGTGCGACAAAGGCAATGGTCTTGCCGTCGGGCGAAAGCGCCGGAGCATAGATGCCTTTGACCGGCTTCGGCGCGGTCGAGTCATAATCGCGCACCTTGTGCTGAAAGCCATGCTGCTGGTAAGGGATGTCTGCCGTGAATGGGATCGCGGTTTCGTTGCCGGAGAGGTCTGCCTTCACGATGTGGCCGCTGCCGGTATAGAGCATCTCAGACGGCGAAAGCCAGATGGCAGGGAACGGGTAGGCATCGTTCGACGTGGTGCTGACTGCGGCACCGCTACCGTCACCTGCGACCACCTTCAACACGCCACTGTTGACGGAGCGCGCGTCGGTCGCCTCGAACTCTGTAAACGCCAGCCGCTTGCCGTCAGGCGACCATGACGGTGCTTCAAAACGATTGGCTCCCGTTGCTTTGCGCAGCACCGTTTCCTGTTTGCTGCCGATGTCGATGGTCTTGAGAGTGGTTGCGGCGATGCCCGTGCCGGAGACGAAGGCGATGCTCTTGCCATCGGGCGACCACGACGGGTCGAACTCGTCTTCATCCGACGACGTCAACTGCGTGGGACTTCCACCGCTGATCGGCACGGTCCAGATGTCGTACGAGCCGATGGACGCTCCGTTGGGCGCGGTCTTGAAGGCGCGATCGCTCGCAAACACAATCGTCTTGCCGTCAGGCGAGATGCGTGGTTCGCGGTCGTCGCCGTGGCCGAACGTAACCTGCTTCAGGCCGGTGCCATCGGGCTTCATCGTCCAGATGTGGAAGGTGCCACCTGCGTAGCACTGCAGCGCGACCAGGTCGCCTGTCTTCGACCAGTCGGGGTGCGAGGCCTCCTGCAGGGGATCGGTCAAACGCTTCGCCTTGCCGCCCGTTGCGGGCATCGAGAAGATGAGTCCCTGGATATCGATGAGGACGGTCTTGCCATCCGGCGAAACCGTCAGTTGCCCGTTGGTCACTTCATCCACGGTGATGACGGATGCCGCGGACTTCTTCACGACCGGCGCTGCAAGGGTAACGGCAGGGATCGACACTGCGGCAAGGGCAAGACTGCTGACGGCGCTTTGCAGAACGGATGACATCGTGGGACGTGCTCCTATGACTGATGCGTAAGACTGCTGGTCAAAATGCAACGTGGCGGCACGCGGGAGAGTTTGTGCGTGCCGCCAGTGTAGATTGTGAGCACCCACTTAGAACTGCAAGCGGGCCAAAAACTGCAGTTGCCGCGCAGCGTATTCCAGCACGCCGCCGCCACCTGCCGTTGTAGGCAACCCGTAGCGGGCGTTATTGGCAACCGTGGTGTAAGCGATGTAGTTGCTGTGATTGAACAGGTTGAAGGCTTCCACGCCCACGATGGCCTTGAACCGGTCGTGGATCGGGAAGGTCTCCTGCAGGCGAGCGTCCGCGCGGTGATAGGCCTGGCCGCGGAAGCTGTTGCGATCCATGACGTAGTTCTGCAGGCCCGCGTCAAATTTGAACTTGCTGACTGGCGCATAGCTGCTGAAGCAGGTGCTGCCTGTGGGGCAGGTGGTGCCCGCGGCGATCGGAACGGCTCCGTTGGCCAGCGTACGGTTGAACGACGGTGCGTATCCGAAGGAGTTGGAGCCTCCGGTCGATGTGGCATAGGCCAGACCCGAGCCGAAGCGGTACAGACCGGAAAGCGACAAGCCAAGCGGCAGTTTGTACTCGCCGTTGATGGTCAGTGAGTGCCGCTGGTCATCCGTGCCGTTGGCCCACTCGCTCTTGATGTCCTTCAGGAAGGGCTTGTTGGGATAGTAGAAGGGGCCTTCCGTGGAGTTCTTCGTGCGTCCCCAGGTATACGCGATGGCTGCCGAATACTTCGCTGCAGACTTGCGTATGCCAAGCTGCAGAGCGTCGTAGATGGAGCCGGAACCCGCGGGTGTGAAGAACTGCTGCACGTTGGTAAAGGCCTGGTTGCACACCTGCTTGCAGTTGGAAGTGCTTGGGTTGAGTTACGGGTGCGACAAGAAGCAGCTTGTTTGTTATGCAAATACCGAGTGCAGGTTGCAGCGCCCGCGTAAGCTGACAGCGCTGCCAGGCAGCGCAGGAGCGCAGCTGAGAAATCACCGAGAGCCGGTGCAGGCTTCGCAGGGAACAGACGCACGTTGTCGCGTGACGCTGTTAACGGCTGTGGCACAGCTATCTTGCTGTCCTCCTTAGGAGGTACAACAGGGTTTGGTTAGTGAATGAAATGAACTATAGACCATCTTGGTGTTCGTGTCACGGCGCTGGTTCATGCCAGATCTGAAAATCTGGCCTGCCGGACTTCATAAGAAGGGGAAGTCATGCGGCCTGCGATACTGAACCGGTGAGTACGGTTCTTGTAACAGGCGTTGCCGGGTTTATCGGGTCGCACCTGGCGGATGCTTTGCTGCTGCGCGGCGACAGTGTGCGCGGTCTGGATAACTTCGCCACCGGACGGCCTGAGAACATCGCCCGCCTGCGGGATCATATCGAGTTCTTCGAGGCGTCGCTGCTCGACGCCGAGGCGTTGCGGCGCGCGTGCAGCGGCGTGGACGTCATCTTCCACCAGGCCGCTCTGCCTTCCGTCCCACGGAGCGTGCTCGACCCTGAGACATCGCACCGCACCAACATCGAAGGCACGTTCGCGTTGCTGGAGGCCGCCCGCGCTGTGGGTATACGGCGCGTGGTCTATGCTGCCTCAAGCTCTGCCTATGGCAATCAGCCAGGGTTTCCGCGGGTCGAAACGATGCGTCCCCAGCCGCTTTCGCCCTATGCCGTGCAGAAGCTGACGGGTGAACTCTATCTGCAGAGCTACGCCGCTGTCTTCGGCATGGAGACTGTGTCGCTTCGCTACTTCAACATCTTCGGCCCGCGTCAGGTGCCGGATTCGCCGTACTCCGGCGTCATGGCGAAGTGGATTCTGCAACTGTTGCGTGGTCGGCAGCCGGTCGTGTTTGGTGACGGCGAGCAAGGGCGCGACTTCACCTACATCGACAACGTGGTGCAGGCCAACCTGCTGGCTGCCGATGCTGAAGCTTCTGCTGTCTCGGGGCGTGTCTTCAACGTGGCTTGTGGCGAGCGGCACACTCTGAACGAAACCTACAGCGTCATTGCCGGGCTGCTGGGCACAGACATTCTTCTAGAACATGGTCCGGAGAGGCCGGGGGATGTAAGAGATTCGCTCGCAAGTATTGAAGCCGCGCAGGCTGCATTCGGCTACCTTCCAACCATAGGCTTCCGAGAGGGGTTGCGCCGCACGGTGGAGTGGTACCAGAAGGACCTGCTTTGAGGGCACTCGCTCACGGTCTCCATTGTTCGCTGAGGTGGACCGTCGAGCGCTGGCAGGTTCAGCCCATACACTGAACACGGACCTATGAGACTCCGGCGCATACTGCAGTTGCTATTGACCAGTTTCCTGGGCCAGGGCCTCACGGTGCTGACGCAGTTGCTGGTGCCGCCCTTCTTTCTGAAGTTTTACGGCTCAGGCGTCGAGGTGTACGGCGAGTGGATCGCGCTGAGCGCGTCCGTCAACTACCTGGGCACGCTGAACTACGGCGTGCAGACCTATGCCAACAACCAGATGACCATCCTGTACACGCGCGGCGACATTCCCGGCGCAAAGGCGGTGCAGGCCAGCGCGTTCCGTCTCCTCCTGCTGTTTCTGGCGGTGTTTGCGGCTGGTGGCCTGGCCGTGTTTGTGATCCCGGTTGCAGCGTGGCTCAAGCTGCGGCATGTGGGCGCTTCTGCTGCGGCGGTGACGCTGTACCTGCTGATCCTGCAGATTGCCGTAAACATGTTCTTCAGCCTGCTGACCAACAGCTACATGGCCGTGGGCCGGCTGCACCGCGGCAATTACATCGCCAGCGGGCAGCGGTTTGTCAGCATCGCGGGGATTGCCGTCGCCGTTGCCATGCGCGCTTCGTTCCCCGTGCTGGCGGCGATACAACTTGCTTCGCTTGCGTTTTTCACGCTGTATGCGCTGGTGGATTTGCGGCGGACGGAGCCGGTGCTGGTGCCTTCGCTGGCGGACGGATCGTGGGGTGAGGTCGGCCGCATGATCAAGCCCAGCGGCCACTTCGGCCTGATTGCCATGGCCGGATTTCTTACCTGGCAAGGCCCGGTGATCGTGATCCAGCGCGTGCTTGGCCCGTCCATGGTGACAGTGTTTGCGCTGGTGCGCGTGGTCTTCCAGATGTCGCGGCAGGTGCTGTCGATGGCCAGCAACGTGATCGGACAGGACATCACCATGCTTGTAGGCAAGGCCGACTGGGGCGAGCTGCGGCGGCTGTATGACCTGTCGGAACGCGTGGTGCTGTTCCTGATTCCGGTGGTCAGCATCGGCAGCCTGCTGCTTTGCCCGTTCCTGTTCCAGGTGTGGCTGCACGGCCGCATGCCGTACCAGCCGGTGCTGTGTATCGAAATGGCGATTGTCTCAGCGGTGCTGGGCCTGAAGGAGCACAAGACGCAGTTTCAGTCGTCCAGCAACGAGCATGAAAAGCTCTCGACGCGCATCTTTATCGGCTACGCGATCATGCTGGCCATCTCCGTTCCCATCATGCGGACATGGGGTGTCGCGGGTTTTATCGTGACGTGGCTTACCTGGGAAATTATTCAAACCGCCTACGTCGTGCATCTGAACCGGCAACTGTTTCCGGCGGACCACGGCATCGATAACGGCCTGCTGATGCGGTTCAACATCTTCATTGTTCTCGCGTTTGCGCTGACTGCTTTTCCCGCCATGTGGGCGGCGCACTGGACCCTGCCTGTGAGCGTGGCCGTCGCGCTGCTGTGCACTTCGGCCCTGGCGGTGGCCGCGTACTTCACGTTCCAGATGGACGAGCTGCGCGTGTTGCTGATGCGGCGCTTCCGCCCGCCTACCGCGGAGGCGGCCTAGCGCATGGGCGTCAGTACGCGCATCGCCGGCCCTGCGAGCAAGGTGCTGGCGCGGCTGCACTACTGGTATGCGACCGCATGGCTGCTGGGGCAGATGACACTCGCGGCCATGGACGACACCTTGCTGGGCCGCCTGCGCTACGCGCTGATGATGGCGCATCGCACCCATCCAGAACGCACGGAGCGCTTGCTGCACGGCTTCATTCGCCGCAGTGGATCGATCTCTCCTGAACTGCGCATGGAGCTCGCGGCCATGGCAACGGCTGTGCAACTTCCTCACCTTGCTGCTGGCCTGCTGGGTCAGGCGCAGCAACAGGCAACGAATCCATTGACGGCTGACGCAGCAGGAAAACTGCTGCGGTTGAATCGTGCGGATGTTTACGACACGCTTCAGACGACGCTGCACGGCAAAATCGATGCCCTGGTGCTGCACGATGCAGGCCTGCTGACGCTTGTGCCCGTTAGCGGCAAATATCTTGAACTGTGGCGTCTGTGGCTGGCGCAGGTGCGCAAGCACACTGGTCGGCAAGTGGTGGCCATGGCCATGGATGATGCTGCCTACACGGCTCTTTCAGGCCAGCCTGACGTTGCCGTCGTGGATGTGCGTGACTTCTTTAGCTGGGACGGTGCCGGGCGCCTGCATCCGCACACCCGCGGCGTGCTTTGGTACCTGCGGGTCCTGTTGCTGCGCGATCTGGTGCAACGAGGTCATCCCGTGCTGGTGCTGGATCTGGATGCGATTCCGGTGGGCGATGTTCAGGCGATGCTCTCCGACCTGCCGGATGCGGATGTGGTCGCGCAAAGGGATCACAGCATTCCGATGGACGTGGACCGACAACTTGGCTTTGTACTGTGCTGCGGCTTCATGCTGTGGCGGCCGTCGCCCGCTGTGTTCCGCCTGCTGGAACGCTTTGCGCAGGAAGCAGCCATTGAGCGCGACGACCAGCTTGCCCTGAACCACCTGCTGGCACGGCAAGGCATTACGCAGAGCACCGGCGGTACGGCGGGGCTGCGGTTCGAGTCCGCAGGGGTGCGCTTTGTCTGTCCGGCGGAATCGCTTGTCTCGCGCAGCCTGGACAGCGGCAGGGTGGTGCGCCACTTCCACCAGACAGGAAAGAGCGTTCCGGAGATACGGAACGCTCTTGGCCTGTAAGCACTAGGGGCTTATGCACTTCGTCCGCGGATAACCCGGTAAAGGCCAAGCAGGATC
>CAXUEW010000169.1:0-1674 GCA_964250115.1 uncultured Terriglobus sp.
CGTACCTGCTGCACCGCGTCGGATTCGACCGCAATCTGCCAGGACCCGCTCCAAGCCAGCGCGCCGAACCATACGTCGCCGTGGTCTTCGGTCGTGCCGTCCGTGCGGATCGAAAACCACGGATTGTTCTGCGCGCCCGTGGAGCCTCGACGGCTCTCCAGGATCGTCTTGCCCGCCTGCACCTTGCGATCGTTGACTGTCCACTCTCCGCCCCATCGGCCTGACAGATAGCGCAGCACATAATCACTGCCGCTAGGCAGGGTCCAGGTGCCGGAAGCGACAGATTCAATCACAAACGGCTTTCCTGTATTGTTCGCCACCACGGCGCGGCGTCCCAGGATGCCGGTCGCCTCATCCACCTTGTATTCCAGCGTCACCACGACGGGCAGCGCGATGTCTTTCATCTGCACGGAAAGCAAGCCATCGCGCAGGCTGTGGCGGGTGTAGCGCAGATCCAGGTCGCGATTGCCATCGGGGAACGTGATCTTGAGGCCGGGCTCCACGAACAGTCCGGTGCCCCACCCAACGAATTCCTGTGGTGTTGTGTTCACCGGGGCATCGAATGACGCGACACCCTCAGGTTCCTTTGCAGCCGGCAATCGGTCGCTTGCTGAAAGCCGCTGGCCCCAGTACAGGTGCTGCAGTCTGCCGTGTTCATTGACGCCAAATTCGTAAGTGGTGTCGCTGGCGTCGATGCGAAAGACATGCGAGGCCTCATCCACCTGGATGCCCGAAGGATTCCGTTGCGCTACCGCATGCGTGAAAGGAAGAAGAGCAAAGAGAAGTGCGTAGAAGGCGTGTGCGCGTTTTGGGTGCATAAAGCAGCTCCTGAACAAACCGGTAACGTACACAATAAAGCTTTGCCCTAACCATCGGCAAACCACCAGTCTCGTATTCACCTGCTCTGTCCGAAGCGCGGTGATGGCTTAGTCATACTCCCGAGGGCCCAACCTTGAAGGTAATGTAGAACTCGTAGGCAGCGCCCGCAGCCAGCACGGTAGCCGCACCCTGACGCTGTGCCTGTGCAAGCGAATTCCAGGGGGCTGTCGTGGGCTCCAGCGCGACGGCATACTGACGGTGTTCTGCTGCGTCATCGGGCCAGCCGCCGTAGCAGAGCCAGACTCCCAGGTGCGGCAGTGTTTCCACAGGAAAGAACACACGCAGTGTCTGTCCTGTTGCCCTGCGCTGGATGCCACATGCACCTACGCGAAGGCGTCCGGTGTACAGCATGTCGGCCGTGCCCGCGTTGGCGGCACATACCTGGTCCAGTTGCACATCTGCGTCGGCCCTGGGCCAACGGATCAAGTCTCCAACCTTGCCGAGCCTGCCGTACCTGGAGTAGTCGAGCCGCAAAGTATGCACCTCATCCGGCAGAAGGATGCGGTCGCCGGGTTCGACCGCAAACAAAGGATGACAGGCATACAGGAATGACTGAGGAGTTTCTGCCATGTTGCGAATGGAGTATGTCACACGTAGCGCACTGCCTCGCAGGGTCAGCATTTTGCGAAATCGCAGCGGTCGGCTGAAACCATGTGCCTCGATTGTGAGCGTATGGTCCGTCGATTCCAGGACGTCCCAGGCCAACTGCCAGAAGTCGCCGTGGTCAGGTACTGGGCAACCATCAGTCTCTGGACCGCATGGCGCGATTGTAGGCAGGCATTCTTCAATTCCGGC
>CAXUEW010000169.1:1684-7506 GCA_964250115.1 uncultured Terriglobus sp.
ATGGCGTTGCGAAGCCCGATGGCGGATAGGCCCCTTCGCGATGCGATTGCGAAAGAAATTCAAGCCCGGAAAATCGACTCATCAATGAGGCAATGCGACCACCTTCACCAGGCAAAACGACAACGCTGAGTCCTTCCGACTGCAGGATAAATCGGGTGGTGTCGGCGGAGCGAGTGAGCAGAATAAAGGAACTCCTATAGTGATGGCAGATAAGGCGGGTACGTTACCGGTTACACGGAAGAACTTTACTTAGACATGGTATTTGATCGTCGGCAGCGAGTGGCTAGAACTCTGCTTCTGAAGCTTCCTCTTGACCCGCCATACGGCTGGTAAACAGGGAGAGGTTGCTGCGGAGAACGACATGCGGCGCAAGGCGCACTGCGGGGTGTGTCTTGTCTTCGCCCTGCAGGTAGCGGATCAGCAGTTCGAAGGCGACCTTGCCCTGGGTATACGGCCGCTGATATAGCGTGGCGAGCACTTTTCCAAATTCAATTAGAGGCACTAACTCCTGAAACAGGTCCGTCGTGACGACCTGCACCTTGCCGAGAAGGTTGAGCTCGTCGAGCGCCTCGAGCACTGGAACACTGTTCGCGGTGCTGAGATAAAGCCCGTGCGGACGGTCTTTACTCTTCATCAGAGTAAGAGCCTGCTGGTATGCCTGCTTGGGCTGTTCGTGATTCTCCAACGCAGGCAGCAGCGTAAGATGGGGCGCCTGCACGGCCAGCGTTGCGGCAAAGCCTCGTAACTTTTCCGCGTGATCCAGTGTGTACAGGTCGCCGCTGAACACCGCCACCATTGATTTCTGCGGCAGCTTCATTGCAAGCAGTTCCGCGGCAATCGCACCGCTCACGTACGCGTGTGCTGCCACAGAACCCATACGATCCGTGTTCGGGGCATCACTGCCCACGCACATCATGGCCGTGCCATTGCGCGCAAGTTTTCGAATCGCGGCATCTGCTTTGCGCATGTCGCCCGGCAAAAAGATGATGCCGTCATAGTGCCGTTGCGTGGCAGCTTGAATTGCTTCCACATCGCCCACGCCGATGCGCGGGTACTCATGGAAATCGACAGCAATCTGCATGCCTACGGATGCCGCAGCGGCCGCGCGAATGCCGGCGCGCATGGGATCAAAAAAGTGGGAAATGTGCTTGGGAAGAATGACTGCAATCGATAGCTTGCGGTTGAGCTTGAGCGCCTGTGCCGCAAGATTTGGGGTATAGCCAATGCTTTCGGCCATTTGCAGAACACGTGTCTTGGTCTTTTCACTGACCCCTGCGCGGCCGTGCAACGCGCGATCCACCGTGCCGATCGAAACGTCCAGTGCACGCGCAATTTCCTTGATTCCCGCAGAGACTCGGGGCTCCGACATGACGACACACCTGACGTGCAGATGCGTAAATTATCGCATTCGGCAGGATGGGATTCGACTGCCTCCGCTGCATGCGCCCACTACTCTTCCTGGAACAACTGCTCAATTTGCTCAAGAGTGCGGCCTTTTGTTTCCGGCACAAAGAAGAAGACAAGGCCAAAGCCTAAAAGGCAGATGACGCCGTAAAACGCAAACAGGGATCCCGTGCCTAGAGCGTGATTGAGCAGCGGAAACGTATACGTAAGTGCGAACGATGCAATCCAGAGCGAACTGACTGCGGCAGACACCGCGTGGGAACGCACCCGGTTGGGAAAAATCTCCGAGATCAACACCCACGTGATGGGTGCAAGTGTAAGTGCATAGAAAGCGATGGCACACAGCGTAAGCCCAAGGATGACGATCCCTTTCCAATGCTGAAGGTAAGCCAGGGCGCAAATCAGGTGGGAAACCGCTATGCCAACACAGCCGAAGAGCATCAGCTTGCGCCGGCCCAGCCGGTCCACAAGCAGAATGGCAACAACGGTGAAGACAAAGTTGATGACACCGGTGATGACGATGTTCAACAGGATGTCATTGGCACCGTACCCTGCTCCGCGATAGACATCTGCCGCGTAGTTGAAAAGTACGTTGATGCCGGTCCATTGCTGCAGCACTGCAAGCGTGATGCCGATGAAGAAAATGCGGCGAAGCGGTGCGCGCAGAAGCTCGGTCCATTGTGTTTGCGCGGGTGCGGCACCTGTCTCCGCTGCGACAGCGCCTTCGATCTGTGCAAGCTCAGAACGCGCGTACGCTGCACCGCCAATCCGTGCGAGCACGGTGCCGGCCTCCGCTGCGCGCCGCTGTGTCATTAGCCATCGCGGACTTTCCGGAATCAGGAGCGACGCAATCGTCAGGATGATCGACGGAACTACGACCGCGGCGAACATCCAGCGCCAGGCCTGCTGCACATTCCAGGTCTGCAGCAACTCCGCTGGCGAAAGGTGCTCCGGCACAGGCCTGGCGATCAGCCAGTTGACGATCTGCGCGCAAAGAATGCCGATGACGATGGCAAACTGATTCAGACTGACTAGGCGCCCGCGTAGGTTTGCCGGGCTGATTTCTGCGATGTACAGCGGAGAGACGTTGGCTGCAAGGCCAATGGCCACGCCACCAACGATGCGCCACACGATGAAGAGGGTCAGCGATGCGGCCAGCGCGGTGAGTGCAGAAGACACAGCAAACAAGATCGCTGCGACTAAAAGGATGGGCTTCCTGCCGAATTTCTCCGAAAGGTAACCCGCCGCCAACGACCCAATCAGGCAGCCTACGAGCGCACAGCTATTCACCCACCCGATGAGACTGGGTGACACCAGATGAAAGTACGCCTCGTAGAACTCGCGGGCACCCCCGATTACAACCCAGTCGTAGCCAAACAGAAGGCCGCCAAGGGCCGCGACCATGGCAATGCCCCAAACATAAGCCGTGCGCTCTGCGGGTACATCCAACGTGGCGTTGCTTATTGTGCCGATGGGTCCATGCATGGATTAGTCTTCCTGGCTCGGCATCGTGGCAAGAAGATCGATTGCACCTGCGTGACTGCAGTCAAGGGAGAGAACTTCCTCAAGCAATTGCACCGCCTCTGCCTGATGGTTCAACCCCAGTTGCGCCTGGGCACGAAGGAATCGCGCCGTAATGTTCTGGCGCTCTTCTAGGTCTTCATCGAACAGCAGCATGGCAGGTAACGAGGTGGCAAAGTAGTCGATCTGTGGCGTCTCCTGCTCGAGCGCCGATGCATGCACGTCGATTGCATTGAAGATAGCAACTGCCTCCGTCTCACGGCCAAGGGAGCGCAAAGCAAGCGCGCTCCAGAACGTTGTGTCCGAGACCGCCTGAACCTGCATCTGCTGGAAATCGCCCCGGTGGCTTGCGGCTCGCTCCCAGCAGAGACGCGCAATGTCTAGTTCGCCGGACTGCGCAAACGCCCTCCCCTTCCAGTAATCAATCATGCTGAGGTTCATGAGCAGATGCTTGGCCTCACTCAGATTCCCAGGCGGGTCGGCGGCTGCTTCCAGCAACTGAATGGCTGTAGAAGCCCGCCCATTCCGCAATGCCTTGCGGGCAAGCAGTATGTTGGCACGGACGTACTGCAGCAGCACCTGGCCCTCTCCGCCTTCCCAAGGCCCGAAGCGGCGGCGGAGCAGCAGTGTCAGCGCTGCTTCCGGTTGCCCTGTGCTGTTGAGCAACGATGCAAGTTCGACGGAAAGGTCGTCCCGCTGTTCCACAAGTGCCAGGCGGCTGTTCAGGCCGGCGAGGCGTTCGTGCGGGGGCACGCCGATGCGCTTCAGCAACTGGTCGTGCTCATAGGCAACACGCGCGTCAGCCGGTGCCAGTTCAACAGCGTGGAGAAACGCCGAAGCGGCAGCGTCCGGCTGGTGCAGAACGTTGAAACGAGCAAATCCCAGGTTCCGCCACGTGATTGGAAAGGCTGGATCGAGTTCCGCCGAACGCTCCCACAACGCAATGGCTTCGTGGTAACGACGGCGGTCATAGAGCAGGTTGCCGAGATAGTAATGTGCCCGCGCATCGACCGGATTCTCGCGAATGGCAAGCTGCAACATCAGCATCTCTTCCAGACGGCTGGGAAAGATATACGCAGGATCGGCGGCAGATGCAAGTTGCCACGCCTCGGCAGCGTCCGCAGTGCGGCCGAGCCTGCTGAGAACCTCGGCTGTGGCATACAGCCTGAGGGTCCCACCGCCATCGGGCTTCTTATCGTATTTTGCCCGAAGTACCTGGAGCGACTCTTCGAGCAGACCGGCCCGCATGAAGTCAAACGCAAGATCAAGCTGCTGCTGAGCGTCCCGGCTGATGTCGCCGCCCATCAGGAATCGGCTCATCACATCAAGCGGATCCATGGTGTGAACACGGCTGAGGAGGACGACGGCTTCTTCGTCATGGTGCAGCTTGCGGAGCGCCACGGCCTTCAGACACAGCGCAGTAAGGTTCTCGCCTTCCGCCAGGATGGACCGCTCCAAATGATCCAAGGCCTTTGCCCAGTGGTTGCGGCTGCAGTCGATTTCCGCTAGCCGCTGATAGGCTGGCCCGCGCCAGGCAGCATTCCAGGTGCTCTTATAGAACGCATCGTAGGCTTCGTCATAGCGGTTCCCATACTGCAGAACCAACCCCAGGTTGTAATGCGGCTCCCCATCACTCGGATTAGGATTGCGCATCGTGAGCCGTGCGATCGCAGAGCGCAAATACGTCTCGGCCAAAGTGAACTCACCCCGGCGCATATGGAAGCGGCCCAGGGCATGGTTCGAGCGGCTGTCGCCCGGGTCACGCCGCACTGCTTCCAGCCAATAAGACTGCGCATCGCGCGTCGGGTGCCGGTACTGCTCCAGATGCAGGCCGTTCAGGTACAGTTCGTCACTGCTGGTGACGTCGGCGGGCAGCGATGGTTCGGTCGCCACATCGGGCTTCTGCACCGGGACAGTCTCCGCCGGGGCGTAGCGAAGAAATACATGGCCAGCCTGAAAGATGTTTATCTCCAGAGGGCCACCTGAAGAACTCTCCGCCGAAGTAAAGTGGCGAGGCAATGCCGCGAAAAGATCCTCCTTCCACTGAGCAATCTCCGCGCCATTCTGGAGCAAAGAGATCGTGGAGCCGGGCCTATCTTCAGTGACCTGCAGGTGCACGGTGACATTGCCGCCGGCAGACTCTAGCCGAAGCGAGCCTGCAAGATTCGCACTATCCGGAACACCCATCGCACCGATCGGATACCAGAACTGGCTGAACGTCTTCGTCTCGCCGGGTGCAAGAAAGCTGAAGTCCGGCTGATTGTCGGTGTAGACACCGGACATCAATTCAACGTAGGGGCCGTCGTTGTCGGTCAGGCTGCGATCCCATGCGTAGCCGAAGTCGTGATTGCCCCACGTCCACTGCTTCTTTCCGGGAGAGATGTGATGGTTGGCAAACGCAACCGTACCGGCCTGCGCGGCATGATCGTAACCACCGAAGAAGTCACCCCGCGACCCGACGATCATGTAACTGGTCGGCACAGGAATGTTTGCGTACCAACCGAGATCATTTGCCCGGTAGGAACCGTCCGGCACAAAGTGTGCAGGCATCTCATGTGCCGGCACACCGTTCCGTGCCCGTTCTCCGTAGTCCACACCGTAATACTGTCCCCGGCTGAGTGGATACTCTGTCACCGCGCGTTTCGCGTGATCGGCCGCAAACCGGACATCGTGCGGAAAGAAGGACTGGTACTTCTCATGGACGCGCGTTGCAACATTCGCCCACCATAGGAAGGTTTGCGTATCTGTCGTGCGGTTGTAGAGCCTTACCTTGACTTCGACATACGCTTTGCCGGGATGCAAGCAGATGCCGTGCATGCCTTTCATGCGTTTCATCGGATCGTGATCGCTGCACCAGACCGTCACCGATCCATCCGGCGACCGCTCAATAGAAAACT
>CAXUEW010000170.1:0-7493 GCA_964250115.1 uncultured Terriglobus sp.
GTTTGAGACGTAGTGATGAATGATCATGGGCAGGATCACCGCCATGCCCATCTTTGCCATCGCCGGCGAGATGCCAAGACGGCCCGCAACACCATCGATCATGCCGGTACCACCCAGGCCTTGCTCAACCTGGTCAGGCGACGCAGGCGCGGTGTGTCCGCCGGCCCACTGCTGCACCAGGTCTCCCAGGCCGTTGTTCTGGAACGATGAAAAGATGCTGCCCACGCCTCCAGGCTGGTTCTGTATCTCATCCATCACGCCGCCCGCGACCTGCGTCTTGTCACCGCCGCCAAAACCCGCGGCCTGCTCTACCAAGTCCATGATTCCCATGTGTTACTCCTTGTGAGTTTTCGCTCGTCATCCCGAGCGGAGCCGAAGGACCTGCTGTTTTTGAAGTTGCGAGGCTGGATAAGAAAAGCAGGTCCCCTTCGGCACTCAGGGCAGGCTTTCGACTTCGCACCTGCGTGTTTCGCTCAGGATGACGGCGTGCATTGTTGCACCCTATCGGAGTTCCCACCGTTCGGTCGGGGTTGTTTGAGGCTTCCACATTCAAAGGCTTTTGCCACGCCGATCCGCGCAGGTGCTTTTCAGCCAATGCGCGGCAACGCCTATAATTCGTCCGACACAGCTTCACTCCCGGAGACCGCCCCATGATTACCCGTAGAGATTTCGCCCGGCTCGCCGCCGCCGCATCCGTCGCCAGCGCCCTGCCCTCCACGGTTCGAGCGCAGGCACCCGCCAGTAAGGTCCGCTACGCGCCGGTTGGCTTGGGCCTCATCTCGGTGCAGCACTTCATGCCGGGCACGCGGCAGGGCCAGTACGGCGAGATCGCGGGCCTGGTTAGCGGCACTCCCGACAAAGCGAAGAAGCTGGCCGCCGAGTACAACGTGCCTGACGGCAACATCTACAACTACCAGACCTTCGACAAGATCAAGGACAATCCGAACATCGACGCCGTCTACATCGGCCTGCCCAACAGCATGCATGCGGAGTACACCATCCGGGCCGCACAGGCGGGCAAGCACGTCCTGTGCGAAAAGCCCATGGCCATGAACGTGAAGGAATGCGAGCAGATGATCGCCGCCTGCAAGAAGGCGAACCGCAAGCTGATGATCGCGTACCGCTGCCACCTGCAGCAGTCGCACGTCGAGGCGCGGCGGTTGGTGCAGAGCGGTGCCATCGGTAAAGTGCAGGCGATTGAAGGTGCGGCAGGCTTCAACATTGCGCATGGCGTGTGGCGCACCAAGCGGCAGTATGCCGGCGGCGGACCGCTGATGGACATCGGCGTTTACGCTCTAAACGCCGCGCGCTTCGTGCTCGGGGAAGAGCCGGAGAATACCAGCGCCTACAGCTCCACCATCGACCACGACGATCGCTTCACCGACATCGAAGAAAATGTCAGTTGGACGATGAAGTTCCCGTCCGGCGCGGTCGCCAGCATGACCTCCACCTACGGTGCCAACCAGGAGGGATTCCTGCGACTCCACGGCAGCAACGGCGTGGTCGAGATCAATGGCTTTGGCTACTCCGGCATCAGCCTGAAGGTGAAGAAGAATCGCGAACCGGAAGTGATCACACCGGACGAGTCGAAAGATCCTGCCCAGTTCACGGTAGAATCCGACTACTTCTCACGCTGCGTGCTGGACAACACCGCTGTCGAACCATCCGGCGAAGAGGGCCTGAAAGACATGCAGGCCATGGCCAGAATCTACGAGGCAGCAGGGCGCAAGGCGTAACCGTAACGTGCTCTCAGGGTCACAAGACCTCTGAGAACCGCCATGACGGCTTGAGCGCGGTGGAAGATGATTTGCTCTCTGCTACACACGTTGGCCCAGGTGAGTGCCGAAGGCTTCAAGAAAATGACGGTCGAAAAAGCAGAAAGCCCCACTCGCAGGTGGGGCTTGTCAGCAAACATGAGCTTACACCGAGCGGAAGCGGCGACGGGCAGCGCCTATAGCACCAAGAAGCCCCGTGCCCAGCAGGAACAAAGAGGATGGCTCCGACGTAATTGCAGTTCCGGTAAGCGTCCCCGCGAAGTCCGCGGCAGCTGGACCGTTGTTGCTAAAGTCTTCCACGGTAATCGTGTTTACGCCTGACTTGAAGTAGCTGGGCAGCAGACTGATCGTAGTCGGGTTGACATACCCGGTCATAGAGCTAAAGGCATACACCTCTACACCGTTCACCAGGACACCGGCATAATCGTCAGCCATAAAAGAGAATGAGCCGGCATAACTTTGGCCTGCAAGCAGGGTGAAGCTGTTCGTATAGTTCGTGACGCCAACAGTACCGTTTCCCCCTCTGGAATCACTGGAGACCCACTTACTTCCAACGATCGGAGTCGCGTAAGCGGAATCTGAATAGGCAACCGCAGTTCCGCCAGATCCACTCATGGAGCCGAAGCCCGCCGCAAATGTGTAGGTTGTAACACCGGGTGTTGAAGCGAACTTGATGGTGTCGGCATGCGCGGCACTTATTGTAAGAGCCGCAAGAAGAAGTGAAGCGAGGGGAGAGATACGCATAGAGATCCTTTAGCTGCTGTGTTGTCTGCTAAAGATATGATCGAGCGCGGGACGCAAAACAAACATAAGGTGATATCACCGTATTTTGCATCGATCCATAACCTATTCCAATTTGGAAGCGACACCTGACGAAATGCTTCGTGGAACCGGGCGTGCACCATGTAATTTCGCGTAGCTATACCAAAAGCGACTGTCTACAGTCTTGGTTTCAAAACCGCAGTCTTATCGGCATAGCCAAAGATGTACCCTTCGGAAATCCTGTGTCGGCTGTAACTTCTGTCCGATCTGTATCGGTAAGATGTCGATATGCGCTAGTCTCGCCGGCTGCGGCCGCCCATAAGCTGCATCAGGATCAGGAAGATGTTGATTGCGTCCAGGTAGATGCCCACGGCAAGCTGGGTTGCGCTCATGCCGTCGCCACCGGCGCGGATGCGTGCAAAGTCAGCCACGGTCAGCAGCGTGAAGATGCCAAGCGCCAGCCACGAGTACATGGTGGGTGCCAGAAAGTGGAAGAACATGCTGGCGATGCCGACAATGATCAGCGCCAATAGTGCCGCACCGGCGATGCCGGACAGCTTGCGGTAGTTGATGTTGAACAGGTACGCCACGCACGCCATCGCCGTCATGCCCATGCCGGTGGTTAGCGCGGCGTTGAACACCAGGCCTGTACCAAACGAGCGAACGTACATGTGGATGATGGGCGCAATTTCCCAGCCCATGAAGTAAGACAGCGCCAGAAAGAGCCCCAGCGCCACCCCCTCGCGGCGGCGCGCGCCGTTGATCGCAAAGATCAGGATGAAGACGGCAATCAGGCCCGGCATCATGCTCCAGACCGGTGCTGTCGCGACGCCAAAGGCAGTGACAAAGAAGCCAAGCGCGGTAATACCCAGCACCTTGGCCAGCAGCGGCGCGGTGCCTTCACGCGGAACATCGATAACCCGGGGATATTGGTTCGTGGGTTGGACGTACATGGGTAACTCTCTCCTGGACGGCGTCCGACGGTGACCGCCATCTCCACAGATTAGACGCAAGTGGCGGCGTGTTGACTCGTCCACGGCGGCGTCAGCGACACGTCGGCAGCCGAGTCAACGGCGCTTGCCTTTCTTGCGCGCTTCGGCAATGCGGTCCTTGTTCTTCTTCTTGCGGGGTTTGCTGCCGTCAGCACCGAACTTTGCGAAAGGCGACGTCGACGGCAGTATGGAAGCGGCGTGCGACTTGCCGCCGCGCTTTGCTACCAGCGTCGCCGAAGGCCTGGCATCGGCTGCCTTACCGGCCGCTTTTTCACGGCGCTCAGCAGTTTTGCCCTTCCGCGAGACGAACGGCCGAGTCCCTGCAGGCGCACCGTCCTCTGCGGTTTCGTCAGGCAGCACGGCGAACTGCAGCCTGCGATTGGCGCGGTCGATGCGATCCAATAAGACTCGCACCTTCACGCCTGGACGATAGCAACGCCCGTTGCGCTGCCCGCAGATCTCGCGCGAACCCTCGCGAAAGGTGTAGGTGTCGTCTGCAAGCGTAAAGATGGGCACCAGCCCCTCGACGTACAGCTCGCCCAGCTCCACAAACAGGCCGTACTTCGTCACCGACAGGATCATGGCCTCGAAGTGGTCGCCCACGCGATCCTGCATGAACTTGATCTTCTTGCCCTCGATCAGTTCGCGTTCGGCGTCGGCGGCCCGGCGCTCCGTCTCGCTGCACTCCTGCGCGATAGCGGCAAGCTCTTCGCGCGGGTACGGCTCCTCAAAACTCCCGCTTTTCCCTGTTCCCTGTTCCCTGTTCCCTGCACCCGCCGCAAACCTTTGCGCCGAACTCGAAGCACTCTCCTCCGCCCCGCCAAACGGCTCCGCACCCTCGGCCAGCAGCGTCTTTACAATGCGGTGCACGATTAAATCCGGATAGCGCCGAATGGGCGATGTGAAGTGCAGGTACGCCGGTGCGGCCAGTGCAAAGTGGCCCTCGTTGTTCTCGGAGTACTTCGCCTGCTTCAGCGAACGCAGCATCAGGTAGCTGAGGATGCGCTCCTCCGGCCGGCCCGCAATCTTGCGCGAAAGCCGCTGGTACATCTGCGGCGTGACCTCAATCTGCGCCGAGATGTCGTGCTGCTTCACGGCCCGAGTATCACGACCTTGTTCGCTACGCCGGCGCATCTCGCGGCGATCGGTCTTCATCGTGACCTTCTTCACCGGCAGAGCGCCCACGCCAAGCGAAATGCCGAAAGCCGCCGCGGCATCCTCAAACTCGATGATGCGCTTAGGGTCCGGCATCTCGTGGATGCGGTACATGCCCGGCACACGCTTTGACTCGATCCAACGGGCGACGCACTCGTTGGCACACAGCATGAACTCTTCAATCAGCCGGTTCGACCACGCGCGTTCCGCCTTGTGTACCCCGCGCATCGCACCGTTTTCGTCGAAGTCGATCACGGGCTCCGGCAGATCGAAGTCAATGGACCCGCGCCGCACACGTTTGCCGTTCAACCGCTTTGCCAGGTCGAGCATGTTCTCAAACTCAGGCACAAACGGTTCGTAAATCTTACGAACTTCTTCGTCGCCATCGAGGATCTTCTGCACGTCCGTGTACGTCATGCGGCGCGTGGATCGGATCAGCCCTTCGCACACTTCGTAACCCAGCACGTTGCCCTCGCTGTCGATGCGCGCAAGGCAACTGAGCACCATGCGGTCCTCGTCAGGACGCAGCGAGCACTCACCGTTCGACAACTCCTGCGGCAGCATGGGGATGGCGCGGTCCGGGAAGTAGACGCTGTTGCCGCGCAGCCGCGCCTCCAGGTCCAGGTCGCTGCCTTCGCGGACGTACTCGGCCACATCGGCGATGTGAACCTGTAAATCCCACGTACCGTCATCCCGCTTACGCACCAGCACCGCGTCGTCAAAGTCCTTCGCCGTTGCGCCGTCGATGGTGACAATCGGTTCATCGCGGAAGTCGCGCCGCTGCCCGATCTCTTCTTCGTCAAGCGATGCGACATTGCGCAGCGCGGCATCCTGCGCCTCGGCCAGCACGTTCGCCGGAAAGACATGCGGCAAGTGCTGCTTGCGGATGACGATTTCCACATCAACGCCGAACGCATCCGGGTCGCCCAGCACCTCGATCACCCGGCCCCGCGCAGGCGTGTGGTCAGTGGGATATTGCGTGATTTCGACATCGACGGCGAGGCCGTGCAGGTCGTCCAGCGTGCCATCCCACTGGTGGTCCTGTGCTGCAGCTTCTGCACCCAGCGTGCGGTGCGGGGTGATGCTTGCTAGTGGGAGATCCTGATCGTTATCGATCAGCACGGGCTGCGACATGCGCTCATCCAGCGGCGTCACAAAGCTGCCGCGCAGGCGCAGATCTTCACTGCGCAGATCGACACTGCGGCCACGCGAACCTGCCGCGTGAAAGATACCGACCACTGTCGGATTCCGCCGGGTCAGGATGCGCACAATGCGTCCACTGCGCTTACCATCGCGCCCCGGAGGAGCAGGGTCCACCAGCACCTGGTCGCCCTGCATGGCACCGTTCAACTCGTGCGGCGGGATAAAGACATCGCCATCTTTGGCGGTCGCGTCCGTAGGCCGGACAAACCCAAACCCGTCGCGATGCAGCGAGAGTTTGCCCGCCACCAGGTCAGACCGGCCAAGCGACCGTTCGCGCATACGCTCGTTCGCGCGCGTGCGCAGGTCGGCAGCAAACCCGCGCCGGCCTGTGTCGTTCTTTGCGCGTTCCTTGTGGGTTTCGGGCAGCGCCCAGTGCTCCGCATCCATTTTGACCAGCGCACCGCGAGCGGCGATGCGCGACAGTTGCTCCAGCAGCATGCGGCGTTCGCGCCCACCGCCCATGCCCAGTTCGCGCACCAACTGCTTGTACCCGGCACGGCCGCCGGCACGCTGGATGCGGTTCAGAATTTCGCGATCGGTATGGGGGTACGGGTTGCCGGACATCTATGAATTAGACGATACCGCGAACAGGCTGGCCGCACGCGCACTAGGTCGTGCGCTTTCGGAAGGGCATGGCTTCAGCCATGCCGAATAAGCTCAAAGCAAGATCGGCTTCAGCCGCCGAGGTCCGCTCTCAAAGCTGTCCTCAGGGTCTGAGGCCCCGGTTCTTGACGCCGTTGATGGCACAGCTAAAGCTGTGCCCCTTCCGAACGCAGGCCTTCAATTCGAAGCGAGCATGCCACTTTCACGAACACCTACCGCTTCACAAAGTGCCGCGTCGTCGCCGTCCGCTCATTGACCACGTCCATGCTGCCGTCTCGGTTTACGGTCACGTCAATGCGTTTGCCATCTTCGCCCGCGCGGTTGGCAATCTGCGCCTCGGGCACGTTGTGTTCGGGTCCGCCCTGATCGGTTCCTGCTGGATTCTTCGTTCCGGCGGCAGGTGCGGCGTGCACTTGAAACAGCGCCTCCAGCCCCGGTGCGGACTTCCACGTATCGATGACGGACGTGCTGCCACCCTTGCGCTCGCCATTGTCCATCACGGCCACTCGCGGGTGTAGCGCGTGCACGAAGACACGGCTGCTGCTCAGGTCCGAGCCATGGTGCGACACAATGGCAAGATCGATCCGGCCGACGCGGTTAGCCGGGCAGACGAGGCTGCGTTCGCGGTCCGAGGTCAGGTCACCCGCATCCAGGATCTTCAGACCCGCGAAGCGAAGAACAAAGCCGACGGAGTGGCCGTTCTCCGTTGTGTCCTCAGCGACGGTTGGTGCGTCGCCGCAGAGCGGATTCGCCTGCCCTGCTCTGGGCAGCGCGGCAGTAAGAACCTTGCCGTCAGCACTGATCACCGTCCCGTCGAAACCCGCAACTGGCAGCTTTTCGCCGGCATGCACCGAGAGATGTTTATACTTCCCCGTTTGCAGAACGGCCTGGTATGCCGCGTACACTTTCGGTGCGCTGCCATCCTGCTCGTACAACTCGCCGTGGTCGATGAAGGTGCCCACGGGGATGCGCTCGACCAGTTGCGGCACGCCGCCGACGTGGT
>CAXUEW010000171.1:0-5179 GCA_964250115.1 uncultured Terriglobus sp.
CTGCGGCGCGTGGAACAGCAGCGGCCAGCTTGCCGGTGCGGTCAGCGAGATGATAGCCGCGGGCAATAGAAGGCACGCGCCCGCAATGAAGACGGCCCATACGTTCTCCCACGACCAGCGGCCCAGAAAGCGCATGGGCATGGTGAACAGGCCGTTCATGATGCCGGAGACTACCGCCAGACCGGCGCCGAGTTCTACGTTACTTGCCATCGTTCTCCAATAATCTCGTACGGTGCAAAGTTCCGTAGCGTCAAAAACAAATCTTTGCTTCTCTGCCTTACACTACGCCAGCGGCTTCTGCCGCCAGGATAGCTGAGATTGAATCTCAAGATCGCGGCTTTAGCCGCTGGGATGAGAATCTCGGCGGCTGAAGCCTCACTTCAAGGCTGCACTAACCTATCCCGGCGGCTAAAGCCATAATCTTCTTCGCAACGAAGTTTTGCACTTATATTCATCTGGATCCTTAGTTTTGCACTTATATATCCATCAGCACTTATATGTGGATGTGACCTCGATGTAATGCTCTTAGTAAACAGCAGGAGCCTGGAGGTATATAACCTGAACGCATGCAGATGAACAACAACACCGTACAGCAGCTTCGCCAAAGACTCGTGATCTCGTGCCAGGCATCGCCCGGTGACCCACTGGAAGATACCGACACGCTTCGTCGTATAGCTCAGGCGGTAGTCGCGGGCGGAGCGGAAGCCCTGCGGCTCAACAGCGCGGCGGATATCGCTGCCATTCGGCAGGATACACAGTTGCCGATCATAGGCATCCAGAAGGCGTACCACGAAGGCATGCTGCGTATCACGCCGGACTTTGCCTCGGCAGAGGCTCTCGCGCGAGCCGGTGCAAGCGTCATCGCACTGGATTGCACGGATCGTGAGCATGCATTCGGGGAGCCCTGGCGAGAGATCGTCCGCCGCGTGCATGACGATCTGCACCTGCCTGTGATGGCTGACATCGCGACCTTCCGCGAAGGCGTGGCGGCATCGGAAGCGGGAGCCGATCTGATCGGCACCACGCTGAACGGCTACACCGCGGAAACAGCGGGCACGCACGCCTTCGATTGGCAGTTGCTGCGCGATCTTGTGCAACATACGGGCAAAGCCATCGTGGCTGAGGGTCACATCGCTACACCGCACGATGCTGCGCGCGCCATCGAAGAGGGTGCCTGGTGCGTTGTCGTGGGGTCTGCTGTCACGCGGCCCGGCGTGATCACCAGTGGCTATCGTCAAGCGTTCGACAGCATGCGCTCTCGACCCGCAGTGCAGCGACGGCACGTCGTTGCGCTTGATATCGGCGGCACCTCGATCAAGTCTGCCGTAGTCAATGACCTTGGCGAGGCCACACTGCATGACCGTACCGCTACCATGGCCGCAGGCGGGCGCAGCACGATTGAACGTGCGATGCACGCTGCCATCCAAGGGCGCCTCGCGAACGCTGCGTCGCAAGGCATCGTGCCCTCTGCCATCGGCATTGCAAGTGCCGGTGCAATCGATGCCGTGAACGGGAGGGTCTTTGCGGCGACCGCGAATCTGCCGGGATGGGCTGGCTTCGACATCCGAGGAAGTGTGCGCACGCTATCGAACCTGCCAGTGTTTGTTGAGAATGATGCACATGCGGCTGCGCTGGCAGAGCTTCACTTCGGTGCCGGTCGGGGAGTCAAAAACTTTGTCGCACTAACCGTAGGAACCGGCGTCGGCGGCGGCGTTGTCATGGACGGCAAGCTACAACGCGGAAGGTATGGTTTCGCAGGAACAGCCGGTCATCAGACCATCCGCTTCGATGGACGGCAGTGTAACTGCGGGAGAGGTGGCTGCCTTGAAGCCTATGTTTCCGCCGCCGCGCTTGTCAGCGAATACGATGCATTGACACCGGATCACCCATCTAAAGGGCAGGACGCTGCCGCCCAGAGCATGTATATCGCGGAGCAGCTGAAAGAAGGTGATCCGACAGCAAGGCAGGCTTACCGCAACCTGGCCGGCTACCTTGCCGAAGGGCTTGCCAACATCTTCAATCTCTTTGATCCGGAGATGGTCATCCTTTCGGGTGGACTGCTCGATCCAGTTCCTCACTTTGAAGAGGAACTGCAGCGGATGACGCAAGATCTACTGCACTTCGGCACGCAACGGCCGCCCGTGATCCTTCGCGCGACCGCAGGACATACGGCTGGACTGCTTGGTGCCGCGGCTGCGGCCTTCGATGGTTTGCGCCAGGCAGGACATTGAGCCATCATGCCCCGTGCGGCTCTTGCCATGAAACATAGCAAAAGCCGCATAAGACCGAGCGTTAGAAGAACAGCTTCAATGTGGCCTGCACGTTACGCGGCAAGTTTCCCTGCGAGTTGATAATGCCGAACGTCGTGGAATTGAAGGCAGAATGAGCAACTTAGCTTTAGTCGAAGCCTACCTTCGCATCAGCTACCACTTTGGGTTCGCCTCGCTTGGCCGCCTCTGTGTTCACATCGTCGATGTTCAGGTAAGCGCCATGTTCCCGCAGTTTCGACTGCAGCTGTGGTGTGGGAAGCTCTCGAAGGGCGACGTTCGCCTTGAGAGCCAACGACGCTGCCGTGCCTGCGGCCTGCCCCAGGATCATGTACTGCGGCTCCATACGAACCGAGCTATACGCCACATGCGTCGCTGAAAAACACACCGGCACCAGAAGGTTCTGCGCCTGGTCCGGCTGCGGAAGGATGATGCGATATGGAATCTGGTACGGCTGTACCGGCACCTGCACATCGCCTTCGTTCGTCACCGTTCCATCGGCGTTCGTCACCCGCTGAATGTTGTGCGAGTCGCTGTTGTATGAACCCATGCCCACGCTGTCGGGCTTGGTGCGGTCCGTCTGCAGGTCTGCCTGCTTCATGACGTAAGTGCCAACCATGCGGCGAGCCTCGCGGATGTAAAGCTGGTTGGGCCAATAGCCCGAATCCTGGAACTCGTCGCGGGAGAGCCCCCATTGGTTCACTTCAGCCTGCAGAGTTGGTGGCACGCTGGGGTCGTGTGCCAGGAAGTACAGGAAGCGCTGGGTGTAGTGCAGCGTGTCGTTCCAGATGCGGTCGCGTTCTGCGTAGTTTGCGTCCGGATACGTCCAACTGTGGCCGATGTAGTCTGTTGAAACAGGCCCGTTGTTGTTGTAGTCACACTTGTGATTGGCGAAGCAGACCGGATTGACTACATCACCAAAGTTCGGATCACGGCCCACATGCGCCTTGTACTCCGACAGGTAACAGCGCAGCAGGGCGAACGCACTGGGATCGTAGCCGTCGGGCTTGGGGTAAGGCACGCGGTTCGCCGGATCGTCCGTCAGGATCAGCCGGAAATTATACGACTGCACCTTCTTGTCTCCGCTACCGGCCGGGGCGAGGGGTCCCTGCTGAACCTCGGGCAGCAGCTTGTGCTGGTCGTAATAGGCGTTCAGGGGCCATGTGAACTGGTGCTTCGGCGTGTTGGTCCGCACGCCTGCTAGGCTTTCACCATACTGTGCGATCGACTCGCGGCCAAAGGTGTAATGTACCTTCGCCTGCGCCATCAGATCGCCCTCGTAGGTGCAGTCGGCGAACATCTTTCCAGACCAGCGCTTGCCGTCTTCGGTGGTCAACCCCGTGATGCGCTGGCCGGTCATCTGCACGCCGCCGTGCTCCTTCAGGCGCTCGTGCAAGTGCAGCTCCACCTTGCTCTCGTTGAGCATGCCGTGGAAAACTTCTTCGCCAACGTGCGGTTCCGAGAGCCAGTCGGCGCGCTTGTTCAGGGTAGTGGTGCCATAGTGTGCGGCAGCGCGGCGGTAGAACTCGCGCGCATAGCCACCGATCACTCGAAACTGCGCCGTGTCCGTCGCGGACAGTCCACCCGTCACCATGCCGCCGATATGCGAGCGCGGCTCCAGCAGAACCACGTGCAGGTCTTCCTGCGCAGCCGCATAGGCCGTCATAATGCCGGACGCTGTCGCGCCGTATACGACGAGATCCGCCGCGGCGGGCTGTGCCGTTTGCTTTGGAGCAGGCCGGGCACAAGCCGTTGCGAATGAGGCGGAGACAAGAACAGATGCGGCGATGCGGATCGCTCGATAAGAAAGGTTTGCGGTAAGCATGGCGCTATATTGCCACAAGACTGCCGACGACGGTTACCGGACGTATCTTAATGCGTTACATCTGCCTGGAAACGCGCGCTCAGTGCGGTCTCAGCTCCAGAGTAAGCACTTCGAATGGCTTGAGTTCAAACACATGCGACTGGCTGGCCTTGAGCGTAGCGGAACCGCGCTGCGCGTCCTCTTTCCACGGGCTGGATGCCGTATACATCGGTGACGCACCTGGCGGAAGCTCCAAGGCGTCCTGCAACTTCAGCAAGATCGATTGCGCGCGATCACTGGGATTACGCAGCGTGATGATTCCCTTCGCAGGCGTCCACGAAGCCCACCCGTACACCTGCAACCATATCGGATCGCCGCCAATCCAGTGCGTGTCTTTCAACACGGCGGCATTTGCGCGCGACCATTTTTCCGCTTCGGCCAGGTCATCCCAGTTGGCAGATGTGAGCAGCGACGGCGTGATGTACATCTCCTGCAACTGCGTGCCGGTGCCGAAGTATGAGCGAACCTCGTTTTGGAAGTCGTTCCCGGGATCCTCGTCCAGGTGCTTGCGGAAACGCGCATAGATCATCCCGTGCAGCATCAACGAGTTCAGCGGGAACAAGGGGCCGTTCTGCACGATTCGAGCGTAGGTGTCCGCATCGCGGTAGGTAATCCAGCGTTCGCGATAGGTGCCTACGCCGGCGAAGTCATCGTCCTCGCCGCCGCGCCAGATGGAGTCGGCGTACAGCAGCCAGAAAGGAGACGGCCATGTGCCGGTTGTCAGGTTGATAAAGATGTCCGGCTTCTTTGCGCGCAGTTCCGAGATCAGATGGATGGCCGCGGCAAAATCGCTGTCATACGCGCTGCCCTTGACCACGGAATCGACGTTGCCGGTGCCGTCGAACTTGAACTGGTTGACGCCGTATTTCGTCACCATGTCCATGCAGACATCGCGAAAGGCGGCATAGTACTTCGGGCCGGAGAGCGCGTAACCGTCCTTGAGCGTCTCGTAGCCTGCGGACCTGCCGAACTCGACCCGCTCCTGCTTCGGCTTGGAGTAGCCACCCCACGGCGACATCCACACGCCCGGAGCCGCACCGTACTTCTT
>CAXUEW010000171.1:5189-7383 GCA_964250115.1 uncultured Terriglobus sp.
CTTTGCCGCCGCGGTGATTGGCGTGAAACCGTTCGGGAATCCGTCGTTGAACTTCCATAAGGAGCGGTGATTGTCCCAACCGTCGTCGAACAGGAAGGAGTCGAGCTTGACGCCGCGCTTCTCGCTCAGCTCGCGGGTGAAGACATTTACCCGGTCCAGTGCCGACGCCTGATCGTATGGCGTGAAGTAGCCGAGGTCGTACCAGGAGTTGTAGTGCAGAAAGGTCCGGTAGGGGTGTGCACGCTCCTGCTCGAGGTACGCCTGGAAATCGCGCCGCATCTGGCCTGGATGCGCCATGCCGACGACGCTGGAGTAGGTCACAGACTGGCCCGCGCGCAGGGGCAACTGCCGTTCGATCCATGCGGTCGCGCGGCCGCCGGTCACCTTGGTCCTGGATATGGGGTGTTCGAAACCAAGGAAAATATTGCCTGCAACAAGCGGCGAGCCCTGCACGGAGCCGCTCACCGAGGCCGATTTCAGCGGCACGTCGATCATTTGAATTCTGCTGATGGGTACGTCCCGCTCGCCTGCCGTAACGGTCAACACCTGCCGCACGTAGGATGAACCTTCCAGCAGGATGAGCGACCAGTCCGCCTGGAGGTTGCCATCGACACTTTTCAGATGAATATCGATCTGTTTTCCGGACTTTGTGTCAGCAACGCGGGAACTCGAAGGCTGAGGCGTCAGACTGTGTGGCGACACCTCGCCGATAATCACCAGGTTGTGGTTGTTATAGATCGTGCCGTCGGACAGCAGGATGGAAAACGGATCTGCAATGGGTAGCTCGGTGCGATCCAGGCGATTGGTAATCGTCAGGCCGGTCAAAGCATGTGGTGAAAACGACAGTTTTACATCGATGGTACGGCTCTGGATGCGGAAGGGTCCGGTGGCCGCAGCCGTGATGGGCGCAACTGCGCGGCCCGGTTGTAAGGCATGCATGGTCACTGCAGGTGCCGGCAAAAGGACCGCTAGGGCTGCAACAACTCGCGGCATCGCCGCTCCCGCAAGCTTTTTCCAGATCATGATGCACTCCGCAGAACGCCATTCTAGCGCGGGGTCATGCATCCGGGGCATGGACCACGCAGGAACCACGAGGTCCACGCCCAATCTGCATCAGTGTGAAGACCGGTTTGGGGTAATCGTTGCGCAGGATCATCGTGCGCCAAAAACTTCGTTAAGGAGCGCCATGCTAACCAAAGCAGAAAATTTCCCAAATGGATACCGGTCATAACGTCAGGCACGTCCTCAGCGCTGTACGGTTCTTGTTCCAGGATGTTACGCTTCGCTTGCTGGGTGGTTACCTTTGAGTTTATGCCTGCTCAAGTGCTTCCTTTTACCAGCCGATAAAGTTCCTGAACTGCTTGGCTTTGCTTCGCTAAAAGTTGGTTGTCTGGAGGGCGATATGACTGATTCGGCTATTTGGCTTACCTGCCGCAATTGCGGAGATACCACGCGCGTTCTTGCGCTGATGGCGAACAGGGTGCTGAAGGCGCGCACGCATTGTCCTGCATGCCAATCGACCTGCGAACCCTGCATCAACCAGACGCCCGCTGGACGGGGTCTCACTTTGTCTGTAGAGCAAAGCGGCGCGCTGCGCGAAATGGACGACAAGAACGTACGTGCCTGGCTGGAACATAGGGCGCATCGATCCAATTCACACTTCATGCCGCTGCATTGGATGCATGCTGCCGGAAGCCGTCTGGCAGACCGGTTTCGTAAGGGCGGAAAGTCACACTTCGCCCCGGGTCACCGGATTGCCGGCAAGCCGTCAGATAACGGACGGCATGGCGACAATGCTTTTCACGGCACCGGTACAATCAGTGGGACAGGGTCAGCAGCAGCAATCCGGCTCTAATTCAGGTAGCCGCCTTTGAACATACTGAGTTATGTACACCTCAGAAATATCTACCGTTCCACTGGGGTGGGCCGCGTCTCCCGCGAACTGACGGAGCATCTGCATAGGGCAAGCGACGTCACGTTGCACGTGCTTGCCGACCGCGAAGACCATCGCAAAATTATCGGCGCTGTTGGCGAACCCTGGACCTCCTTCGACTACCACCTTTTTGACGCAGACACCTCAAAGCAGCAACTGCGATGGATCCTGCTGAACCGCCCCGCCGCCGAGGATTACTGGCCAGTCACGGACCTTGTCCATTGCACCGCCGAATCCTACGTTCCGACCCGCAAGGCGAGG
>CAXUEW010000172.1:0-3526 GCA_964250115.1 uncultured Terriglobus sp.
CGGTTTCAGAAGTGATGGACTCGGGAGCGTTAGTGGCATCAGTCTGTTGCAGGTCAAGCAGGGGCGTTTCGGTGGCCATCGTTCTCCTGGGAATCGGTGAGCGCAAACCGCTGAAGAACGCAAAAATTGCGGGGTTTACGGAGGCTCAAGACAAACCTATTTTACCATTTGGCCTCGCAGGCCACTTGCGTTGGATACGGTTCGCATCCCAACACGAAGGCAGCCTCGTGCTTTGCAGAATCGATGCTTCCACGACTATGCAAAGACTTATCCGCGCGCGAGACGGCGTAGGATTAGGCACGGCATGTCAGATCCATCCAGAAAGGCACCGTCCGTTTTGACAGCGACACCAAGCATTGCCAGAAGTTTTGCGGCACCGGGCCGTGTGAATCTGATCGGCGAGCACACAGATTACACCGGCGGCCTGGTGCTGCCCATGGCCCTCCCCTTCGTGACGACCGCCGACGTGTCGGCGCGTGAGAACGGCTACCGCTTTACCTCGGCAAGCTTTCCGGAAGCGCGCGAGAGCGGAGCCGATGACACCTCTGCTGCAACCGGTGAGTGGAGCGATTATCCCATGGGCGTGCTGCGAGAGATTCTGACGCTGGGCATCGCTGTTCCGCCGTTTGCCCTGCACCTGCACGGGAACGTGCCGTTGAGTGCGGGCCTTAGTTCGTCTGCATCGATTGAAGTGGCGACTGCGGTTGCGTTGCTGCAGCATGCGGGCAAGTCGCTGCCGGAGAAAGACATTGCCCTGCTGTGCCAGCGCGCTGAAAACAACTATGTCGGCTCGCCCTGCGGCATCATGGACCAGTTTGTCGTTACCGCCGCAACGGACGGCCACGCGCTGCTGCTGAACACACGTGACCTGCACTACGAATTGCTGCCGATGAACACGGGCGAGCTTGCCGCGTGCAGCGTGGTCATCGCGAACTCCATGGTGCAGCATTCCGTCGCGACCGGCGAGTACGGCGTACGGCGGCGCGAACTTGAGGCGGGGCAAAGTGCGATTCGTGAACGCTTTCCGCAGGTAGAAGATTTGGGCAGCAGCACCACAGAGCAACTGGAGGCGGTGCGTGGAGACGTCTCGAACGAAGTGTATCTGCGATGCAAGCACGTCATCACGGAGAATGCGCGCGTGCGCGAAGCCGGTGAGGCGATGCGCGCGGGTGACGCACAGCGTCTTGGCAAGGCTATGATCGGTTCACATGCAAGCCAGCGCGATGACTTTCAGGACAGTGTGGAAGAGATCGATTTTCTGGTCGACACTGCCCTGTCTTTGGAAGGCTGTTACGGTGCACGGCTTACCGGTGGAGGATTTGGCGGATGCACCGTCAACCTGGTGGAGACCGCACACGTCGATAACTTTGTGAAACGCATTGCGGCAGCTTATCGCAAGCGCTACGCCATCGATCCGGAGGTGTATACCTGCAAGGCGTCCGACGGCGCGCTGGCCCGTCTACGGAAAGAACAGGCGGCACAATGAACGAGTTGCTGAGTAAAACGCCGCATCGCCGATGGAACGCGCTGCGTGGCGAATGGGTTCTGGTGTCGCCGCAACGCACGCAGCGGCCATGGCAGGGACAAACGGAAGACACCGCTAAACCCGCAGCCCTGCAGTACGACCCCACCTGCTACCTGTGCCCCGGCAATCCGCGCGCGGGCGGTGAACACACCCCGCAGTACACCGGCACCTTCGTCTTCACCAATGATTACGCCGCTCTGAAGCCTGACGTGGAAGCCTTCACGGAAGACAGCAGCGGCACAGGCCTCTTGCGTGCGGAGACCGAGCGAGGCACTTGCCGCGTGCTGTGCTTCAGCCCCCGGCACGACTTGACGCTGGCGACGATGGAGGTGCCCGCCATTCGTGGCGTCGTGGAGGAGTGGGCCAGGCAGGAAGCCGAACTGGCCGCCATGCCGAACATCGGCTACGTGCAAATTTTTGAGAATCGCGGTGCCATGATGGGCGCCAGCAACCCACATCCGCATGGCCAGATTTGGGCGACCGAGCACATCCCCGACGAACCCGCCGCAGAACTTCGCACACAGGCCGAATACCTTCAGCAGCACGGTGAACCCCTGCTGCTGGCCTACCTGCGCCACGAGCTTGCCGCGGGTGAACGCATGGTCGCCGAGAACGACAGTTGGGTAGCCATGGTACCTTTCTGGGCGGTGTGGCCGTTTGAGGTGCTGCTGCTGCCGCGATCGCACGTAGCCAATATGGCCGTGCTGAACGATGCGCAACGGCTGGACCTTGCGGCCATGCTGCAGCGAATCACGGGCGGTTACAACCGCGTGTTCGACACGCCGTTTCCTTATTCCATGGGCTTTCATCCTGCGCCCTGCGACGGTAAGGAACATCCGGAGTGGCAGATGCACGCGCACTTCTATCCGCCGCTGCTGCGGTCAGCCACCATTCGGAAGTTCATGGTTGGGTTTGAGCTGCTGGGATCACCGCAGCGCGACATCACGCCCGAGTCGGCGGCGGCAACACTGCGAGCCGTGATGCAAGCGTAGGCCGTCATCACGTGCATCTTGCAAAGGGCAAACAGCTTAAGCTTTCTTGCAAGAAGGCTTGGAGCCTTTCTGTAACGGCAGGCGTCTTGGGATCCTTCGCTCCGCTCAGGATGACGCATGGAGAGCGTGACTTCCTTCGTGATGCGATACTTTGATCGCACACCATGCGCCGCCCTTCCCACATCGCTACGCCACTGCTTGCAGCCGCCGCACTCTCTATCCTGACCGGTTGCCGGCCGAAGGAGATGCAGCGCTGCGTCAATGAAAACAACAACGTCGTCGATGACAAGCTGTGCGGCGGCCAGCCTCAGCAGGTGATGCACCAGCAGCCCGACGGCCACGGCGGCTTCATTCCGCTGTTCATCCCCATGTATCGCAACTACTACGGTGGCGGCGGCGGATACGGCCTGGGCTCACGTGTGTACGGTGGTGGCTACTCGCAGGTGCCGGGGCGCAGCTACTCCTCTGGCAGCAGTGGCTTCTTTGGCCGGCTGGGTGCCCGCGCAGGCGGTGTCACGCGTGGCGGGTTTGGATCGTCGTTCGGCGGCGGGGGCGAATAGATGCAACGCAAGCTGATGCAGCCGCGTGACAACTGGCAGGCAAAGGTTGAGACGGCGGGTTTGACCTTCCACTCGCCGGAAGACCTTGCAGCAGAAGGCGCGGTGTACTGGGACGAGTCGGCATGCTACAGCTTCACGGCACGCGAGATCGACACGCTGGAAGCTGCCGCGAATGAACTCCAGACCATGTGCCTGGCAGCGTCACAGCACGTCATCGACACCAAGCGCTATGCGGACCTGACCATCCCCGAAGCTGCAATTCCCCTGATCGAGCAGGCCTGGAACGTCGAACCGCCCGCGCTGTACGGCCGCTTCGACCTGATGTACGACGGCAGTCAGCCGCCCAAACTGCTGGAATACAACGCAGACACACCCACATCGCTGATGGAGGCCGCCGTCATTCAATGGACATGGCTGCAGGATGTTGCGCCCGACGCCGACCAGTTCAA
>CAXUEW010000172.1:3536-7378 GCA_964250115.1 uncultured Terriglobus sp.
GGCGTGGAAGGAGGCGGTGTTCCCCCACCTCGACCAGTTCAACAGCCTGCACGAGCGGCTGATCGCGAAATGGCGGGACATCACGCCGTACCTGAAGCAGCCCATCCACTTTGCCAGCGCGGACACGGAAGAAGACGTGCTCACGGTCGTCTATCTGCGCGACACGGCAGAGCAGGCTGGGTTGAAGACCGCTCAGTTGCTGATGGAGGAGATCGGCTGGAGCAGCGATGCGGGCTGCTTTGTCGATCTTGAGAACCAGCCCATCCAGAGCCTGTTCAAGCTGTACCCGTGGGAGAGCCTGCTGGCCGAGCAGTTCGGCCCCGCCGCGCTCGGTACCTACAACAACGTCACCTGGATCGAACCCATCTGGAAGATGCTGCTGTCGAACAAGGGCATCCTGCCCATTCTGTGGGAGCTTTACCCGAACCATCCGCTGCTGCTTGAGGCGTATTTCGACGAGCCGCGCGGCATGACCAGCTACCTGCGCAAGCCGCTGCTGTCGCGTGAGGGCGCGAATATCACGGCGGTAACCCCCGGCAGTTCGAAGACAACCGACGGACCGTACGGGAATGGCAGGTTTGTCTGCCAGCGCATGGTCGAACCTGCAGTGTTTACCGCGCGAGACGGCACACCGCGCTTCCCGGTCCTGGGTCTGTGGATGATCGATCAGGAGTGTGGCGGCATGGGCGTTCGCGAATCCCACACGCCTGTGACGGGCAATCTGAGTTCGTTCGTTCCGCATCTGTTCCGCTGATTGCGGCAGATAGGGTTGACCAAGAACTGAGGTGCATCACTGGACAGCTTTCGGAAGGGCATGGCTTCAGCCATGCCGAGAGCACTGGATGAAGAGGACGGCTTTAGCCGCCGAGGTCTGCTTTGAAGGTAACCTCAGGGGCTGAAGCCCGATCCTCATAAATTCAGGTAGCGGCACGGCTAAAGCTGTGCCCTTCCAAAGGCACGCCCTTGAGGTGGCAGCTCCAACCTAGTGCTTCTCTTCGATTGACTCCACAGACTCACTGTTCACGTCGAACAGGCGGCAGCTTTCGGTCACCTGGTGGAAGCGGAATGACGGGTGCATGAACAGGCCGATGCGCGCGTCGCCTGATCCCCACACCTCCTGTACCAGCCACACGCCGTCGTTCTTCGGAGCGCTGATGACGTGCAGCAGAAAACCTTTGTGGATATTTGCCAAGAGGCCGCCGCCCATTTTGACATCACGAATGCCTTGCACGTTGGTGTCCTGCACGTGGCCGCTTTCTTCATCGACGGCGACAGTCCCCTGCATGGCCTCAACGGCGCGCTCCATCATGTTGTTGGCCTTGGCACTTGGGTCGCCTACGGCGTCGAACACGATGGTTGGGCGGCCGGCAACGGAGACGCGGCGTTCATTGGTCAGCTTGATGAGCCGAAGGATCTGCGTTGGGGTGATGCCGTTCGGATTGGCCTTACCCTTTTCCGCGTCTTCGATCTGCTTCTTGACGCGATCGATCTCTTTCTTCGCGTCGCCGCCGGTCAGCGGCTTTCCATTGTGCGTGACGGTCTGGATGATCTGCCGGGCTTTGACAAAGAAGATTTCGCTTTCGTCTTCGTCCAGCTTCTTGGTGCCGCCCTTCGGATCGAGCTGCGTAGTCTCACGCTTTACTCGGCACAGGTAGCGTTCCCGCTGCTTTTCGGTGGTCTGGCTCTGTTGCAGGGCGCGGTTGCGCAGTGCCTCGATGTTGGGCAGCGGTTTTTCCTGGGCGGTGGCACCCAGCGTCACAAGCATGGCGCAAGCCGCGCACCGGCTCAAACGGGCCAATACCGGAGCGGTAAATCCCAACATGCGGGGAAGGTGCGCCATGCTGAATACGATGCAGGTTCCGGTGCTTTGTCTCAACGTTTCTCTGCTCTCTTCGACTAAGGACAACCTTATAGGAACGGGCGCGTCCATTGCATGGATGGTTTGTGGCCGCACCGAAACGGCCTCAGACGGAAGGCAATAGCGATGACACAGCAGGAACAAGAGCTACTGAATGGATTGATCGGACGTGTCAACGGCACGCAACTGCCCAGCAAGGATGAGGAGGCGGAACGGTTGTTGCGCAGTGCTCTGGGCAACAACCCGGACGCACTTTACATCCTGAGCCAGACCGTTCTGGTGCAGCAGTTTGCCATGGACAACGCGCAGCGGCAGCTTACAGAAGCGCGGGCCGAGATTGAACGTTTAAAAGCCACACCGAAAGCGGAGGAACACGGCAGCTTTCTTGGCAACCTGTTCGGCCTGGGCAAGAGCGACAACGAGACCAGGCCGCAGGCGCCTGCGCCACCTGCAAGTCAGGCGGGCTATGCCGGTGCGCCAACCGGGTACTCACCCGTTAACAACCCTGTGCCATTGCAGTACGGTTCCCCACAGCCGCCCCAGGCACAACCCGGCTACGGTTATGGGCAGCCGGGCTATGGCTATGGCCAGCCGGGTTACGGCGGCGGCATGCC
This sequence comes from uncultured Terriglobus sp., assembly GCA_964250115.1. GTDB lineage: Bacteria > Acidobacteriota > Terriglobia > Terriglobales > Acidobacteriaceae > Terriglobus. Next base: position 6,009 of record CAXUEW010000172.1, read on the forward strand.
CATGGGTGGTGGCATGTTTGGCGGCGGTGGCGGTATGTTCGGTGGTGGCGGCGGATTTCTCCAGGGAGCCATGCAGACCGCAGCGGGCGTTGTGGCAGGTGAGTTCGCCTTCAAGGCCATCGAGGGCATGTTTCATGGCGGCGGGCACGGCTTCGGCGGCGGTTCAGAAGTTGTGAACAACTACTACGACAACGACTCAAGCTCTGCGGAGAGCGGCGGCTTCGGCGACCGTCTGCGCGATGCGGACGGCCTGGGGAACGGCATCAGCCCTGATATTGAAGACCGCCGAGGTGAAGCGCACGGCTTCTTTGGCAGTGCCGACGATGGCGGCAACGACAGTTCAAGCTTCGCGGACAGTGGTGCCAGCGACTTCAGCAATGACGGCGGCAGCTTTGACGGCGGCAGCTTTGACAGCGGCAGCTTTGACAGCGGCGATTCCGGCAACGACGACAACGGCTTCTAGCTTGCTCAAGCGGAGCTCGTCAGGTGGTGACGCGCTCCCAGAAACTAGATGTCAGCAGCGGGTCCTTGTACCGCGCAAACTGCTGCCATTGTGGATAGGCTGTCTGGAACTGCGCTGCTGTCATGCGTGCATCTTTAGCCGGGTACAGCTTGCCGCCGAAATCCAGTGTCATGCTGGCCAGCCGGTCGACTAATGGAAAACTTTTGTCCGGCTTGATGGGGAAATCCAATGCCAGCGTGACGCCTGGCTGGGGGAAACTCATCATGCCGGGTGAAGGCTTGTCGCCAAAGACCTTCAACACTGCCAGAAAGCTGGCCAAACCGCTCTTCGCGACCTCATTCAAGATTGCGATGGTGCCTTCACGTGCACTTTCCCACGGGATGGCGTACTGAAATTGCAAAAGTCCGCTCTTGCCGTACAGGCGGTTCCAGTGGAGAACTTTGTCCAGCGGGTAGAAGAACGGTTCGTAATCCTGCAGGCTGTGCACACGCGGCTTCACCTGCTTGTGGAAGAAGACCGTGTTGAATGCGGCGACGGTAGTGCTATTGAGCGCGAATGACGGTGCGTCGAAGGGAAAGACCAGCTTCGGATCAGGCGAGGTCGTCAGCTTGTCGGGGATTTTAGAGTGATCGCCCAGCATGAAGATGCCGCGGGCGAAGTTCCTGCCCGTGCTGGTGCAATCGACCCAACTCACGGTGTATTCAATGTTTTTGTACTGCTCGGTCAGAGCCAGAAACTCGTCCACGCCGTGGAACTGGATTCCCTCGTAATCGATTAGGCGCGAGACGATCGGTTTCAGCCGCAGCTGGATCCACGTGATGACACCCGTCAGTCCAAGGCCGCCGATGGTTGCGGCATACCAGTCCGGGTTGTCCGTCGGGGAGCAGTGAAGCCGGGTACCGTCGCT
>CAXUEW010000173.1:0-229 GCA_964250115.1 uncultured Terriglobus sp.
CAGCAGCGAGCCAGCGCTTCGGCAAAGGTCTAAGCGGCAACCACCGAAGGGGCACGTCTCGCGCGGCTTCCAAGGTTGACTGTAGGGCGCGAAACGCCAGCATACCGCAAGTAGCGCGTTCCAACGCATACCGTCACAATTTGCCGTCCCCAAACGGAGCTGCAAGGCGTCATGTAGGATGGCTTACCGTGAGGTAAGTCAATGCATATCGCCCTGTCTCGTCGTCGTT
>CAXUEW010000173.1:239-689 GCA_964250115.1 uncultured Terriglobus sp.
CTAGCTGTGTCTTGCCAACACAGAAGTTGTTTGCGGCAACCGCCTTGCGGGGCGTCAGGTACGGCTACGCAGCCATCACCTGGGGTGACGCTGAGCGGCAGTGCATCGACGATGTGGCCGCTTCGGGATTTCGCGGGATCCAGTTCCGCGTCAACGCCGTCAAGGACTTCAAGCCGGAAGAGTTGAAAGCGCTGATGGCCGCAAAGAAGCTGACGTTCATCGCGCTGTCAAGTGGGCAGATCTCCATTGACAAGCCTGCGGAGCCTCAACTGCAGGAGCACACAAACAACGCGAAGTTTGCGAAGGCCGCAGGTGGCGAATATATCCAGATACTGGACCAACTGACGAAGTTTGGCCGAACCGCGACACCGGACCAGTGCAAGCAACTGGGCAGCCTGCCCGCGGCGTGAGCGGCGGTCGTGCTGACCAAAGCACCGAGGACGAGGGAGA
>CAXUEW010000173.1:699-4280 GCA_964250115.1 uncultured Terriglobus sp.
GCCTGCTGACAGAACTGGGCAAGCGCACCGCCGACGTGGGTGTGCCGCTTGGCTTTCACAACCACATGGGATCGCTGACTGAGAAGCCGGAAAACCTGGATCGCGTGATGGACGCAAGCGATCCGAAATACGTAAAGCTGGAACTGGATACGGCACACTACGCCGCGCCTGGCGGCGACAACGTCGCCGTGTTGCGCAAATACAAGGACCGCTTGCTGTTTCTGCACCTGAAAGACTTCAAGCCCGTGCCTAACCCGCCGGCGAACGCGAATTATCCCTTCATATTTACAGAGCTCGGACAGGGCACCCTCGACTTCCGCTCCATCTTCGCAACGCTGGAGGCGATTCGCTTCAAGGGTTGGGCCGTGGTCGAGCTTGATCGGGAGCCGGTAGAAGGGCGCACACCCATCGAGTCAGCAAAGATGAGCCGGGACTTTCTGGAGAAGACGCTTGGCGTTTCGGTTACGGCGTAGTTGCCGATGGCTCACGGCATGTCGAATCGATCGATCTCGGGGCGCACGGTGAATCCTTCTCGCCGTCTGTTTCTTCAGGGGAGTGCTGCGCTGGCTGCGTCGGTTGCGACGGACGGGTTTGCTGCCCGCGAAGCGCATGCCCGCAAGCAGCCGAACCTGGTGTTCTTCATGGGTGAAGGCCAGCGGGCAGATGCGATGTCCATTGCTGGTCATCCGCTGCTGAAGACGCCGCATCACGACCGCATCGGGCGCGAGGGCATGCTGTTTCGCAACGCCTTCTGCACCAATGCGCTGTGCGCGCCCGCACGAACTGCTGCGATGACCGGCATGTATGCGCGTTCGACCGGCATGCTGTCCAACGAAGGCCTGAACAGGCCGCTGCCTTCAGACCTGCCTTTTCTTACCGACATGCTTCGTGCCGCAGGCTACAAAATTGCCATCGCAGGTAAGGTGCACGCACCGCTTGGTTTTGAGGATAAGCACTGGGATTACTACTTCGGCCACAACGACCCCGGTAACAGCATGGCCAATCCGGTCTTCCGGGAAGGACGTAATGGAACGGTCGGCCCGGACAAGAAGTACCGAGGCATCTACGCCGATGACCTTTCGACGGACCGGGCCGTGCAGTGGCTGGAAACGCTTCCGATTGACCAGCCGTTTTGCCTGCTGTGCTGGTTTGTCGCACCCCACGAGCCCTTCTTTCGCCCGCGCCGCTACGCGAATCTGTACGACGGCGTGGCCATCCCGAAGCCAGCGACCTTTGATGAAGATTTGAAGGGATGGCCCGGGAAGCCGCAGTGTTTCATCGATGCAGAAAATAAGATCGGCACCACGGACAGCCACGTGGCCTGCGGTTCACTCGAAGGTGTCGCGAAGAATTACTATGCCGGGCTGGTGGCGTGCGACGACAACATCGGCAAGGTGTTGTCGTTGCTGGAGCGTAGAAACCTGCTGAATGACACGGCGATTCTGCACACCTCCGACCACGGCTACTTCCTTGGTGAGTGGCGGCAGTTCGACAAGCGCTGCATGCATGAACCGTCCATCCGCATTCCCATGATGATTCGCTATCCGTCGCGCATCCCAGCAGGCACGGTGCGTGATGAAATGGTCCTGGACATCGACATTGCGCCCACCATCCTCGACTTGGCAGGTATTGCCGTACCGGCGCAGATGCAGGGCAAGAGTATGCTGCCGCTGGCGAAGAAAGCCGATGCCGGCTTTCGCGCCGAGTGGTACTACGAGTACTTCGAGTGGCCTAATCCAGAAAAGGTGACACCGCATCGCGGCATCCGTACGGAGCAGTACAAACTGATCCATTATGCCAGCACGCCGCCGTCGTTCGAGATGTACGACCTCAAGGCGGACCCACTCGAGACAAAGAACCTCTACGGGTTGCCTACGCACGGAGCCATCCAGAAGCACCTGTTCGAGCGGCTGGATGCACTACAGGCAGCATTGCCGCTCCACACCCCGCAGGCACATTCGTAAGCGGGCCCGCTTAGCTGAGTAACTTATTGCCCGGTCACGCCCGTGACGCTGCGAAGCATACCGTCGCTTTTGCTGATGATGTAGAAGTTCTGCGCGTTATCGAGCACCAGCCTGATGTCCGCGCGTCCCTTACCCACAGGGGTTCCGTAGCCCGGCATGAACGCTGCTGAACCGCCGCGTGCGTGGTAAGCAGCCGACACGACAGGCTGCATGTTTGCATAGGTTTCCGTCTTGCCCTGCGGATTCGTGTATTCGATCTCTATTGAGTGCATGGCTGCCATGGTTGCCGGGTTGCCGTCGTCAGCCGCAATCATCTCGTGAATGTCTGCCCACCAGATACGGCCTGTGGTAATGTCGCCGAAGATGAACTTGCCTTTCAACGCAGCAATCTTGCCGTTGTAGACAAAGCCGCTCGATATGGCATCGCCGCCGCCCTCTTTGTGGGGATAGATCAGCACAGGGTAAGTTGGCTTGACGGACCCAGTGGTCGACTCTTCTCCAGTTCGGACGGGCACACGATCGTCCGCAGGCAGGGCCTCGGTGCGGTTGTTTGCCTTCAGGTGTTCGTTGCCCTCACGTTCGGAGTAGCCGTAGTTTGCGCCCTTGTGGATGATGTCCACGGTTTCCCAGGTGGCCAGGCCGATGACATTTGCGATCAGGTAGACCTTCTTATCCTTTGGGTCAACGTACCAGGTGAGCCGATGCGGATTGCGCAGGCCATACGCCCAGATCTCAGCGTTTGCGCCCGTTGTGTTCACAAAAGGATTGGCGTCCGGGATACGATATCGGCCGTTCGCACTGACCTTGCTGGTCTTAGTGTGTTCCTGAAGATCGGGGATGATGCGCAGAATTTTTCCCACCATGGTGTCGAGGCGCTGCGGATTGTTGCGCGTGACCGCCTTCAAGGTTTCGCCCGAACCGCCGTCGCCGCTGCTTACATACATTACCCGCCACTCGGCATCGCCGCGACGGGCAGTGGGATTGAAGGCGATGTCGCCGAGCGGATGGATGTGGTTGTAGTAGGGCACACGCAGGATCTCGCGCGCCGTACCCTCGAATATTTGTCCGCGGTGTTCGTGTCTGTCCATTCGATCAGCACGCACTCGCGTGCGATCGAACCGGAGGTGCGGACCGGTGCAGTTGTTTGAAAGTCCGTAATCTTCAGACCTGGGAAGGTTGAGTTATCCGGCACCGCGGAGGCTTTCACCGTCGGGTCTTCCATGTGGATGGTGTAGAAGCGCCCGTTGCGGCGGTAATCCGGATCGAATTGAATGGTGATCAGGCCGCTCTGGTATCCGGTTGCAAAGTTCAGCCGATGAAATAGTCCCTTCCGCCCGTCGCGACCGTTGAAATCGAGATAGGTGGTCAGTTCTTTGTTTTTCTTATCCAGGATGTAGAGCGGTCCGTTCAGATTGCTGAGAAAGACGCGGCCGCGGTCGGGTCCCGGCTCCTCGCGAAGAAAGTTGACGCGGGAGAGTTCGCCCTGTGTTTGCGTCTCTGGGTCGAGCTTTTCCGTTTGCGCCAGCATCAGGTAGTCGCGGACTTGTATCGTCAACGGCTGCTGGCCGAATGTGGGCGTAAACTTCGCCAACAGACTGAACAGAAAGATGCTGATGC
>CAXUEW010000173.1:4290-5691 GCA_964250115.1 uncultured Terriglobus sp.
CTAGACGACACGACTTTTTCACACGGCTGCTCCTTCTCCGCATCGTTGAACGCCGGCACGACCGCCGGCGTTCAACAAGCCGACCTAGAACAACATACGCCCGCCCACTTGAATGATGCGATTGTTCCCTGCGCTGCCGGTGACTCTGCCAAAGTTGACATTGTTAATGGTATTCACGGGTGCGCTCAAGTTCGTGAGATTGAACACGTTCGAGAATTCTCCGCGCAGTTCAAACTTCAGTTGCTCAAATACCGGAAAGGTGCGAAGGAGCGATGCGTCGACGTTGCGGAAGCCCGGCGCATCGAGCGTCATGGGGCGCGTGTTGCCAAGCAGGTTCAGCGGGCCCACACCCGGGCAGCCGTTTACACCGGCAGTGCAATACGCGCTGGTATCAAACCATTGATTCATGGCGGCCACACGTGATCCGCCGTTGGGCACCCTGCGTTCCACCTTGCCCGGCACGACGCTGGGCCGGTTGTTGCCAAGCCCTGAGAAGTAGTTATCGACGCCGGTCAGCACGGTAAACGGCGCGCCGCTGTTCGCCGTGGCAATGGTGGTCACAGTCCATCCGTTCAGCACCGAACGGACGACACGGTTGTAGTGGTCGAAGTAGTCAGGTTTCCACACAAGCGACGCGGTGAACTGGTGACGGCGATCCTGGTCAGAACGCTGCCGGTATTCAAGCTGCGGATAGTTCGCGTCGACAAACGTACCGTTCGTGCTGCCGGTGCTGTCCAGATTGTTGCTCTGCAGTGTGCGGCTCCAGGTGTAAAAGCCACGGCCGCTGACACGGTGAGTCAGGCGCTGTTCGACGCTGACCTGCAGGCCATTGTAGTTGGAATTCTGGTTGCCGCGAATGATCCATACATTGCTGTAAATAGGCGTGGCTGCGGAGCCGCCGTAAGTGGGCGAGTTGAGCGGACGGCGGTTGTTCACCGTAGCACTGCTGTTCGCGTAACCGCAGGGGCGGGTTGTGTCGCCTACGGTCGTCGATCCGGCAATGAAGCAGCTTGGACCGTTCGTGTTTGTATTCGGATTGACATTGTAAGTGGGCGCGTTGATGTCGTTATAGATTGGCGACTTGCGGTTATAATTGCCTACATAGTTAATGGACACGGCGGTGTTCTTGCCGAACTGCTGCTGCAGGCCGAAGTTTACCTGGATGGCATAAGGCCAGCGATAGTTTGGGTCGAATGCCACCACCTGGTTCAACGCGAGGAACGACGCGGACTTGTTCGCGTAATCGAAAGTCAGGCTTGGGAATGGATTGACGCCACCGGGGAACTCCGTGGCATCGTTCTGGTAGGGATGCGTAAGCGAAACTACCCGGTTAAAGTTGCTACGAACGGCATACGGCGAGTAGTTCGAAGGGTACTCCCACATATTGCCAGAGATGCCGCC
>CAXUEW010000173.1:5701-7352 GCA_964250115.1 uncultured Terriglobus sp.
CCAGCCGCACCGTGGAACACCGTCTTACCCGTGCCGTAAGGATCAACGCAAAACCCAGGCGCGGTGAGACGTGGTTGATGGGGGAATACACGCCGCCCTTCGGCACGCCTGGATCACCGGGGAACTGCAAGCCCAAAGGCGCCAGTGTGGCGGATGGGATGCCAATGATCTTCACCGTGTTGAAGGCATGCGACTGTGCGCCTGGAACGAAGTTGGTCTGCATGCGCTTGTTGTCTGTTGGAGCCTGCTGGAAGTCGTAGCGCACGCCTAGATTGAGCGTAAGGTTTGGCAGAATGCGCCAGTCGTCCTGCGCGAAAAAGCCATAGCTGAAGTAATTTGCGTTGGCATACAGCGGCGTGTCCTGGCCCATGGTTGTCGGAATGCCGGCCATGAAGTCAGACAAGCCATTCGTGGTTCGCGCGGCGCCGGTACCGTTGCCGGTGTTGAAAGCAAAGGTGCCGTAGTTATTCAACAGGGTAAGTTGGAAGTCTTTTTCAAGACCTGCTTCGCCGCCAAGGAATAGCGTATGCTTGCCGCGTGTCGTGCTCAACACGTCGCGAATGCCGTAGACGTTCGCGCCCGCCTTTGGCCCGGTAATGGACTGAGCTAGTGTGAAGCCTTCCACGCCGCCCACAGAGATGTTTGGACGGGACGGTGAGCCCACCACGCCAAGATCGGACCCAAAGTCAGAGAGGGTGCTCTGTGGATTCGCGATACGTCCGCCGTACTGTCGGCCATAAGTTAGATAAAACTGATTGATGGTTCGATCGCTCAATGTCCATGTATCGCTGATGCTTGCGTTCTGCTGCTTGTTCGTGTAGTTCGAATAAGACCAGGCCTGAGTGAAAGAGGTGTTGTTGACTGCTCCGCTTGTGACGTTTGGCGAAATGCGAACCTTATAATTTAGTAGAAAGTAAGACAAGGTCAAGCGGTGTTTTGCAGTCAGTTGGTGGTCCGTCTTGGCCAGATACTCTTCATTCTGCTCTGGGAGTGGTGACCTTGTTCTGTAAATGTATTGCGTGTCTCCAAACACTGATGCCTGTCGGGCAGGAAGATTTGCTTTCAGGAATTTTAGGATATTGACAGCGGTTGGATCCACTGCTGGCAGCTTGTTGCCCGGATAGGGTATCAGCGCTGTACCGGCGCCAGTTACCGGTGAAAAAGTCGTCGGGTGGCAGACCAGGAAGTGCACCGCAGTGTTGGCAGCGGCAGTCGGTGCTGTATTGCAGTTGGCTTGTTCCGCCGCTGTGGGCAGATTTTCTGAGAAGTCACCTGCCATCTGTGCGTCGCTGGGCAGGCTACCCATGTAATTTCCATACTGGATGAAGCGAAACCCTGCGAAGCTGCCGAAGAAGAAATCCTTGTTCTTGCGGATGGGGCCACCCACCGTCGCGCCGAATCGGTGCTGGTTGTAAGGGTTCTTCGTTGTCAAATTGTGCGTCACGGCGTTGAAGTTTCTGGAGCGGTAGAACTCAAAGGCCGAGCCGTGGATGCTGTTGGATCCGCTTTTCGTGATGACACTGACCACGGCAGACGAGTAGCGGCCCAACTGGGCGCTTTAGTTGTTCGTCACCACGTTGAACTGGCTGACTGCGTCCGGATTGGGCACCTGGTTACCCGTGTTGCGCAAGCCTGTCATGTTCAGGCCGCC
>CAXUEW010000174.1:0-7253 GCA_964250115.1 uncultured Terriglobus sp.
CCGCATTTCGCGCGAGCACGGAGGCCAGGTCAAAGCGGAAGCCATCCACGTGCATCTCTGAAACCCAGTAGCGCAGGCTATCCAGTAACAGTCTGCGCATGGGCCGCGACGAAGTGTTCAGCGTGTTACCAGTGCCAGTTAGATCCCGGTAGGCCGCAGGCGGTGTGCCACTTGTCATGTAATACGCCGGATTGTCCAGGCCTTTCAAGCCCAGCACCGGACCGTGTACTCCGGCCTCTGCGGAGTGGTTGTAGACCACATCGAGAATAACTTCAATCTTCGCCGCATGCAGCGCCTTCACCATCTGACGGAACTCGTTCACCGCCTGGGCTGGATCGCTTGCAAACGCGCAGTGCGGCGCGAAGAAGCTGATGGGCATGTAGCCCCAATAGTTCACGCCTTTGGGATCGAAGGCGAACACCGGCATCAGTTCCACCGCTGTCACGCCGAGCTGCTGCAGGTACGGGATTTTTTCAATGACGCCAAGGTATGTGCCCTGCTTGCCTGCGCTCACATTCGCATTCGCGTTCTTCGTGAATCCGCGCACATGAACCTCGTAAATGAAGAGGTCATGCTCACGCAGCGGCCAAACCTCGTCTCCCCAGTCGAAGGTGTCCACAGTTGCGGAAGGCAGCATGGCCAGTACAGTTGGCTGAGCTGAAGCCTGGCTTTTCGGAGGAAAGTACAGCGCGCGTGCGTACGGATCAAGCAGGTCTTTGCCTGCGGGGTAAAGCGTTCCCTCACCCGTGACAGTCGGATCTGATGTCGTACGAAAGCTGTAGTATTGCGCGCCAGCGGCTGAGGATGCGCTTACACGGCAGTGCCAGATGTCTTCGGTCTTATTGTGCAATGGATCGAGTTGTATCTGCAGCAGAGGGCGCGACACATCCGTGCCGCCGAAAAGGCACAACATCACAGAAAGCGCGTGGCTCGCATACACCGCAAAATTATAGGCATTGTCTTCCTGGATCCAGGTGGCTCCCAGAGGATTCGTCGTACCTTCAATCGATCGCCAGCTCATGAATGGAACCTCACACAGGGGAAAACTGCACCATGATTATCACCAGTCGCAGCCAACAGAAAGGCCTATGCGAAAAAAGATGAACTTTTCTCTTGAGGCGGAGGCGGGGCTGCGATAGTGTTCATCTTCGTAAGCGCCCTACACAGAAACTTCGTATTTCAGCACATGCAGCTCGAGGCAGGCCGTGGACGATCTTTACTTTTACAAGCCAGACAGATACTTGCTGAACCGCTGCACAAAGTATCTGGCCCGCTTCAACACAGACCGGCGTCATCCGTACGGCAACACGCCCGATCCGCGCGACTCAGTCGCGGAGGCTTGGCGCTTTCCCATCATCGACACATACGCAGGCGGCATTTCCAAACTGAACAACCCAGACGTGTGGAACCAGTACAACGAAGTCACTTTCATCTACGCGGGATCGTGTTCGCATGCGCCATCGGCAGTCGGAGTGATCGGTACGTTCGCTACGCTGCACACGCCCATCCCCATGCAGCAGGTGATGTTTGAAGGCGTTCCAACGCGCTACTGGTCTGTGACGTACGCGGTGCCCAAGGGTGAAATGCACCGCTACCGTTTTGTCGTGGACGGTGCCGCGCCGATCAACGACGCGATCAATCCGCAACAGACGCCGCTGGACAATGGAGTCTGGTGGTCTCGCTTCTTTACGGAATCCTTCACGGGGCCACTGGTGTTCGAACGCTGGGAGCTTGACCTGCTGGATCGGCTTTCAACCGAGATTCTTCCCTTCCAGACAGCGGATGCCGCGAACTTCCTGGATCGCTTTTACAACTACCTGGATCGGTCGCAAAAGACTAGCCAGTACAACAACGTGTACCGCATGGATTCGTCAGTCGGCGAGGTGAACTTCGTCGATAACATTCTGGCGCGGGAAGAATGGCACCGGCTGATCGACTACAAGATTTGTCTGCGCATCATCGACCAGGTACTGCGCCAGCGTGATCCTTATACCGATCCCTGCAAGATGTCTGAAACGACTTACGGCGACTTCTACACAGAGCTTGCCTCAGGCAACGTGGCAGGCTGGGATTACAACGCCTACGGAGATCCCAAGTTCTTCCTCGCACTGATGCGGCGGCACCTGGTCATGGGTGCTTTCGCCCACCCGAAGTACGGCGGCAACGTCGGCGCATCCGGATGGGCGTATCTCAGCGAACGCTATCGCGATGCAAACGGCAACACCCTCTTCGACTGGTCGCGCGCACTTGAACCCGGCCTGGGCACAAACCCCGACTACCTCGGATAAGGAGAACGGCTGTGCAACAGCAGTTTGACGTAGTCATCATCGGCAGCGGCGCAGGTGGAGCACCCATCGCCAACGTGCTGGTCAAGGCGGGTAAGTCCGTTCTCGTACTTGAGAAAGGACCTCTGTTCGTTCCGCAAGCTGGAGCGGAGAACGGTCGCAGCGACTTCAAGCGTGACGAACTCATCTCTGACGGCATGGAGAAGATCGTCAATGTTGCGAACGTCGCGAACAACGGCATCTCCTACTACTCTAGCCACGTTGAGCCAGACCTGAACGACGAGCCTCATGTGTACCGCGATGGCGACGGCAAGGACCGCGCCACCATTGAGGGCTATACCGCACAGCTTGTGGGAGGCGGCACCAACCTGTATGGCGGCGTCCACTTCCGCTTCTCGGCATTGGACTTCAAGCTGGCGACCTTCAACGCCGGACGCACCGATCTGAAGAACGATCCTAACGGCGACATCGAACGCGAGGCGCGTGACTGGCCGGTAAGTTACGCTGACATGGAGCCGTACTATGCCAAGACGGAAGAGTTGATCGGCATCAACGGCACGGTGGCCAATCAACAGAAGACCTTCAGCCGGGACGCATACCAGCCTCCGCTGCCGCCAAATCCCATTAGCGAGACCGCACGCAAGGGTATGGTGGCATTGGCCGACACCGTCGCAAATGGCAAACCGCCTATCCAGCCCTACCGTACACCGCTGGCAGTGATTACACGCGATCACGCGCCCAGCGGCCGCAAGGTTCCGACGGACACGGAGTTCATCAAGACGAGCTATGTCAACCGTTACGGCGATGCGATGGGTTATAAGTCCAGCGCGTGGGTTTCGCTGCTGGCACCCATCTACACACAACCAACTTTCACGCTACGCCCCAACTGCGTCGCGACGCGGCTGACTTACAGCAACGGAAAGATCGACAAGGTCTACTTCCTGGATCCATCAGGCGAGGAGCGCTGGGCACAGGGCAAAGTGGTCGTTGTTGCATGCTCGGCAATCGAGTCCATTCGACTGCTCAAAATCTCAGCAAAGCTGGACGCCGGACTGGATGCTGCCCTGCACCACAATGACCTGCTGGGCCGTTACTTTATGACCCACTGTTTCGGTGGGGCGAGTGCCGTGTTGCCCGACACTTCGCGGTCAGACAAATCAAAATCCCTTGATGCCGACTGGGCCACTGACTGCTGCGCCACGGAAGACTTTGTTCGGTCACATGGTTTGTGGGCGGGCGGAGCTCTGTACAACAACACCTCTGACCAGGCGTTGCCGCTCTCACTGTTCCGTACCAAAGATGCGCTCGATCTCGACAATCTCTGGGTCGGCTTCGCCAATGATTTGGGCCTGCGCGGCGACGCCCTGCTGAAGTATCTTGACGATAACTTCGGACGCGGACTCTCGGTTAGCTTCATGGCGAACCAGGTGCCCCAATACAACAACCGTATCGAACTTCATCCCACAGTTACTGATAAATGGAATCGGCCGGTCGCATACATCAACAAGACCTGGCACAGCCACGACATGTACCTGATGGATACCTACGCCGACCGCGCAGGAGACGTGCTCCAGATGGGCGGCGCAGGCACTGCTTATAAGTTCCTGGGCAAGAGCGGTTCGTACCTTGCGCCTAATGGCATCGTCCGCATTGCCAACCACATTCTTGGCGGCGCGCGCATGGGCACGGACCCGAACGACTCGGTGCTTGATCCCACCTGCCGTGCCTGGAACGTGGACAATCTCTACGTTACCGACGGTGCCTTTATGCCTACCTCCGGCAGCGGCAATCCCACCAACACCATCGAAGCCAACTCGTTCCGCGTGGCCGATGCGCTCCTGAAGAGGCTCTGAGTCATGGATACCGGATTTTCTGCGATTCAACAGCGGCCTGAAAACTCCATCTTTTCGATTGTCTTTTTTCCGGACCGCATCTACCACGCACCATACCTCAACGCGACGCGCAGTTCGCGTTATCGCTACTATGTCCACCAGGTTCGCAGCCAGGTCGATCTAACGCTGATGACCGGCTATGTTTTTCTCGACGGTATGTTGTTTGCGAATTTCATCCGGCTGGAGTATCGCGCCTCGCGCCTGACGGAAACTGCCCGCGAGAAGGATCGCTTCCTGCACCAGAAGTTATTGGCTCATGTGAAGCTGCACCACCAAGACAGTTTTCGTGACGGTGAAGCCTGGGTCAAGCTGCACTTCGACCCTTGGATCAACGGCTGGCAGGCCGAGGTGTGGGATACGCTGGACGCACCACAAACGAAAACGCACGACGCCAAGGTCGCGAACATGATGGGCCGCTTCGGCAGCATCACGCATCTGCGATCCTTCGGTCCTGCGCTGGCCGATGTCACGCACATCCGGCAGGCTGAAATCTTTCTTCGTGAAAACGATGTAGATGAGCCCGTCGGTTACAAGATCGGCAACCCTCAGAGTGACGGTGACTACGGACGCACCTACCAGGTCCCAAAGACGCAGACACCCAGCGACTCCGGCAACACGGTAAGCGTCAACAGCTACCTGCTGGACTTTCAACGTGGCTGGTTCTTCCAGAACTCGCGCGACATTGCGCCCGTGCGCTACAAGAATGCGATGACGGAGAGCAACTCGCCGGATTACAACCGGCCCGGCCCGAACGACAACACGATCGAGATGCGCTGGATCGTGCAGCGTGAACTGGGCAGCACCAACGTCTACTTTCACGAAGTGACGATCCCGCCCGGCTGCGTCGAAGGCCAGCACCAGCACATCGGCTCTGAGGAGCTGTACTACATCTTTGAGGGAACCGGCGTTGCCTATATGGGCGACGGGGACGATCCCTCGCTCTCCACTCCGGATTACCCGTTGCTCAACGTCAACCTTTTCGGGCTGGACAAGCACAACGTCCGCCAGGTGAAGGTGCAGCCCGGCAGTGTGATCTACACGAAGAGCGGCGGCATCCACGGTATCCGCAATCTTGACTCGAACAAGCCACTGCGCTTCGTCGCATTCGGCTATCACAGCGCATAAGCGCCCTTCTTTATTCGGAGATCCGAACCCATGCCGATGAGTATTGTGCCCGGTGACAGCATCCTCACCGTACAACCGCCCGCCAAGGTGGACTACAAGGTAAACAATCCTCTGCAGCGCTTGATGGCGCTAATGCAGAGCGTCGAACTCTGCGCCGATCGCGAGTGCTATCTGGGCGAGTCTGTGCAGTATCTATTGCCCTTCGACCACATACAACTGTATGGACCTACCGGCGCGCAGTGGGCTGAGACCGACATTCGCAACGAAGACAACAAGGAAGATTTCCAGAAGCAGAACATCCAGGATTTCCGGTGCACCGATGCGCGGTTCGCGCGTGGGTGGGCCACGACTGCATGGGACGCGGACCCGGACAGCAACGCGTGGACTGGGCCATTCCTCTTTCTGTCTTACCGCGGCGGACCTGATTCGAAACTATCGGCGCTGGCAGGTCACAAACTCGGCAGCAGCATTCGCGTAAAACTGAACCTTCCCGGGAAGGGCTCGGTGCCTGTCACGCTGACGCTGCCCTACAACGAAGCCACGGATCGCTACGAGCTTGAAATCTGGGGCTACCCCTACGGCAACCTGCGCGACGCAGTGGGTCCGCGCGGCCAGCTTGCGATCGATCGCGGTGGCCTGATCGCGAATCCGGCGCTGGTGCAAGGTACCTTCGCTGACTTTGCTCGCGAAGGGCTCGACAACCGTGACATGCGAACCGTCGCACCCAATAACCTGATGCATCCCATCCTGCCGCTGACGATGGAAGTGGTATGGACTAACTCAGCCGGCACCGTGCAGGACACCGCGGACGGCGGCGGCCCATACCGCTACCAGTTCAACATGGTGCTGCGTGGATGGGACAACTTTCTGAAGGTAGGCGTCAGCGAGTCGCCGCACGGCGGTTTCGGCTTCCTGCATTACCGCAACGTGCTCTCCAACTACTTCGACCTCCGCGACAGCAACGAGCTTTCACGCGATGTGGAGCCGTGGATGTTCGATGCGAATGGCGTCAAGCCCGCCGCTGAAAAGCATGAGAAGTTCCTGGCCGTCGAGTACATGGACATCCACCTGCTCAAGTCCGACTGCGGCATCGGCATCCATCGGCATCGCGACAACCAGGAAATCTTCTTCCTGATGAATGGCGTCGCCATCATGATGATGGGCGATTGGTACAAGATGCCGGATCGTGAACGCGCTTTTGAAATCCGCACCCTGCACGCAGGCAGCTTCACGCTGCTCAAAGCCGGTCAGTTGCACTCTCTTTACAACGTGACCGATCACGACATCTCGTTGCTTATGTTCGGCGGTTACGACTAAAAGCTCCGCTACGCTAACTCATAGCCCCGGCGCTCATGCCGGCGCAGAAGTGCAGAGGCAATGTCGTCGCCCTGAATTGTTTCGCTGACCGGATCCCGGTGGATGGGATGCTCCACCTTCATGGAAATCCAATGGAGCAGGCAGGTGGAACAGGCGCGATGCCCGACCCCTGCAGGCGCCGTGGGCTGCTGCCGTGAGTGAATGCAGTCCAGCCAGTTGCCGTGCTGTTCATCGGCCGTTTCGGACCAGTTCTGCAGCACGGGCAAACTGCTTCCACGAGCGCTGCTGCGAACCCACCTGCACTATGCGGCTGCTGGCCTTGACACGGTCGGCCATGACGCGACCCTCGTGGATGGTGAGCGACACAGGCTTCTGCATGTAAACGTCCTTGCCAGCTGCAACGGCGTCAATCGCAAGCCGAGCGTGCTGATGATCCGGCGTGGAGATGATCACTGCATCAATTTCTTTATTACTGAGCAGTTCCTTATAGTTTGCGTAGCCGAGCGTCCCTCTGTAGGGCTTGCCTGAACGCTTTGCATATTCCCCATCGACGAACTGCTTGCCTGCTCGACCCGATCCGCACTGAGATCGCAGACGGCAATAATGCGATTGTCCCGGCCAGCAGCACCTGTGA
>CAXUEW010000175.1:0-1093 GCA_964250115.1 uncultured Terriglobus sp.
GTAGCGGCCCGAGTTGTAATACTTCTTCGAGATCGTCCAGAAGTTCTCGCCGGGCAGCGCGTTCAAGTACCACGCCGGGGAGGGCGGGTTCGCCGGCGCCGATGGCGTCGCCCATCCGCAGCGAGTGGGTCAGGGAGGCTCCGCTGCCGGTTGCGCCAAGGTTGAAGTAGTGCTCGACAGCCTGGAGTGAACCGTCAGCCGGTGTCGCAAACTGCCAATGGGCAAAGCCGCTGCCGGATGTGTAACTTTTGCCGTAAGCCTTCAGAACGGCAGGCGTGTCAAAGACCGGGTCAAACGAAATGGAAAGCAGCTTTGTGCGTCCGTAGACTCCTGGGTCCTTGCGAAGAGCCGAATCAATCTCAGCAAAGTTCCGGCTCATCTTGGGACAGAAATCGCCCAGAGGGCAGCGGGTATAGATAAAGGTGATCAGAAGCGCATTGCCGCGAAAGCTGCTCATCTGCACCGGCTCACCATCCTGATTGATGAAGTGGAAGTTCGGAACGGCGTCGCCTGGGGTAGGCACGTGGTAGTTCGATTGCGGCCTGAAGTCGGGCCGTGCCTGCCCCAGCACGGCTAGCTCATCCAGGCGGGCGTTGCGGTAGTCACCGTCTGCAGTTTTCTCCACCAGGAGGCGGGCCCGGATGACGTCGCCGCGGTGAAACTCCGAGGTTGCATTGCCGTAAACGAGCTTGTACGGCATGGTCATGGCACCCATAAAGCCGGGAATGGCGTCGTGTTGCAGCACCAATTCGCCGTGCTCCGCGTCCACGGAGACGACGGTTCCCTTTAGCGAATAGGTCTCAGTCCCCACCTTCAGCTTCTCGGTGGACCGCTTGCAGCCTTCCAGGCAGACGAGAATGAGAGCCGTCAGGCTCAGGTATTTGCGAACAGCACCCATCCCACCATGATACGTTGCGTTCAGACCGGCAGGTGAGTGCTGATCCTTCGCACCAGTGAGCCATGGAGGTCAGCAGTTTGGAACATGAGCAGCAGCGACGCGACCAGTCTCAGGCTGGCGAGTACACAGGCGCACGGCAGCCACACCTGGCTTTACTACATGCCAGCATGCTTCTTTCAGGTTTTGGCACCGTAT
>CAXUEW010000175.1:1103-7235 GCA_964250115.1 uncultured Terriglobus sp.
CCACGACCTTAGATGCCCGCCCTTGCTGCCAGCGCGCATGTCGGTGACAGCGGTAGTGGCCTGTTCTTTACGGCCAAATTTGTTGGTGCCTTCCTTGGTGGCGTCACCACGTCCGGTCGTTTATGGCTGTCGCTGCTGCGCGGTTCAGGCATGGCCGCCGCCGGCTTTCTGCTGCTGAGCCTGTGCACGGCGTGGCACGCACCCTTTCTTTGCACCGCCGCTGCGTTTCTGCCGCTAGGCTTCGGCGTGGGTCAGATGTTGACGTCGGTCAACCTGCTGGCTTCCAAACGGCTGGCTGCGCGCCGGGGCGCGGCTCTGTCTATGGTCAACTTCAGTTGGAGCCTGGGGGCGGTGCTTGCACCGTTCTTGCTGGGCATCCTGCTGCCGGTGATGGCCTTGCAGACCATCCTGCTGTTTGCCGCATCGCTGTTTGCGACAGCCTTCGCGGCAACGGCGCTGAACGCCCGGTACGGGAAGCGTAAGTCTCAGGCCGCTCCGCAGATAGCAATCAGCTCTTCACGGCTCCCACGCAGCGCTTTTTTCTATTTCGCGGCACTGTTACTCCTCTATGGTGGCGTTGAGACGTCGCTGAGCGGCTGGATCGCGACCTTCGGCCTGCGCTATGGCAGCGGCGCGCTGCGCACGGGCGCGCTTGGAACGACGGCCTTGTGGCTTGGCCTGACCGCCGGACGTGCGCTGGCTTCCCTGCTGCTGCGTCACGTCCGCGAGCGCGTGCTTTTACTTGCTTCGCTCACAACGGCTTCGTTACTGACGGTCGCTCTGACCCAAAGTCACGGCGGCCTTCCGATTGTCGCCCTGTGCGTTCTTCTGGGGCTTTCGCTTGCGCCATGGTTTCCGCTGGTGCTGTCCGGCATGCTGGGCGAGGGCGCGGCTGCCGGTCAGGTAGGCACGATCATCGCCGTTTCCGGCATTGGGGCGGCCACGCTGCCGCTACTGGTGGGAGCGGTTTCACGCGGTACCGGGTCACTACGTATCGCGCTGTTGTTGCCGCTGTGCGGCCTGGTGCTGCTCTTGGCGCTTGCCTTTCGGCGGACGCAGCGGTCCTCACCGATTGCCGATCACAACGATGCGTCAAGCGTATAAAAGGAGAATGTCTGACGGCCAGAAAGGTGCAGGAAACGGTTCGCAGCCACGTGGCCACAGCCCTGCAGTGGACCAGGTACTGGCTTCGCTCATGCAGGGGGCGATCCTGCTCACGCCGAATGTACGCTCCGCGCGCCGATGGGCCGGTCTCTACGATCAGGCGGCGTTGAGCCGCGGCGAACAAAGCTGGCACGCGGCGCACATCGTCCCGTGGCGCGCCTGGACAGCCTCGCTGTGGCAAGATGCCGTGATCAGCGGACTCGACAACCGCATCCTGCTGAGCGATCTTCAGGAGCGTGTGCTGTGGCGGGAAACAATTGCCGCGTCGTCCTCCAGCACGCCCGAAGCAGCTGACGCGCAGGCCTGGCTTTGCATAGATGCCAACCGGCTGCTGGGCGCGTACGATGTGGATGCCGGATTTTCCGGCGGTGAGTACCAGCATGACACGGGCTCGCCCGACAGGTTGACCTTTGGGCGCTGGTACAGGGCCTTTGAGGAGACCTGCGCACAGGGCAACTACCTGCCGGCTTCGCACCTTGAGATCGAACTTGCCGCACTCATCCGGCAAGGTAGGATTACGCCCGGCGGCGAGTTCCTTCTGTGCGGCTTCCATACCATGACACCCGCGCAGACCGCTTTGGTTGCGGCGCTGGAGTCTACAGGGGCAGCAGTGCAAAACTTGGCATTGCTGGCCGAGCCTCAGTTGCCGCCAACGCTGCTCCGCTGCTGCAATCCGCGCGATGAGATGCAGGTGTGCGCCCGCTGGGCACGGGAGCAACTAGAGCAGGATCCGCACCGGTCGATCGCAATCGTGGTGCCAAGCCTCGAGATGGAATGGGCCGAACTGGAGCGGGAGTTGCGCGCAGCAGTTGCGCCAGAAATTGCGGACGTAACGCGCCCGGGCAGAATGGCACCGTACGAGTTTTCCACCGGCCGCCCCATCGGACATTTGCCCATGGCCGCAGACGCGCTTCGTGTGCTGCACTGGTGCGCACACGATGTATCGCTGCTAGACGCCAGCGCAATCCTCCGCAGCCGGTATCTCACGCTCGCAGGATCGCCTGAAGCAGGCGCGGATCTGGACGTACATGTCCTGCGCGCGTTACCAGTACTTCGGCGAAGACTTTCACTCGACGAGACTGCCGCAGCGCTGGAGCGCTACAAGGCTGGTGATCGTCTTGCTGCGTTGGATAAGGTGTCTCACAGGTGCAGAGTCGCGCGGGAGACCTTTGCGTGGTTCGCCGGAGAGGTGCGCGACCTGCTGGACTGCTGTGGCTGGCCCGGCCCCGCCGAGCTTTCCAGTGACGA
Organism: uncultured Terriglobus sp.; assembly: GCA_964250115.1. Lineage (GTDB taxonomy): Bacteria > Acidobacteriota > Terriglobia > Terriglobales > Acidobacteriaceae > Terriglobus. Next base: position 3,516 of record CAXUEW010000175.1, read on the forward strand.
GTTCCAGGCTGTGGATCGCTGGAACGAGGTGCTGGACCGTCTGTCATCCCTTGACCTGCTGGGCCTGAAGACAACCTTTGAAGGATTCCTGGCTGAACTCGACTTGGCTGTGCGCGAAACGACGTTCGCCCCGGAAAACCTGGGCGCGCCCATCCAGGTGATCGGCCTAGCTGAGGCGGCCAGCAGCACGGTCGATGCCCTGTGGTTTCTCCACGCGCATGGCAATACCTGGCCGCCTCGCAGGAGTTCGCATCCTTTGCTGCCGTGGCGACTGCAGCGTGACCTGCGCATGCCGGGTACCGACCCGGCACGAGACGAAGCGGCAGTACGCGACGAACTTGCCCACCTGATTGAGAGCGCGGGCAGCGCTTGTTTCAGTTGGAGTCCCGAAGACGATGCCAACGGCACGGAGCGGCCCTCGCCCCTGGTGGAGCAAGCCGTCCTGCAGTACGGGGGTGCGCTTAGAACAGCAGAGCCGTGGGTGCAGGCAGAACAATCGACATCCTATGTGATCTCCGTGCCCGACCTGGAACCGCTGCCGCAGCTTGCAGATGAGCGTGTATCCGGCGGCGTCAGCCTTCTTCAGGCGCAGGCGCAGTGCGGCTTCCGCGCCTTTGCCGAGAAGCGGCTCTTCGCGGCACCCATGGAACAGCAGGATGCGGGACTTTCGCCCCAGGACCGGGGCGAGCAGGTCCACGCCATCCTCGAGCGCTTCTGGAACCGGGTCAAAGACCAGAGAACTTTGAAGGATATGGGCAAGCACCTGGATGCGGTCGGTGTTTCTGCACGCGACAGCTTCCTGCGTGAGTGCATTGCAGCGGAGTTCCACGCGCCACAGGGCAATGCGTGGGAATCCGCGTACCTCGGAGTGCAGCGGCAGCGTTTGTTCCACCTGCTTTCGGACTGGCTAACATTTGAACTGGAGCGGCCTCCGTTTGAGGTGCTTCACACCGAAAAGAAAATCCAGGATGTGCCGGTTGGCCCACTGAAACTGACCATGCGCGTGGACCGCGTGGACCGTGTGACCTCAAGCGAGGGCGGCGGCACCATCCTGATCGACTACAAGACAGGTGCTGCCGCGCCCGCCGAGTGGATGGGCGAGCGGCTCGATCAACCGCAGTTGCCGGTCTACGCCGTGGCAGGCGCGGCGGCGGCAGGTATGGGGAAGGTGGACGGCATCGCGTTTGGCGGTGTACGGGTCGGCAAAACCGGTATGAAGCTGGAGGGCTTGGCGGCAACTGCGGCGCTCCTAAAAGCGAAACCGCGCAAAGATTTTGACTTTGCCGACCAACTGGAAGTCTGGCACCACGACCTGGACCGGCTCGCGACTGCCTTTGCCGACGGCGATGCCTCCGTCGATCCGAAGGAGTACCCGGCCACCTGCGACCGTTGCAGGCAGCGCATGCTTTGCCGGGTGGATGCTGCGGCGCTGCTGCAAATGGAAGACCTTGACGAACCTGAGGGAGACGAGGCCACCGCTTGGAGCTGATTTCCTTCCCAGGTTCTGACAGCAGGCAACGAAGCTCTGCATTGGATGCCGAACGGTCATGGGTCGTGGAGGCGCCAGCCGGGTCCGGCAAGACCGGCCTGCTGATCCAGCGCTACCTGAAGCTGCTGGCCCTTGTGGATGACCCTGCGGAGGTTCTGGCCCTGACCTTCACCCTGAAGGCTACCGGCGAAATGCGCGAACGGGTGTTACATGCAATGCGCTCAGCTGCCGAAGACCTGCCGCATCCGGAGAATGCCTTTGAGCAGCTAACCCGAACGCTTGCAGACAGCGCTATGAAGCGCGATAGGGAGCTTGGTTGGCGCCTGCTGGAACGTCCGCATCGGCTGAATATCCGCACCATTGATTCACTGTGCAGCGAGATTGCGCGCGCTGTGCCTCTGCTGTCAGGCGGATCGGCTTCAGGGAATCCGGTTCGCGATGCAGAGCCGCTTTACCGCCGCGCCGCGCGCGCCGTGATGATGCGTTTTGGAGGCGATGACGAAGCGCTGAACGCCGCCATCCGGACTGTCCTTCTGCACCGCGATGGCGACCTGATGTTTTGCGAACGCGTTCTGGCTGAGATGCTGGCCACACGAGAACAATGGGGCCGGCTGATCCCATTGGGTGAGGCAGAACTTGATGACGCAAGGCTGGACGCGGTCGTTCTGCCGCGCCTGAACCAGTCGCTGGATAGAGCGCTTTGCACGGCACTCAAAGAGCTTCATCGCTGCTTTCCGGAGGATGAGTTGAAACGGGTGGCCGCCATTGCGCGAGAGCTTGCCACAGCGGAGGGATATGAAGGCGCGCCGAGTGCCTTCTCGCGCTGCGCTCTGCTGTCCGGGCCTCCCGGCACACAGGCAACGCATTACGATCACTGGTTGCTGGTAGCGCAGCTACTGCTGACGAACGGCGGGACTTGGCGAAAAAGCTTCACGGCAAAGCTGGTTGGCGCGGAGGTAGAGAAGCGCCTCGCGGCTGACCTGAAAGACGTGATTACCGGCATCGACAGCGACGAACTTATGGCGCTGCTGCACGGTGTACGCGCCTTGCCACCCGCGGAATACCAGCCCAAACAGTGGGTCGTGACCAAAGCATTGTTTCGCCTGTTGCAGCACGCACTGGTCGAACTGCAACTGCTGTTCGCGCGCGAGGGTGTGTGCGACTTCAGCGCGGTAGCATTGGCAGCGCGTGCCGCATTGGCCGCCGACACCGGCGAGGTGCAGGTGGCCCTGGGCACGCGTCTGCGGCACCTCCTGGTTGACGAGATGCAGGACACCTCGTCCAGCCAGTACGAGCTGTTGGTGGCACTTACCTCCGGGTGGGACGGCGGCAGCCAGACCGTCTTCCTGGTGGGCGACCCTAAGCAGTCCATCTACCTGTTCCGGCAGGCGCGCGTCGAACTGTTTCAGGAGTGCATGAGGAAGGGCGCGCTCGGCGAGCTGCCGCTGGGTGTTCTGCGGCTTGCAGCGAACTTCCGGTCAGGCAGGCGCATCGTGCAGGACTTCAACGAGACCTTCACCAAGGTCTTCCCTGCGGATCGTGTTTCAGACGGCGATGTGACTTACAGTCCTGCCGACGCTGTCCGCCCTGAGTCGCCGGGCGAAGGCATGGCATGGCATATGGATCCGTTGCCCCGAGCTGACAGCACACCCGCTGCAAAGCAGGAGCGTGGGCGTGCGGTGCGTAGGGAGGCCACGGCCATCCGGCGCATTGTCGAAACGCAGCGCCGGGAGCATCCGCAGAAGAGTATCGCCGTCCTGACACGCGTGCGCAGTCACGTTGCGGAAATTGCAAAGGAGTTTACACGGTGCGGCATCCCGTACCGGGCTGTCGAGATCGAGCCGCTGGGTGAACGTCGCGAAGTGCTGGACGTGCTCGCCATCACACGCGCCCTTCTCCATCCTGCCGACCGCACGGCGTGGCTGGCGGTGGTGCATGCGCCATGGTGCGGCGCGGGTCTGGCCGACCTTTTTCGCCTGGCAGCCGGGGACGTGGCTGCGACTGGAAAAGAGATGCTGCGTCCAGCGATGCGAAGCCGTCTGCACCTGCTTGCCGCGCCGATGCGTCAACGAGTCGAGCGGACACTGGACGTGATGGATGCCGCCCTGCTGCACGGCGGGACGGAGTCGCTGGCAAACCGCGTGGAGCGCACCTGGCGCTCGCTGTGCGGCGATGCCTGCACCGCTGCCACAGGACGCGAAAACGTGCGGCAGTTTTTGAAAGTACTGGAC
>CAXUEW010000176.1:0-3123 GCA_964250115.1 uncultured Terriglobus sp.
GCAGTTCGGGTGGCAACCGCAGGAGAGCTGGCCCCAGTCATGCTCGGGTCCGTGCACCAAGTCAGCCCAGTCGGAGAAGGTCGACATGAAGCTGATGGGGAACCAGTCGCGGGTGCTCTCACCCAGGCCGGTCTGCGAACGAACGTCCGCTGCCAGGTGGCTCAGGGTGTAACGCTGCGCTGCACGGCGCTCGTCGGAGACTGCCTCATCGCGGCCGGTGAACGATACCGGCTGGAACGAGAGAAAATTGATCTTCTTCGGGTTGTCGAGCGCAAACTCGATGATGCGGCCGACCTGCTCATTGTTGATGCCGTTGATGATGCAGGTGACCGGCACGATGTCCACGCCTGCCTCATGCAGGTTGTGAATGGCCTGCAGCTTTACATCGAACGAATTGCCGACCTTACGGTGGCTGTTGGCTGCGTTGCCGATGCCGTCGAACTGCAGGTAAGCGTAACGCAGACCGGCTTCCGCCGCTGCCTTCGCAAATTCCTTCGACTTGGCAAATTCGATACCGTTGGTCGCGGCCTGAACCGAGGTGTAACCTACCTTGCGCGCGTAGGACACGGCATCCAGAAAGTAGGGCGACAGGGTCGGCTCACCGCCGGAGAACTGCACGCTCATCTGGCGCTTGGGCTTGATCTGGACGGCGTTGTCCAGCATGGTCTTGATCTCGTCCCACGTCAGTTCATGCACAAAACCAACCTGGTTGGCGTCCATGAAGCAGGGATCACACATCATGTTGCAGCGGTTGGTCAGGTCGATGGTCAGGACCGATCCGCGGCCGTGCGTGACCGTGCTGGTGCCATGGTTGTGCAGCTTTTCGTCGTTGTGCGCGCGGATGTCGCGGCCCGGGAAGACATCTTCCAGGTGCTTCATCATCGGCGGGTCGATCGACATTAGGTCTTCGAAATGACCGTGAATCGGGCAGTCTTTCACCATCAGGATTTGGCCGTCGCGCTCGATGATCTGCGCCTTGATCTCACCAACCTTTTCGTTCAGCAGAATCTCGTGCGGCAGCTTGCCGTCCACGATCTGCTGACGAATTTCGGGGATACAGCGGGGGCAAAGCGAGTCGGTCGTGCGAGGCCAGCCAAGGGGAGGCTTTTCCTTCTGGTAGCTCTTCAGCAGGGGCTTGTCCGACCACTTGGGCGTAAACGATGCATTCGGGCTGAAACTGTTCAGCTTCTCAAACACCGCCCACCCGGCCTTTGCAACCAGTGTGAGGGACTTTTCTGCGAGCTTCGATGCCTTGGCCATGCTATCTCCTGAGTGAATCTGTCTTGCTGGCGATGCCTGTGTAGTCCAGATTAGGACGTGCTAATGCTTGTCACAGTTTCATTTCTTTGCCACGAACCTGAACCGTTACAGTACTTTGCGTCCTCTTGAGGCTATAGGTACCAAGGACCCAAACACAGCGTCATGAGTCCAACGGCAAGGTGTTGCAGCAAACGGTATGAATTTGCAGTGAATGGCGAATCCTCTTTGGCAGCAGGAAGAAAGACCTGGAGAAGGTTGCGGCCTGCCATGGCATAAAGTGGCGGCAACTACTTTCGAAGGTGCACGATCCGAAGGGCATCATCCAGAAACTCGTTCACTTCCATGCCGATTGCTGCGCCGCCTAAAGATCCGGCATAACTGATCAGGGTCGATTTAGCACCCGTATCCTGGTCGGGATAGTACAGGTTGTTTAGACCAGCGGCCGCCCCGTAGCCAAGCAGAAGTGGAGCATTCAGGGTGTTATGGCCGGAGTCTGTCCGCGTGATCAGGACTCGGGTTCCCGCGTAGACCACACGGTTCAGGAACTTATGCTGCCGCCCCAGAGCGTAATATCGCGGATCATCATGAAAGATCGGCGAAAACAAGGAATCGGTCGCAAGCGCCTGCACCGTGCTGCGCAAGGCCGCTACGCCTTCACGCTTCCCGAACGCCTGCGCGTTGGTGCCGTAGTGCGGCGCGGAGTCCACCAGGTGCGAGTAGCCGGCAGAAACCGTGATGCCGACCAGCGCGAAAGGGCTGAATGCGTCAGTAAATCCATACACAATCTTGTTGCCGACAGAAAGTGGCTGCGAAGTCTGGCCGGGCAGGATAATGCCGGAATACCTGGAGGCAACGGTACTGTTCGGATTCCGGGGTGCGGGTGCAACTCCAGCCTGCGCATCGAAGGTGCCATCGAGAGCTGAGGTTGAAACCGTCGCGCTTGGCGCATCAGGCAATGCCATAGGAGAAAAGGGCTGGGCTGGGAGCGGCTCGGCACTGGCAAACTGGATCGGTGGAGGGGCCGGAACATTCCTTTGCGCGAGGAGGGTGGCCGGGGCGGCGAGGACCGCGAAAAAAACAAGGGTACGGTGCATGAAATCCTTCCACTTAGCGGACATGCACACGCTAACTGTATGAGTTGGCTATTTGAGTCGCCGAGGTACAGGCAAGTTGCATTTTTGACACGTTCCAAGCGCGTTCCGCACGGTTTTGGATCGCTTCCGAACACGCTCCGACACTGTTAATCAACCAGGAACTGCACTAATTTCTGAGCAGAACGACCGCTTTTTAGCGTCTCTACATGTGTACAAGCGTGCAATTTCCGCACTTTTAAGAGGCAGAACGTGACGAATTGGAACGACAAAGTGCAGGACGTGGCGGACCGTGCGGAAGCGGAAGTGCGACGCGTCATTCACTACCTGAATGATGAAGTGGTACCGGACGTCCGCAAGCACAGTTCCACCGCTTTGCGCGCCGCAGCCGAGCAGTTGCAGGCGCTGGCAAAGAATCTGGATGATCGCAAGTAAAGCACCGGGGCCCTGGCCCTGGGCGGGTGGGCGGGTTACCCGGTTCGGCCGCGTCCTTGCAGGACTCGCCGCACTGCTGACAGCCGCACTCACAGCGGGTTGTCATCACAGAACCCAAGTCAGCCGCCGCTCCTCGCCCCCGTCTGTCACAACCAGCTCAAGAAGCCGCACCGCCGACATACCTTTGCGGCGCGTGCCGCCTGCGGTCGTTCCTCAGAGTCCGGTCAATGACAACGCCATCGCGTCCGGGCGTATTGCCTCGACCGAGACCGGGCTTGCCAGTTGGTACGGCCCTCCGTATGCCAATCATCCCGGAGCGAACGGCGAAATCTATGAC
>CAXUEW010000176.1:3184-7225 GCA_964250115.1 uncultured Terriglobus sp.
TACCGTGCAGGCGTAGCGCAGGTACGCATCGACGTGGTGACGCCCGGTGCGGCGGCCAGCCTGAGCGGTAAATGGTGCGTGCAGATTGGTGCCTTTCTGAACCGCGAGAACGCCTATCACCTGCAGGTGGAGCTGCAACGCCGCTACGCCGCCACGGCCAAGGTCATCCAGTTCCAGGGGCCGACCGGCTACTGGGTGCGCATCAACCCGGCCGGGCTGGAGCGCGCGCGCGCCCTGCAGGTGGCAGGCAGCATACGAACGGCCGAGCCGGACGCGCTGCCGTACGTGGTCCGGCTGGACTGATTCGGTTAGAGACGTGCTGAAAGACCCTGTGGCACACTGTCGTGGGAGACGCACTCTATGCGACCCTCAGAAGCGTTTGAAAAACATCGCAGTGAGATACGCCGCATCGTGCTTGCGCACAAGGCAGAGAACCCGCGTGTCTTCGGTTCTGTGGCGACCGGTCTGGACGATGAGGAGAGCGATCTGGACCTGCTCATCGACCCACTGGATGGTATGTCGTTTTTCGACATGGTGGCATGGCTAACGACCTTGAGGAACTGCTTGGCATCAAGGAGGACATCGTCACCGCGCGTAGCGTCGTCCCGCGCTATCGTGAGCGCATCTTCGGCGAGGCTAAACCCGTATGACGCACGAAGACCGCGCCGTCGATTACCTGGAGCATGTTCTGGTGGCGTGTAATCGTGCCTTGCTGCATACACGGGGCGTAGATGAGGAACGATTTTTGCAGGACTTCACTGTTCACGATGCCACCGTCCACGCGATCACCATCGCGGGTGAAGCTGCTAGGCGCATTTGGAACAAGGCTCCTGAGTTCATGTAGCGGCATGGCTTGGAGAGCTTTGTAGAACTCATCGGCATGCGCAATCGGCTGATCCATGGATATGATGAAACCGGCTTGAACGTGGCGTGGCAGACTGTCACTAAGACATTCCCAGGCTGCGACAAAAAGTACTGGACGTGCTAACCGCACTCGGGCGGAATGTCGACCCGGACTCGTTACACTTTCAATAGCCATGTCCAACTCAACCATCTTCGGTCGCATCCTCGCGGGTGAAATCCCTTGCAAGAAAGTCTTTGAGGACGACTTGTGCCTCGCATTTCACGACGTTTCCCCTGTCGCACCTGTACATATCCTGGTCATACCCAGGCGCGAGATTCGGTCGCTGGCGGACGTAGAGCAGACCGACGCTGAAGTACTGGGTCACCTGTTGTACCGTGCATCTGAGATCGGCAAGGAGCATGCGCCGGGCGGCTTTCGCATTGCCATTAACAGCGGGGCGGATGGCGGCCAGACCGTGGATCACCTGCACCTGCACGTCATCGGGGGCAGGCACATGACGTGGCCTCCGGGTTGATGGTCACGGAGAGACCTGGGCGTATTTACCTATGATTTCCGCGCAGTTCCTAGCGGCTTTCGAGCATTTTCTCTCACGGTGTAGTCGCTACTCATGTGTCGCGCCTACAGCGCTCTGTGCGGTTTACTCGCATTCCTAGGCCTGCGGCCTAGGCTCTTATATGCCGGGCCTTTGGCCCTAAAAAACTAAGGACTACACCTGATCGGAAAAGGCTTTAGCCGCTGATAGGTGCTGTTACACATCAGTATGCGGCTTTAGCCGCTGAGATCGCGATCCCAGCGGCTGAAGCCGCGTTCATGGAGAACTTGCCCGGGCTATCCCGGCGGCTAAAGCCGCAAACAATTGGAAATAGACCCGCACTTCTATGCAAAGAAGCCTAGTGAACCTATATGTTTAGATACGCCTAACGCACTTCGATCGATTGCAGGTGGAAGGTGATGGTTCCCCACAGCAGCTTTGCGCGAATCTGCACGGGGATGTGGCGCGCGTCGTCGGAGTACCAGATGGTGATGGTGCCCCGATTCTTCACAACGCCAGCGTCCGCGGTGGGCTGCACGCGAATGGCGCTGAAGGTACCTGCGGGGGTCTTGACCTCTTCACGCGCCTCAACCTTCAACGTCACGCTGACAGTACGCATGGCATCGGCCAGCGGCATCTTGAAATCCTGCCCGACGACCAGGTTCTGCGACCCAACGTAGAAGATGCCGGAGAGCGTATCGATAACACACGCAGGGATCTGGCCCTGCTGCTGCTTTGTGGTGTTCTTGATCAGGTTGCGCTCGGTAAGCGCCTGCGTTCCGAGTACCGGCGCAGCGGATGCCGCTGCTGTTGAACCCGGTGTGAAGACGAGGTCGCTCGAGATTTTCCTGCGGCCCTCCTGCGTCTGCTTGCTGAAGCCCGCCGAGCAACCTGTCTGCGGGTTGAAGCTGGACTGGAAGCGATCTACCACCTGGTAGATCATGTTGGTCGCGCCCACGGTATCGGCGGTGGCCTGTACCTTCATCAAACCGGCCTGCTGGTCAAGCTGAAAGACCGCGCGACCAGCGGTAAACACACGCCAGTCGACAGTGAACGTAAGCGTCTGGTGCTGTGGAAAGCTATAGCCGGGCATGGGTGCCGACACAGGCGGTGCCTGCGCCGGTGGCACGCCTTCTTTCTGCGCGCCTGCCGCTCCCGACGCTAAAAAGCCAAACAGCAAAGCATTTCGAAACAGCTTCAAGCGGTCGTCGCCCCTTACCTTAAACTTAGTACCGGCTGCACGCCGCGTGGCGACCACAACACCTGGATCTACACCCTGCAAGACACATAGTACGCGGCAAAGGACGCCGAACGATCCTACTTACAGCATGCGAAAGTGTGCTCGAAGCGCCATGAGCAGAATCAATGCGGCGTACATTGCACAGGCGCCTGCAAGGGAATTGTACTCGCGGTGCTTACGGTATTGCGCCGGCGAAAAGGCTTCGGCGCGCTCTGATGCGGACGCAGTAAGCCGGGGCAGCAAGCGCGGGACGTGAGCCGCGTAGGCCTCGAAGTCAGGGAAGGTACCACGCAGGAACTTCTCTTCCGAGCGGATTACCGGCAGGTAGATGAACAGGAACAACACAGCCAGTAGCAGCACCAGAGGCCACTGGCGCGAGGCCGCGGTAAAGCCGAACGCTGCCAGCATGGATCCCAGGTACAGCGGGTTGCGCGTGTAGGCGTACGGTCCGGTCTGGGTCAGTTCAGCATTCTTGCGAACGTATCCGGCGGCATATGCGCGCAGCAGCAGCCCCGGCACCACCAGCAGAAGACTCAACAGCAGCGAACGCTCCGTGGGCCTTGCGAGCCATAGGAATAGAGCCGCGAAGACGAAGCCAAGTGGAACGCGTATGCGTCGCGCCACCCGCTGCCACTGTTCTCCGCGGTCTGTTGAGCCTGCGTCCATGCCTCTGCCATTATCCATGCGAGGGCCGTGTGCCGCTTCCCTGCTGCAGCATCCTCAGGGCCGCCGCAAGCACCTCTTCCACTGTGATCTGTTCAAGACCAGCTTCAAGGGCTTGGTGGCGGCGATGATCGGTCTGGCTGGATGGATGGCGCAGAATCACCGCACGCGTGCAGTAAGGGCCATTGCGCGCCGGGTCCGTGGGTCCAAACAGTGCGACCACGGGAATGCCCAGCGCCGCCGCAAGATGCAGCGGTCCCGAGTCACCCGCAACGACCAACCTCACGCGACGCAGAAGTGCGATCAACTGCGGCAGAGTGCATGTGACGGCCTCTGCAGTGTTGTTCGAAGCCCGCGTGACTTCAGTCGCGATGGTATCTGCGCCGTGCGGCGATGCGTTGATCAAAACGCGATAGCCGCGCGCGGCTAATTCGTATGCGAGCTGGCCGTAGCGTTGCGCTGGCCATTGCTTCGCGCCCCAGCCTGCCGTCGCCGCAAGAAAGACAGCCGGACGAATGTCCACTGCGAAGAGTGCTGTGCACCATGCCTCAGACTCAACGTCGCTAGGCAGGGGTGCGTGCGTGGCCTGCAGCGACCTGCCCGCTGCAGCCGAGACAATCTCTGCGGCCTGGTCGACGACATGCGGCAGATTGGTTGTGACCCATTTGTCGTAGAACCATCGTGCGGGCGTCTCGCGGGGACTCGCGTTGCCAATGATGCGAGCGGCCCCGCTTGCCTTGG
>CAXUEW010000177.1:0-321 GCA_964250115.1 uncultured Terriglobus sp.
GAAGTCATTGGTCTTTTGGGCGCGGGGGCCTGCACTTCTGGGCTGAACTGGAGGAGTTGAATGCGTAGTCACGATGAAGTAAACCGCTCTTCACGAGAAAAAGAAGTCTATGTTGCTGCTGTTATTCTGCGCCTGGCGCTGGGGATAGGACTGCTTTCCGCCGTTGCAGACAGGTTTGGCTTGTGGGGTCCACCGGGCAAACCGACGGTCGCATGGGGCACGTTCGCTGCTTTTCTGGCCTATACGGCGCAGCTGAATCCATGGGTTCCTGGCCGGCTGATACCCGCGCTCGGGTGGGCTGTCACCGCCGCCGAAACCATC
>CAXUEW010000177.1:331-7116 GCA_964250115.1 uncultured Terriglobus sp.
TATCCTCGGGTTTACGCTGCTTGCCGGATACCGGCTGCGCATTACCGCAGTGCTGACGGCAGCTCTCACGACAGTCTTCGGTATTGCGATGACAATTACCCTGGGTGTCCATGCACCGCTCAACTATTCGGTATTTCCTTTCGCTGCTGGCGCGTATTTACTCGCTTGCATCCCCGGTAAAGTTCGCACGTCAGAGCTACCGAAATGATCCGAGCTTAGCTGTCCAACGTGAAAGGATATTGTCATAGCCCTTCGTCTCCCAATACCTCCCTTCACAAGGGAAACCGCTATCCAGAAAGCTCGATTGGCAGAAGACGGCTGGAACAGTCGAGAGCCCTAGCTTCGGTTCTTTTCCGAAACCGGATGGCACTGTGCTGGAGAATGTACCCATCCTGATGGATATCGCTTCAGATCCCACCTGGCTGGCATGAAATTAATGGCTGAAGCCTGGGATGCGGCGGGCTTGTATCAGGTCGGATCACCCGTTGGAGACCTGCGAGGCACGGCTGGCGGTTATGTGCGCGACCCTTTCTGTAGCGCCTTTCTAGCCAACGTCACGACTTTCAACACTGCGGCCGCGCGGTCGCTGTTGAACATACTTCCGTCATCGCGTCTGGCACCGAATGCCGTCGCTTTGCTGAATCTGTACCCGCAGCCCACGGGCTCCGCACTGCAGAACAACTACGTCGTGAGCCCGGTTAACCGGACCACGACCGACAGCTTCGATGTGCGTTTCGACGAGAGCTTCTCTCAGAGGGACTCTGCCTTTGTGCGGTACAGCTTCGTCAACACGAACCAGATCGTGCCTGGGCCGTTCCTCGGAGTTGCGGATGGTTCCGCATCGCGGCCAGGAAACGGCAAGACACAGTCGCAGAATACTGCGCTCAGTGAGACACACATCTTCACGCCGCACCTTGTCAACGAGGCCCGCGTAGGCTAGCCGTGTGCGCGACGTCCGCCTACCTATCTTCGGCAACCAGCTCGGCATTCCGGACCAATACGGCATACCCGGCGTTCCGCAGATTCCCGGTAACGGCGGTCTGCCGCTCTTCAGCATGGGACAACTCTCAAGCCTTGGGACACCCGGAACCCTGCCGAGTGATAATCCAGCAAGGTGGTGTAATTCACTGAGAACGTGACCATCGACCACGATGCTCACCAGATCGCGCCGGCGTGGAGTACCAGCATGTTGCGTTTCCCACGCTGACGCCTTCCACCTCACGCGGCAACTTCACCAACAGCGGCATCTACACGCCTATCGTCGCGAACAAGGACGCATCGACCGATCGCGCACAGTTCGTGCTTGCGCCGTTGACGCCACAATCGGGCACACTGCAGGGACTGGGCGGTTCTAACACGGTCTCTGCGTCCAGTTACTCACCCATCTTCAATCTTGTGCGCCAGTACCTTGGTGCCTATGTGCAGGACAGTTGGAAAGCAACGCCAAACCTGAAGCTGAATTACGGACTGCGATGGGAGTTCCTTGGTGTGCCTACTGAGTCGGATGGACGCTTCGCTAACTTTGTTCCAGCGCAAACGGGCGACACGAAGGGTAACGTGTCGCGCTTTTACATCCCCGAAAAGCAGGTAAGCAATGTTCCGGTGGCTTTCCAGATACTACTTGCTTCCAACGATATCGCATTCACACCTATTAGCGAGAATGCCTTGGGGTATGCGCAAAAAGGAAACTTCGCGCCACGCATCGGATTCTCATTTCAGGCGTCACCCAAGCTCGTTTTGCGAGGCGGATACGGTTTGTTCTATCAAGGGTATGAGAATCATGGCCTAAGTATCAGTCCATGGGTTAATTACCCGTTTCAGATTACAAGCAGCTATACGGCAGGAAGCTCTCTGTTGCTCTTGTGACCGCAGACAATTCCGTTGGGCCGCTTTGCAATGGCTTGCAGAACGCACGCGATCTGCTGGACAACGGCGTCCGCGGCTATCGTGCGCCGTACGTGCAGGGTTACGGTATCAACGCGGACTATGCACCTTGTGACATTGATGTGCGCCGCATCGTTCATGCCAGCGGCAGCTACGAGCTACCTTTTGGTAGGAACAAGGCGCTGCTGCAGCATGGCATTGCATCGGCCCTTGCCGGTGGATGGTCGACCAACTTTATTCTCACCGCGCAGGACGGCCAGCCGCTCTCCGTCGCATGCTCAACGACAACCGCTGCAGGACTGGGATGCTTCGCACTCAAGGTGCCAGGCCAGCCGCTGTACACAACCACAAACCGGGTAGCGCAGTTCCTTAACCCTGCAGCCTTTGCCAATCCGGCAACGGGTAGCCTTGGCGGTCCACCTGCGCAGGTTTTCGGACCCGCCTTCCGGCGATTTGATTTTCTCTCTTCCGCCGCTTTGCGTTGGGCGAAACGCGTTATTTTGAGTTTCGCGCGGAAACATTCAACCTGACGAACACTCCTAATTTTGCACAACCGGGTAACCTGAACTTCACTTCGCCTGCGAATTTTGCGCAGATCAGCAGTACCCGCAGTAATCCCAACGATCCGCGCCAGATCCAGTTCAGCCTGAAGTTCTACTATTAGTGCGCGCACTTACTTGAAAGGTAATAACGCTATGAACCGCAGAGACTTTCTACGTTCCGGTAGCATCGCTGCTGCTGCCACAGGTGCCGTACTGCAGGCTGGTGCTGAAGCACAGACGGCGGCTAAACCCAGGCAGAAGCCGAACATCATCCTGTATCTATCGGACCAATTTCGCTGGGACTTTGTTGGAGCTAACGGCGCGAACAGTTCTACTAGGACCCCTAACCTGGATGCCATGGTGGAGCGCGGTACCAACTTCACACATTGCATCACCAACCAGCCCGTCTGCGCGCCATCACGTTCTGTGTTGTTGACCAGCCGCTATGCCACGGAGACCGACGTCTGGCGCAATGGGCCCGGCATGAAGCAGGATCTGCCCACGCTTGCAGGCGAGCTTCGTAAGGCCGGCTACACCAGCAATCTCATCGGCAAGTGGCACCTTGCTCCCAGCCAGGGGCAGGATGGCGGTTCCGGTCCCGTGGCAAAGCAATGGCGCGGCGGCTTTGATGATCTGTGGGAAGTTTCGAATGCACTCGAACACACCACGCATCCCTACGAAGGCACGATCTACGATCGCGAGGGAAAGGAGATCACTTATAAGGATCAATATCGCGTCGACTTCATCACCGATCGCGCCGAGCGCTTTGTACGCGAGAAGCACGACAAACCCTTCTTCCTTTTTGTCTCGCAACTTGAGCCGCACCAACAGAACGATCTGAATCGCATGGTCGGTCCAAAAGGTTCTGCGGAGCGTTTCATCAACGCGCATGTGCCGCCGGACCTGCGTGCTTTTCCAGGCGACTGGCACCAGCAACTTCCTGACTATTACGGTTGCTGCGAGAGCATCGACACGTCGGTGGGGCGTCTGCACAAAGCGCTGGAAGAGACCGGTCAGAAGGACAACACCATCTTCGTGTTCTTCTCCGATCACGGTTGCCACTTCATGACCCGCAACCAGGAATACAAGCGCTCCACCCACAACAGCAGTCTGCGTGTGCCCTTTATCATTGACGGCCCGGGATTTAATCGCTCGCAGCGTATCGATGAGCTGGTGGGCATTATTGACTTTGCGCCCACGTTGCTGGAAGCCGCAGGCGTTGCCGTGCCGTCTTCATGGAAGGGCCACAACGTGCTTCCACTGCTCGACGGCATCGAAGCGCGCAAAGCCTGGCCGAACAAGCATCTCGTACAGATCAGCGAGAGCATGACGGCACGTACCCTGCGCACCAAAGACTGGACTTACTGCGTCGCAGATATCTCCGGCGCAAAGAAGGCGTCAAGCCCCACTTACATGGAGTGGCAACTCTACGATCAGCGCAACGACCCGCATGAGCTTACAAACCTTGCCGGACGCAAGGAGTACTTAGCCAAGGCCAGAGAATTAAAGGGGCAACTTCTCGAATTACTGAAATATTCAGGTGAAGATGCAGAGATCAAGGACGCCACTCTCTACCATTAACCCTGACTCTTCCAAAAGGTGCCGTTAGGATAGCCGTATTCTTCCAGCGAAGCTGCTTTGATCTGAATGCTGTATCCAGGCTCAGGAGGCAGCAGGTACCTGCCTTGCCGAATCTGGACTGGCGTAAGGAAATGTTCATGGAGGTGGTCGACGTATTCGACCACCCGGTTTTCCAGCGTCGCGGATGCATAGATGAAATCGAACGCGGCCAGGTGCTGAACGTACTCGCACAGGCCGACGCCGCCTGCGTGTGGGCAGACGGGGATGCCGAATTTCGAGGCCATTAGGATGATGGCCAGATTTTCATTTACGCCGGCAACGCGGCAGCTATCGATCTGGCAAACGTCGATAGCTTCAGCCTGCAGCAACTGCTTGAAGACGACTTTGTTCTGGCAATGCTCGCCGGTTGCGATGCGCACGCCAGTCTCGCGGCGGATGCGTGCGTGGCCAAGGATGTCATCAGGGCTCGTGGGTTCTTCCATCCACCAAAGATCGAGCTCGGCAAGCTGGCGCGTGCGTTCGATGGCCTCCAGAACGCCCCACTTCTGGTTGCTATCGACCATCAGCTTGCAATCGGGGCCGATTTCGCCACGTACCAGTTTGCCGCGGCGCAAATCATCCTCGGGCGTGCCACCAACCTTGAGTTTGAAGTGCGTCCAGCCGTCGCGTAGAGCTTCGTCGCAGAGCGCCTTCACCTTGTCATCGCTGAAGCCGAACCAGCCGACGGAGGTGGTGTAGGCGGGCAGTCCATTTTCTTGCAGCAGGGCGATGCGGTCCGCGCGGGTTGACTGGTTGCGCGTAAGGATCTCAAGGGCTTCAGAAGGCGACAGCGCATCGTCGATGTAGGTAAAGTCGATCAGCGAAACGATTTGCTGCGGCGACATGTCTGCCAGCAACTGCCACAATGGCTTCGTTTCCACCTTCGCCCACAGGTCCCATACCGCGTTGACCACCGCGGCTGCTGCAAGATGGATCACACCCTTGTCCGGCCCAAGCCAACGAAACTGCGTGTCACCGCTTAGCTGCCGAACGAAGCTGCCCATATCGGACGTAATTTCAGCCAGCGTGCGGCCCACGACAAAGCGCGACAGGAACTCGATGGCAAGCACGCACAACTCTGTCCCACGGCCGAGCGTGAAGGTCAGGCCGTGACCCTCGAAGTCGCCGTCTGTCTCCAGAACGCAGTACGCCGCAGAATAATCCGGGTCTTTGTTTACCGCGTCGGAACCGATGCTGAAGCGCGATGTCGGGAACCGCAGATCGGTCGTGCGGACGCGCAGGATTTTCGTGGAGAGTGGGTCTTTCTGACTCATGCCCACAAAGTGTACCTGCTTCTGAGCGGAATGAACTTCCTGCCTCGTCATCCTGAGCGCAGCGCAGTCGAAAGCCTGCCCTGAGTCTGCCGAAGGGGACCTGCTGTTTCCCGGAGCAGCACTGCAGACCGAAAGGAAAGCAGGTCCTTCGACTTCGCACTGCGTGCTCCGCTCAGGATGACGTGGTACCGGAAATTGCTGGTCAGCATGCGGTATACCTGAGGACATACGCATCCGCGTGCAAAGGGCAAGCCATGGCACGAGTCGCTTTTAAGCATCTGCAACAGACCATTCAGCAAGCCTTTTTAAACGCCGGGATGCAGCCATCCAATGCGGAAATCTGCGCGCGTATCCATGCGGAATCCACACTGGACGGTGTGACCTCGCACGGCATCAACCGCGTGCCGCGCTTCGTGGAGTTCATTGGGAAAGGATGGATCAACCTGGGCGCGAAGCCAGAATTAGTTCGCCAGTTTGGCGCGCTGGAGGTTTATGACGGGCAGCGTGCGCCCGGTGTGTTGAACGCGCTTTGGTGTACCGATCGCGTTACGCAGCAGGCGACAGAACACGGCATTGCGCTGCTTGGGCTGCGGAATACGAATCACTGGATGCGCGGCGGCAGCTACGGCTGGCATGCGGCCAATCGCGGCTACATTCTTATCGCGTGGACCAACACCGAATCGTGCATGCCTGCGTGGGGCGGCAAGGATGTGCGAGTGGGAAACAACCCGTTCATCATGGCAGTGCCGCGGCCCGGTGGTTCCGTGGTGCTGGATATGGCCATGTCGCAGTATGCCTATGGCAAGCTGCAGGTCACACGGCTCAAGGGTGAGCGTCTGCCCTACCCAGGTGGCTTCGACAATGAAGGCAAGCTGACCGATGAACCCGGACCCATCGAGCAGTCGCAACGCATCCTGCCCATGGGCTTTTGGAAGGGATCGGGCTTCGCCATCTTGCTGGATGTGCTGGCGGCTGTACTGTCAGAGGGGCTGCCGACGAACGGCATCGACGCGCTGAAGCTGGGCAGTTGCGTTGGATGTTCGCAGGTGTTCATCGCCATTGATCCGAAGAAGCTGGGCGGCGAGACAGCTACGACGCAGATCGCAAGTAGCATTGTGGACTACGTGCATGCGTCTATCCCGGATGAAGCTGGACACACGCCGGAGTTTCCCGGTGAAGGCGCGGCCCGGCGTAGAGAACGGCAGAACCGCGAAGGCATTGAGGTGGATGACGGTGTGTGGGCGGAAGTGCAGGCGCTGGCAAGTGCGGGGCAGGATCAATTTGCTGTATAGCATTCAGCCATGTCAAGACCGCGGCTTCAGCCGCCGAGATAGATCGGTGAGCCATCAAAAAAGATGCGGCTTTAGCCGCTGAGATGAAGATTCCGATTCGAATATAGGATTCATCTCAGCGGCTAAATGTGGTGTATCAGGAGGTTATGTACCTTGAGGCCTGATCTTGAGAT
>CAXUEW010000178.1:0-7064 GCA_964250115.1 uncultured Terriglobus sp.
CGGGAGTTTGCCGTGGCGGAAACGCTCGACGGCATGCTGCCCCTGCTTGCGCCGTTTACGGCGGCTTTACGCTTTCGTTTCGACCGCATGCAGCAGGCGGCGCAGCACGGCTATCTGAACGCAATGGCAGCGGCCACTTACCTGTCGAACAAGGGTGTTCCTTTCCGCACCGCACATGAAAAAATCGGCAATGCCGTCCGCTTCGCCCTGGACACCGGGCGCGAATTGAACGATCTTGCCATCGCAGAACTGGAGCAGTTTGGTGGGGAGTTTGGCGAAGACTTTCAGGCAGCCATCACGCTGCAGGCTACAGTGGATTGCCACGACGTGATCGGCGGCACGGCGACCCCTCGCGTGCAGCAGGCGCTTGCGAGTGCGCGCGCGCGCGTTCTTGCGCTGACAAGTACAGCCGCAGAGGAACCCCAACATGCCGTCCGCTAGCGTTCGCCAGGCGCGTCTGCAGGATGCGGCCAACATCTTCGAGCTGGTCAACTCGCTCTCAGGCGACGGCACCCTGCTGCGCAGGCAATATGCTGAAATCTGCGAGAACGTGCGCGATTTCCATGTGGCAGAGTCGCAGGCAGGTATCTTCCTGGGCTGCGGCGCACTGCACCTGTACGGGCCGCATCTGGCGGAGGTTCGCTCCATCGTGATGAAGCCAGAGGCCAAGGGCCAGGGTGCGGGCGGCGGTCTAATGGCTGCCCTGCTGCACGAGGCGGAAGAGCACGGCGTCCAGACGGTGTGCCTGTTCACCCGCATCCCGGATTTCTTTTTCCGCTACGGCTTTCGCGTCACCATGGACCGCACCGCGCTGCCGGACAAGATCTACAAGGATTGCCAGAAATGCCCACGCCTGCATGCCTGCGATGAGGTTGCCATGATGCGTGGACCCGTTCCGCGCGTGGCCGTGCTTGGGCCGCAAAAAATCAAGCAGCCGGAGCTTGTGCCGCTACAGATCGCCTTCACAGGCGCGGACCACTGAGAGGGTCCGTCACCAGGCGTGAAGAAAGCCGCCACGCTCCGACAGGTTGACACGAACGCCGAACAGTTTATGCAGTTTGTCTTCGGTCAGCATAGTTTCACGCGGACCGTCGTCCACAATGCGGCCTTCGCGCATGAAGATCACCCGGCGGATTTCCGGCACAATGTCGGCGATGTGGTGAGTGACCAGCATCAGGCCTGTGCCCGCTTGCGCGAGACCGCGCATGGTTTCACGCAGTTCCGCCTGAGCATTGAGGTCCAGCGCGTTGGAGGGTTCGTCCAGCAGCAGCACCCGTTCGCTTGGGGTAGCACCGCTGCCCACCAGCGCACGCGCAATTAGGATTCTCTTCTGCTGCCCTGCTGAAAGCGTTCCCAGCTCCTGCTGTGCGAACGCTGTAGCGCCTACCTGCTCTATGGTCTCCTGCGCTGCATGCCGCATGGCTCCCGTTACCACTAAATTGGGCCATAGCGTAGCCGAGGAAAAGAAGCCGGTCAGCACAACATCGAACGCTGTCGTGCCAAGTGCGCTTTTGCCAGGGGTTTCCGATGTGACGATTCCCACACGCCGCCGCAACTCAGTCACATCCCATCGCTCGCGCCCAAAGATCTCAACGTGGGTACCGGGCAGTGCAAGCGGGTAAAGTTCCCGCGTCATCGTCTTGATCAGCGTCGACTTGCCGCAGCCGTTCGGTCCAAGCATCGCGATACATTCTCCACGCTGCACATGGAGGTGGATGTCATGCAACACCGTCATCTCGCCGCGAGCCACGGATACGTGCCGAAATGTAAGAAAAGCTTCCGCTGCTGCTTCAGACAAACTCGCGCTCCAAAACGCTGCTAATACGAGATCAAAGCGGCGCAGGCTCCAGTTTACAAAGCATCGATCCGCGCTCGCATCTGATGAGCCATGAAGCACGCGATTGTCGTCGGAAGTGGGCCCAACGGTCTAAGCGCAGCAGTCGCATTGGCGCGCGCAGGTGTCCGCGTTACGCTGCTGGAAGCGGCGACGACCATCGGCGGCGGCACCCGGACTGAATCGCTGACGCTGCCGGGCTTCCTGCACGACACGGGGTCGGCGGTGTATCCGCTGGGCATCGCTTCGCCATTTTTCCGCAGCCTGCCGTTGCAGGAGCATGGACTGCAGTGGATTGAGCCGGACGTTCCTTTGGCACATCCGCTGGAAAATGGAGACGCGGTAGGCCTGCTGCATGACCTGAACGCAACCGCTGAAATACTGGGCGAGGACGGGCCTGCATGGCGGAAGCTGGTGCAGCCCATGGTCGATGCATGGCCTGCTTTGGTCTGCGATACCCTTTCACCCCTGCTGCGTTGGCCGGCCCATCCCTTGGTGCTGGCACGCTTCGGCCTTTCGGCATTACAACCCGCAACGCATACCGCAACAAGTCTTTTCAAGACAAAGCGGGCACAGGCTTTGTTCGCAGGGCTGGCAGGGCATGCGAATGTTCCACTCCATTTCGCCGCCAGCGCAGGGCCTGCACTGGTGCTGGGAGCGGCCGCGCATGCTACAGGATGGCCGGTTGCACAGGGCGGCGCGCAGAGCATCGCAAACGCACTCGCCTCATTGCTGCGGGAGCTTGGCGGCCAAGTAGAGACCGGCCACAACGTCACATCCTTACGCGACCTTCCCCAGGCAGACGCAGTTTTGCTGGACGTTACGCCACGACAGTTCCTGCGGCTTGCGGGTGAGTCTCTCCCGGCTGCCAAACGAAAGCCTTACGAGAAATTCAAGACCAGCCCAGGGATCTGCAAGGTGGATTGGGCTTTGTCCTGTGCGATCCCGTGGACGGCGGAATTGTGCCGTCGCGCCGGTACGGTACACCTGGGCGCGAGCCTGGAGGAAATCAGAGCTTCTGAGCAGGATGCGTGGGACGGCCGCGAGAGCGAGAGGCCTTACATTCTGCTGGCGCAGCAGAGCCTCTTTGACAGCACACGCGCACCCGCAGGGCAACACTCTGCCTGGGCTTACTGCCATGTGCCGAACGGCTCCCCCTCAGATTTCACGAAGCGCATCGAAGCGCAGATTGAACGCTTTGCCCCGGGCTTCGGAGCAACGGTGCTTGCGCGCAGCACGCACACCGCTCCTCAGATGGAAGATTGGAATGCGAACCTGCTGGGGGGCGATGTGTCAGGTGGGGCGATGACCCTGAGTCAGATCATCCGCCGCCCAACACTGCCACCATATGTCACACCATTGCCGGGTGTATTTCTATGCTCCAGTTCAACTCCGCCGGGCGGAGGCGTCCACGGCATGTGCGGCTATTTAGCGGCAGTTGTGGCGGCAAAGCACATAGGACTCAGCCTGCCGCGACTCCACTCTTGAGCAGAGTCGAGGCTGGCCGGAACTACATGGAGGCGGCAGCAGGAATGACGCCGCACGCAATGCGCTTGCCAGATGCGCCGGCGGGATCGGTCTTCTGATCGTCGACCAGTTCATGCACCACAACCGACTTACCGTAGATCGATGACATGGCAGCTGTGTCCAGCGAAAGGTCCGAGTTGCTAAGCTTCGCTGATCCCTTGCCGTCCACCTTCACCTTGACACTCATCGGGAAGTCGCCCGCATGATGCCCCTCCGGATTGGAGAAGCCGTGATGCTTGCTGTCCGGGTTGTAGTGACCACCGGCGCTGGCAAAATCGGGCGGCGTGCAGGTTCCCACGGCATGCACATGGATGCCGTGCTCGCCGGCAGGAAGTCCCTTCAGTGCTGCCTTCATCTCCAACGTTTTGCCGTGCTGCGAGAACGTCACCGTACCCACATTTGCTCCGGTTGCGTCCTGCAACGGTACAGTTACCGGCTTCACGGACGCGGCACTCGCCGCCATGCATCCAGCCAGCAAGCCAGCTATTCCAATCAGTGCGTTACGCATCTGCATCTCCTCGGCTGTTAGGCATAAGACCCTTCAGCACCCGCTCCCGTTATACCAGCCTTCGTTTACTGCCCCGCTTGCGTTGCCAGCGAGTCGATCCATGCGGCTTCATCGTTTAGAGCCTGCACCAGCACGCCGAGTTGCTGGTTCGCCTCGTCATATCGGCCTGCCTCCACAGCCTCGCGCACGCCCGGGAGCGTACTGGCACCGTAGCCGGTAAACGTACCCGGCGCATACAGCAGGTGCTTCGTCCACGGGCGGCCGGGCAGACCTTCGGCGCTGATCAGCTTGCGCTCCGCAACTGCGAGGCCGTCGTTGAGGACCTTACGCTTTGCCGCAGGCAACGCCGGTGCATTCGCGGTCGCCGCTTGGTAGTGCGTCGCTGCAGACTTCAGCTTCTCCAGTGCACCATCAAGAGCCGCGAAGTCCATCGCCGGTGGCATGGGCAGCGCAGGCGGAGGGTTCATGGAGTTCTTCGGATCGTTCGCCAGCGTGTAGGCACCGCTGCTGAGAACGCGCGCGCGTGCGGCGGAGTCGGTTTGCAACTGCTTCACCTCGGCCTTCAGGCTATTCGCGTAGCCCGTGACCGTCATAGACAGCTCGTTGAAGCTGAACGGCATCACCTCGGCATCAGCAAGACGCATGACGATGGTTCCGGCGGTCTGGGCAAACAGCTTGCCGTAGACTTGCTCCTTGTCAGCAAACTGATCCCAATGCCACGGTGTGTCATAAGCGGAGTGATACGTGCCGCCACGATCTTCTCCGCCAAAGCCGATGTTGATCGAGGCCACACCCAGGTGGTCGATGAACCCCGCAAAATCCGATCCGCTGCCCGCGGGACCAAACTCGATCGTGGCTCGATCGGAAACGCCTGCAGGACGCGCTGCACCCCGTCCACGTCCCGCCATCTGAGCGGCTTTCTGTCGATCCCATACGCTCTTGCCTGATTCAGGATCGGGCATTTCCCGGACAACATCATTCACCATCAGTTCCGCGCTCTGCGATCCGCTCGCACCGAAGTAGCCACGGCCGTTTTCGTCGGAGTTGATGTAGATCGCACCGTGCTTTGTCAGCTCGTCCGCGTGCTTCTCAGCCCACTCGGTCGAGCCCAGCAGGCCCGGCTCCTCGCCATCCCATGCCGTGTAGACCAGGGTGCGCTTCGGACTCCAGCCCTGCTTATGCAGTTCGCCCAGTGCGCGAGCTTCTTCCAGCAGCGCCGACTGACCGCTGATAGGGTCGTCCGCACCGTTCACCCAGCCGTCGTAATGGTTGCCGCGCACGATCCACGTGTCAGGCTCTTCGCTGCCCTTCATCATGGCGACCACGTCGATGACCGGCTTGGTGCCCCAGTCCGACTCGATCTTCAGATGAACCTGCGCCGGGCCGGGACCGAACCTGTAGGTCATGGGCAGACCTCCACGCCACGACGCTGGAACCGTTCGCCCACCAAGCTGCTGCAGCAGCGGTTCCGCATCGCCCCAACTGACCGGGATAGTCGGAATCTGTACGATGACCTTGCTGTCCTTGATGGCGAGGCGCTTGGTGCCCGGCACGGACGGTTCGCCTGGCGTCAGCGGATCGCCGGCGTACAGGGTGGTGTCGGAGACACTGCCGCGCTGCACGCCCCATTTCGGACGCATCGGACCTTCCGGAATCGTCGCGCCTTGACCGTAGCCGTCATCTGCTGGATCAGAGTAGATGATGCAGCCGATCGCACCATGCTCATAGGCCAGCTTGGGCTTCAAGCCGCGCCAGCCACCACCGTAACGCGCAATGACAATGGCGCCTTTCACGCTGACACCATTGCGGGCCAGCTCATCGTAATCGCCAATCATGCCGTTGTTCACATAGACCAGCGGACCGGTTACATCGCCGTCCATGGCATAGATGTTGTATGGCGGCATGGCGGGACTTTTATCCTGCGTGTAAGGGTCTTCGGGCACTGCGGGCTCTTCCAGCCGAGCCTTGTAGGGCTTCGCTCCGAGCAGTTCCAGAACTCGGGTCTTCGGCGTGGGATACAGCACGTCGAACGTCTCCAGCTTCGCGTCCCATCCCCAGGCCTTGTACTGTGCAACCATCCACTCAGCATTCTTACGCTGCGCCTCTGACCCTACGTTGTGCGGGTGCGCCGCCAGCAGGTGCATATTGGCCGAAATCTTCTTGCTGTCAGGCATGGTGCGGAATTTCGCCTCCCACATGCGCTCCGTCACAGCAGACTGCGTCGTGAAGCCCAGCAGCGGCCTGGTTGCGACTTCCTGCGCAATAGCGAACGGCAGCAGCGCGATGAGCGATACCGCTGCAGTGGAAAGACGAGATAAACGACGCATTAACGACTCCTGGAGGTAACTGCAATGAAAGTTCCTGCCTCATTGCACACTGCAAGGAACCTGCATGGCAACGCGCCATCGATGAACAGGCCCTAAGTTTGTTGTTGCGGGAACGCGTTCAGTCTAGCAAACACTGCTGCCATGCGATGGCCGGAGCGCGTGGATTCTCAGGCGCATTCACATGCGGGCCCTGCCGATGGCCCTTTCCAAGGCCGCGCGACCACCCTCGCGCACTGGTCCATGACCGCAGGCAAACCGCTGCACGGGATACTGCAGCAGCTTTTCCGCACTTACTTTCGCAACGCCGCGATGCCACCACTTGTTCAGCGGAAACCACCAGGGCGACCATCCGGTCACTCCGAGATGACCGATGGTGAACAGAGCGTCACCGGCATATAGTGTGCCGTCGCGTTCGTCCAGAAAGGCGAGGTGACCGGGTATGTGGCCGGGCGTTTCGATGACACGCAGTGATCCGCATAGGTCGCCCTCACGCAACATCAGCGTTACCGGCGATGCGATGCCTGGCAGCCCACCGCGGATACCCTCTCCCTTAGGTTCATCGGCCTGCAAGGTGAGGTCCGCGGGCCGGCGCAGCAGGGGTAGGCTGCGCGGAGAGGAGCCGATAAGTACACCCGGGAACTCGGCGGCCAGGGCGTCGACCGAACCCACATGGTCTACATGCGCGTGCGTCAGCAGGATGCGCCGGATAGATACGCCAACAGCAGATGCAGCCGCCAGAATGTCGTGTTCGGATCTCTTCAGGTTCGCGTCGATCAGCGTGAGGCCGTCCGCTTCTCTGACGAGGAAACAATTCACCAAACCAAAACGGGTGAGTTGGGTACCGTGCTGCTGGATGGCAGTCTGCTTC
>CAXUEW010000179.1:0-660 GCA_964250115.1 uncultured Terriglobus sp.
GGTCTCGAGAAGCTCTCCGCATGAAGAGTTACCCTGTCGAGTTCTCAAAACGTGCGGACAGGAAGCTTGAAAAGCTATACAGCTACTTAATGAAAAAGGCGGGTGAACGGACCGCGTTGGCCTACGTGGAACGTCTTCTTGCGTTCTGTTCTGAACTTGGGAAGGCACCGCATCGAGGGAATCTTCATCCTGAGCTTGGGGAAGGAGTTCGTGTTGTCGGATTCGAATACACCGTAAGTGTTCAGTTCCGTGTTCGAAATAGCAAGGTCCAGATCCTGAATGTCGCCTATCGAGGCGAGAACTATGTGCTCTACTTTCGCCGCCATTCACCGTAACCCCGTCCACCTTGCGTGGAACAAACGCAGCCTGTTTGACCTGCATACAGGAATCAAGCCCGGCACACTCTGTTTTCCCAACCGTTTTACACGGGCATCCTCATGCGCGTGCATGCCAGAATCAGAAACATGGAATAAGCAGTAGCGAAACGCATTCGCCGACTCTGCTTTCCGTGCAAGGAGTTAGCCCCGATGATGCCCGATGAAGATCTCCGGATTCAGTACCACGACGACATGCCGCACGGCGCGCGCATCAAGGTGATTGGTGTGGGTGGCGGTGGCAACAACGCCGTCAACCGCATGATTGCAGCGGGCGTCGAAGGCG
>CAXUEW010000179.1:670-7044 GCA_964250115.1 uncultured Terriglobus sp.
ACACCGATGTGCAGGCACTGAAGACCTCGCAGGCACCGGTGAAATTGCAACTGGGCGTAAAGCTGACCAGCGGCCTGGGTGCAGGTGCGAACCCTGACGTGGGACGACGCGCGGCGCTGGAAGATTCCGACAAGATCATCGAAGCGCTGGAAGGCGCGGACATGGTATTTGTGACCACCGGCCTCGGCGGCGGTACGGGCACGGGAGCCGCGCCGGTGATCGCGTCGCTGGCCAGTGAAATGGGTGCATTGACGGTCGCTGTCGTCACACGCCCGTTCGGCTTCGAGGGCAAGCGCCGCATGATGCAGGCGGAACGCGGATTGCAGGAATTGCTGGACGCGGTGGACACGGTCATCGTGATCCCCAATGAGAAACTGTTGGCCGTTGCTAAGGACGCGGGCTTCTTCGAGAGCTTCCGCATTGCCGATGACGTGTTGCGGCAGGGCGTGCAAGGTATTTCAGACATCATCACCATCCCCGGCATCATCAACCGTGACTTTGCGGACGTGAAGACGACCATGGCGGGCATGGGCTACGCCGTGATGGCCACCGGCATCCGCAGCGGCGAGAATCGCGCGCGCGAGGCTGCGCAGGCGGCCATGGCATCTCCCTTGCTTGAAGCGGGCGCAATCGACGGGGCCCGCGGCATCCTGATCAACATCACCGGCTCCAGTTCCCTGAAGCTAAGCGAGGTAAACGAGGCGTCCACGCTGATCCAGGACGCGGCGCATGAGGATGCCAACATCATCTTCGGCGCGGTGCTGGATGAACGGATGGGCGACGAGGTGAAGATCACCGTCATCGCCACGGGCTTCCGGCCGCAGCGCGAGAATGACGAGCGGCGCGAACGCATGCTGGAGCAGAGCGGCCTGTCGCGCCCCGGCATGATGGCAGAGCCGGTGTTTGTCGCGCCCATCATTCAGCCGCGCTATGTCGCTCCTCCGGCTGCCACGCAGCAGACGCGGGAAAGGGTTGAACCAGCGCCTCCACGGGCCGATCCAGTCCATGATGTTTCTCCAGCCACTTTGCGCATCGCTGAGCCGTTTACGATCGATGACGAGGTTGCGCCACCCTTCGCATCCGAAGCATCTGCTGAAGAATGGACACAGCCGCAGCGTGGGCAATCATCCGCACCCGTGTCGGCGGAGGTGCCAAGGAATCCTTCTTCATCCTTCGTGCCAGTCCCGGCGTCGGCTTTCGATGACGATTTCTTCCAGCGCGACCGCCGGCCTGGCGCCGCGCATGGTGTCGCCGATCCTGCCATGCGGACGGACGAGCCTGTCTTGCGCACAGACGTTCGCGTCCCCACTTTTTCAGGGTTGGCACCTTCGGAGCCGCAGAACGAACACAGCGATCTGGATATCCCGGCGTTTTTACGCCGTGGAAATCTGTAACAGCGCCGGCCGGTTGCCCAAACGTCTATAGGGTAGCGGGCTGGCACGCGCTTCTGAATCAGCCCGATCCACTTTGCGTCAGGAGCCTGATGATCGATTTCTTCACGCGTCGTATTGGATTATTGGCCGGTGGCTCACTGCTATCTTTGTTGTTGCCTCTTGGCGCTGTGGCGGTCAAGCGGACTGCCATTCACCCCAACGGGCATGCTCGGCCTCTGCATCTGACGGCGCGTCCGTCCAAAGGTGGCAGCACCGGTCGCTCCCTCCGCAGCCACGGAACGGTTGCCCAGAAAGGCAAGGGTGCCCGCAGCCGTAATGTGGTGCTTCTGGTCCGTGGACGCCATGGCCGCATGGCGCGTGCGCGCTACGTTGAGCATTTTTCCGCTCCCTCGTTCGCTTCCAGCGCCGACAACACCACGCTGGGCGATCAGGTTGGAGGGGAAGACCCGCTGGTGCGAGCCTCGCTGCTGGAGGCGCTAGGCAACTTCAATGGAACTGCGCTCGCCATCGATCCGAAGAACGGCCGCGTGCTGTCCATGGTGAACCAGAAGCTCGCTCTGGGACCGGGTGCGGAACCGTGTTCGACCATCAAGCTGACCGTCGCACTGGCAGCACTGTCTGAGGGCCTGATCACCCGCGACACTCCCGTGAATGTGGGTGGTGGCTACCGCCTCAATTTGACGTATGCGTTGGCACGCAGCATCAATCCCTTTTTTGAGACATTGGGCCGGCAAATGGGCTTCGATACCGTGCGGCATTACGCGAACCAGTTCGGCCTGGGCGAACTGGCCGGCTACAACATCGCCGGCGAACAACTAGGCGTTTACCCGGACCACGAATTGCCTGCGGCAAAAGGTGGTGTAGGCAAGATGTGCTCGTTTGGCGAGAGTATCTCTATGACCCCGATGCAGCTGGGTGCCATCGTCATGGCGATTGCCAACGGCGGATCGCTCTTCTATCTGCAGCACCCAACTTCTCCTGAAGAGGTAGCCAGCTTCGAGCCGCGGTTGAAGCGGACCCTGGATATCCAGAAGTACATTCCGGAGATGCTGCCCGGCATGGCCGGAGCGGTGGAGGCGAACTACGGCACGGCGCGCAGCCTTCGCGCGAACTTCCACGAATTTCCCGTCTTCGGCAAGACGGGCACATGCTCTGACAAGGGCACTCGATTTGGCTGGTTCGCGGGATATGGCGACGGCCCGAACGGCCGCATCGTGACCGTCTTCTTTCTGAATGGCGGCCGGCCGACCTTTGGTCCCAAAGCTGCGGAACTGACGGGTATTTTTTATCGTGCGCTTGCAAGCCGCAGCTATTTTCAGCAGCATGCGGTACCGGCCGCATCGGATAGCGCGGTGGCCCCACCCGTTCCGTCAAGCTCTGCCATTCCAGCGACGGAGCCAACCGTGCGCTGACCGGCTACGCCCTGCGCGGATTCGCACCTACAATCGAGGCTGCGACCGGAGGTACTTTGGCAGTTCGATTGAAAGACATTGCCGCCGACCTGGGCGTATCTACAGTTACCGTATCCAAAGTTCTGCGCAATCAGCCCGATGTGGGTGAAGGTACGCGCAAACGCGTGTTGCAGCGTGCAAAAGAGCTGAACTACAACCCGAACCTGCTGGCACGTGGACTGGCCTCTGGTAAGAGCCAGACCGTCGGCCTCATCGTTCCAAACCTGACGCACACTTTCTTTGCAGAATTCGCGAAGGAGCTGAAAGCAGGTTTGCGCAGGCGCGGGTACCAACTGGTGCTGGCATCCGCGGATGAAGAGCCGGAACTGGAACGCGAAGAGATCGACACGCTGCTGGCACGCGGCGTCGATGGGCTGCTGGTTGCTTCCTGCCAGACCGATGTGGAGGGTCTTGCCAGCCTGGTGCGAAGCGGCGTGCCTTTCGGCCTGATCGATCGTGTGCTGCCCGGTTTCCCCAGCCCCTTTGTCGGCACGGATGACATCGCCGCCGGACGGCTTGCCACGGAACACCTCATCGAGGCAGGCAGCAGACGCATCGCGCACATCGCGGGAGAAGGTTTCAGTACGGCACGCGACCGATTGAGCGGCTACCAGCAAGTGCTGCAGGAAGCCGGCATGCCTTTCGACCCGGAACTGGTCGTGCGCAGAGCGCGCGTGGAAGAGGTAGGCGACGATGTTGGTTACTCTGAGATGGGTCGCCTGCTCCAGCTGAAAAGTCCGCCCGACGCCGTGTTCTGCTACAACGACCTCATCGCCGTGGGTGCTATCCGCGGCGTGCTGGCGGCGGGGCTGCGCGTTCCGCAGGATGTGGCAATCATCGGCTGCGGTAACCTGCGCCTTGCGGATTACCTGCAGGTGCCGCTCAGTTCCCTCGACCAGATGACGAACGAACAGGGTGAGCAGGCCGCGAAACTTACCGTGTCGCTGATCGCAGGGGAGCAGGCCAGTGAACCGTCAGAAGTGCGCATCTTGCCACGGGTGGTCGCGCGTGCCTCCACCATGAGGAGCGCGCCGCCTGCGATTTAGACACGTAGCGCCTCGCCATGGACGTCGAAGCGCTCGAGACGACGCTGCGGCAGCTACCGGCATCCACCTTTCCTGGAGAAACGATGAGCGCGAATGTAGAGCACGGACCCAGCAGCACCACCGAAATCAACCCCAAGGTCGCATCGGACATTCATTACTGGAGCAAGGAGTTTAGTGTCAGCGGCGAGGTTCTGCACGAGGCTATTCGCGTGCATGGCACGCATGTCAGCAAGGTCAAAGCGGCCCTTGAAACTAAGCACGGCCTGACAAGTCCGCAGCATGACAAGGCTGGCGCTTAGCCTTTATAAGCAGTCATCCTGAGGAGCATAGCAACGAAGGACCCCGAGGATGGTCAGTTTGTACAAAGTGAGAAGCCCTTCGGCTGAAATTCTCCTAAGTTTGTACAAAGCTCGAAAACTTGCAGCCATCCTTCGCTTTGCGAAGGATGGCTACTCCACGTGGTAGTTCGGAGCCTCACGCGTAATGATGACGTCGTGGACGTGGCTTTCGCGCAGGCCTGCACCGCTGATGCGGACGAAGCGGGCATTCTGCTGTAACTCAGGAATGGTGGAGCAGCCCAGGTATCCCATTCCCGACCTCAGTCCGCCCACCAACTGGTAAACCATGTCGCCCAGCGGTCCGCGATAGGGCACGCGGCCTTCGATGCCCTCGGGCACGAACTTTGCGAGGCGATTGTTGATCGTGGGTTCCGGCGAGGTGAGCGAGCGGTTGGGCTCGCCGTTGCCGGAGAGGTCGTCCTTGCCCTGGAAGTAGCGTTCGCCGGAGCCCTGCGCCATGGCCGAGAGTGAACCCATGCCACGGTAGCTTTTAAAGCTGCGGCCCTGGTACAGGATGGTCTCGCCCGGCGATTCATCCACGCCCGCGAACAGCGAACCGATCATAATGACACCCGCGCCTGCCGCAATGGCCTTGGTCACGTCGCCGGAGTACTTGATACCGCCGTCGGCGATGACGCAGACGCCACGGTCCTTCGCCGCGCGGTAGGCCTCGCTGATGGCCGTGATCTGCGGCATACCCGCGCCGGTAACCATGCGCGTGGTGCAGATGGAACCGGGTCCGATGCCGACCTTGATCGCGTCTGCACCCGCATCGATCAGCGCCATGCAGCCGTCATAGGTGGCGATGTTACCGGCCAGCAGGTCGACCTCAGGAAAGCGCTTCTTGCACTCCCGCACGGCTTCCAGAACGCGGCTGCTGTGGCCGTGCGCGCTGTCGATGGCAAGTGCGTCCACGTTCTCCTCGACCAGCGCAGCGGCACGTTCCAGGAAATCGCCCGTTGCGCCAATCGCGCCAGCGACGCGCAGGCGACCCTGGCTGTCCTTGCAGGCATTGGGATACTTCAGCTTCTTCTGGATGTCCTTGACAGTGATGAGACCCTTCAGTTCGTAGGCGTCGTTGACCACCAGCAGCTTTTCTACGCGGTGCTGGTGCAGGATGTGCTCGGCGTCCTCCAACGTGGTTCCCACGGGAACGGTGATCAGGTTCTGTTTCGTCATCACGTCGCGGATGGGAATATTCGTCTGCGAAACGAAGCGCAGATCGCGATTGGTCAGGATGCCTACCAGCTTGCGATTCTGCGTCACGGGAACGCCGGAAATCTTGTAGCGGCGCATCACTTCGAGCGCGGCGGAAATCGGCTCTTCCGGCGAAATCGTGACGGGGTCGACGATCATGCCGCTTTCCGAGCGCTTGACCTTGTCGATCTCGCTGGCCTGCTGTTCGATGGACAGGTTGCGATGGACCACGCCCATGCCGCCGGCCTGCGCCATGGCAATGGCCAGGCGCGACTCCGTAACCGTGTCCATGGCGGCGGAAAGCAGCGGCGTATTCAGGGTGATGCGTGCGGTCAGGCGAGTAGCCGTGCTGACCTGGGTGGGAACAATCTCGGAGTAGGAAGGTACCAGCAGGACATCGTCAAACGTCAGCGCTTCAGGTAAAGGACTTACGAGCATAAGGTTCCCGAGATTGTAGGCGGCTCCGCACCAGACTGCAACGCTGAGGAGCCCGGCACCATGCGGCTTAGTTGCCGTGTCTGCAGTTTCAGGCCAGGCCTGTCTCGGCTCCAGCCCAGCCAAGAACTGCGGTTGGGATGCTGTCAG
This sequence comes from uncultured Terriglobus sp., assembly GCA_964250115.1. GTDB lineage: Bacteria > Acidobacteriota > Terriglobia > Terriglobales > Acidobacteriaceae > Terriglobus. The sequence goes on from CAXUEW010000179.1 coordinate 6,682, forward strand.
CTGCTTCAACACGGTTTCGCCCGGATTGCTTTGCGCGGTACAGCAACTGATCGGCCTGCGCCAACAGGTCGTCCAACGTGCCCGCAGCAACGCAGACAACACCGATGCTGACAGTCGCGGCAATAGGTTGCGCGTGGGATGTGGCGGCAGTCGTAGTCGCCGCGAATCGCTCGCGAACGCGTTCTGCCACCAGCATGCCTTCCTGCAGCGAGGTTCCCGGTAACAGAACGGCAAACTCCTCACCGCCGATCCTGCCCAGCAGGTCGTTCTTACGCAGACTTGTCTCCACCACCGAGGCAAAGTGCTGGATGACCAGATCGCCGGCAGGGTGCCCATAGGTGTCGTTGATCTGCTTGAAGTGAT
>CAXUEW010000180.1:0-7039 GCA_964250115.1 uncultured Terriglobus sp.
CAAGGCAGCAGAAAAAATCCTCAGTGAAGGCATGCGTATCGATGTGCTGGGGACGCCTATTCGCGTCACCAGTATTGACCCCGGCATGGTGGAAACGCGCTTCAGCGAAGTCCGCTTCGGCGGCGACAAGGAACGGGCGGCGAAAGTGTATGCAAATGTCACGCCGCTTACCCCGGATGACGTCGCAGACGCCATCGTGTGGGCTGTTACCCGACCTGACCACGTCAATGTGTCCACAGTGGTTCTGACGTCCATCAACCAGGCAAATGCCGTCACAATTCACCGGAACACGTAACGGTGACGCCGTTTCCGGCTGCTGCAGCGTGCGCAAATAGTCAAAGGCTCGACTGCAAACTATGCTTGAAGGATGAGCGGACGTGCAACACCCGGCGGTGATTCGAACACCGGCAGATTTACTAATCGCAAGATGGCACTTGTCGCAGCGGTTGTACTTACCAGCACTGCTTCGGGCCTTGCGCAGGGAGCAAACGCATCCCTTTCAGGGTTTGTGCGCGACCGCAGTGGCAGCCTGGTTGCACACGCCCGAGTCACGGTGGTTGAGGAAAGCCGCTCCGCGCAGCGGCTGACGGACTCGAATGATTCCGGCCTGTATAACCTGCCGCAGCTTCCCGCCGGGCAGTACCTCATCACGGTGGAAGCGCCCGGCTTCGCCCCGTCTCAGCGGAACGTGCTGCTCACCGTGGGTGAGCGTGCCAGCGTGGATGTGACGCTGCAGGTGCAGGCCGCGGCTGCGGACGTGACCGTTGAAACAACCGAAGCAGTGTTGGAACGCGAGGACCCATCGTTGTCCGCTGTGACCGGGATTCGCTCCATTGGGCAACTGCCCCTGAACGGTCGCGACACGACGCAACTTGCGCTGCTGTCGCCCGGCGTGGCACCCACGCGCCGGATCAATCCTGATTCTCAAGGCCTGGGGCGGCAAATCTCCATCGAAGGCCGCCGCCCGAACCAGGTGGCTTTCCTGCTGGATGGCACCGACGTAAACGATGCGTATAACAACACGCCGGGTGGTGCATCCGGCATTATCCCCGGCGTCGATTCCATCGCGCAGTTCCGTGTTCTGACCAACGGCTACAGTGCAGAATATGGCCGTACCAGCGGCGGCGTGATCGACGAAATTACGCGTAGCGGTACTAACCGCCTGCACGGCAGCTTGTTTGAGTTTGTTCGAAATTCTGCGCTCGATGCGAAGAACTACTTCGATTCCAAGCAGGCACCTATCCCAGCATTTCAGCGCAATCAGTTTGGCGGATCCGCTGGGGGACCCATCGGCAGGAAGCGAACGTTCTTCTTCGGCAACTACGAGGGCTTGCGCCAGAATCTTGGCATCACGACACAAGCGCTGGTTCCAAATACCACGTCGCGGACGACAGCAGTTGCTGCCGTGCAGCCGTACCTTGCGATCATCCCCACACCCAACAGCACGATCTTCACCGATGGCACCGGCATCTATCAGGCCCAGAACACAAGCGTAACCGGCGAAGACTTCTTTGTTGCCCGCTTCGATCATCAGCGCTCAGACCGCACATCGTACTTTGCGCGCTTTCAGTTCGACAATGCCAACGTACGCACGCCGGATTCGTTGCAGTTATCCGCCAGCCACAATCGTTCGCTTGCGCAATACGCCACCGTGCAGATAACGCACAGCTTCTCGCAACGGCTTGTTAACCAGGCGCGCGCCAGCTATAACCGCAGCTATTACACGCTGGAGTACAACATCCTGAAAGATCTTGACCCGTCGCTTTCGTTCGTGCCGGGCAATCCATTCGGGTCTATCAGCATCACCGGCCTGGCCATGATCGGGCCGATGCGGTTTGGCAACAATGTTAATGTTCTTAATCTGTTTCAGGGCAGCGACGATCTCACGCTCACTGCCGGGCGGCACACCATTGCCTTTGGCGTGGATGAGAAGCAGATCATGTTCCCGCAGCAGGCCGCGCAATCGCAAAACGGCTTCTACCAGTTCACCTCTGTGACAAACTTCCTTTTGGCGCGGCCCTCAGCGGTGGAGATCGCATTGCCCGGCTCAAATCCGCGCAGGCATTGGCGGCAGCACATGGAATCGGCATACATCACGGATACGTACCGTGCCAGCCAGTCCCTGAACCTGACCGCCGGTCTGCGCTATGAACGTGCCAGCTTACCCACCGAGAAAGATGGTCTGCAGGCGACCGTCCGCGACATCCTGAACGACAAGGCCGATACGATCGGATCGCTATACATCAACCCCGCGAACCTGAACTTCGCACCCCGCGTCGGCTTCGCTTACAGCCCCGGTAAGACGAACAGCACCACGGTGCGCGGTGCCTTCGGCGTGTATTTCGATCCGCTGTGGACTGATTTTTACCTGAACGCAGGCAGCCGTCAGCCACCCTTCTTCACCGTTGGCAGCGTCGTAAACCCGACTTTTCCGCGCGTCACCATCACACCGGCCAACTTCGTTCTGGGCCGCATCGATGTCGTCCAGTACCGCCCTGCAAGCCCATATGTCATGCAGTGGAATATCAGCGTACAGCAGCAACTGGCGCGCGGCGCAGTGTTGACGCTGGCCTATAGCGCAAACCGCGGCGTACACGATCAGCGCATTGTCGATGCGAACCAGGCGATCCCGCAGATCGTCAACGGCCGCAAGTTCTTCCCGGCGAACTCGACCGTGCGCAACACGGCCTTTACCGCGATCCGCTATAAGCAGACCAACGGCCTCTCCAGCTACCACGCTCTGCGCGCCACGCTCGACTACCGCTTCCATAACTTTCTGCAACTGCGCTCGAACTACACGTGGAGCAAGGCACTCGATACAAGTTCGCTTGTAACGGCGCAGGGCACCGAGAACGACGTTCCGCAGGACCCTGACAGCCTGGCGGCAGAGAAGGGCCTTTCAAACTACGATCTGCGCCATTACAGCAGCACATCCATCACAACGGAGTTGCCCCGCTTCCGCGGCCCCAAGTGGCTTGCCGCTGGATGGCAGGCGAACGGCATCGCGGTCCTAAGCAGTGGCGCTCCGTTCTCCGCCTTGGTCAGCTATGACAGCGCACGTGCGCGCTTCGGCACAGGCCCCTCACCTGAGCGGCCGGATCTTGTGGCGGGACGCTCATCCAACCCTGTTAAGGGCGGACCCGTGCAGTACTTCGACCCCACAGCATTCTCACTGCCGACTCCGGGGTACTACGGCAACCTGGGACGCAATACGCTCATCGGTCCCGGCCTGATCTCGATCGACGGTGCCATCAACAAGAGCTTCCTCTTTGGTGAACGCAGCCGCCTGCAATTGCGTGCGGAAGTCTTCAACATCCCGAATCGCGCGAACTTCGCCATTCCAAGTCAACGCAACGTCTTCACGACTACGGGCCGTGTTGCCAGTGCTGGCTTGATTACAAACACCCTGACCACTTCACGCCAGATACAGCTTGGGGCACGCTTCGATTTCTAACGCGCTGCATCGAACACAGCATGGTGAAGAAGGCAGTCAAGCAAGCAAAGAAATCAGTAGTGACCGCAAAGAAGTCCGCATCCGCAAAGAAAGCTGTACCAGCAAGTAAGAAGTCGTCCCCAAAGAAGACGGTGGCAGCAAAGCCTGTTCGCAAGTCACTTGCCATTGAGCCGTTGACCTACAGACTTGATACGCTGCTGCACACCATGCGTTGCATCGCCCAGCATGAAGACGAGCTTTGTACGTTGCTACACGATGCTCGGCGTAACGGCAAAGTAAGTGCGCCGCTGCTGCGTGAACTGCAGGCAGTCCTCGATGAACTGCCTGCGGAAGAGTACACGGACGACCTGCAAGCCATCCGTGCACTCACCGGTGCAGCCTGACCTTCGCTAGACCTCGAAGGTAGAAACTTCGCTTCGCGCTCGCGTGTACCGGGTCATATACATGGCAAACAGCAGCACGGTAATGTAACCGTACAGCGGCATCTGGTATGAGGCCGCGGTGCTGCCGACTTTCTCCGCGACCCAACCCATCAGTGGCGTTATCACGGCACCACCGATGATGGTCATCACCAGCAGCGATCCGCCCAGGTTCGTATTGGGTCCAAGATCCTTCAAGCCCATGGCGAAGATGGTCGGGAACATCACGGACATAAAGAAGCTGGTGAGCAGGATGGCAGCGAGTCCAGCCCATCCTGGCAGAAAGATCCCGACGATCAGCAGCATGATGTTGAGTCCCGCATAGAGTGTCATAATGCGGCTAGGCAGCATCAACCGCATCAGGTACGACGACGCAAACCGCCCCACGCCAAACGCGCCCAGCGTGCACGTCAGCAACAGGCCTGCTGTGCGCTCCGTCACATGCGCGTACTCCTGTGAGTACTGGATGAAGTAACTCCACGTACCCACCTGCGCGCCGATGTACATGAATTGCGTCGGCAGCGCGAAGACGAAGTGCTTCTGCTGAAACAGCGTGCGCCAACTGCCGCTGACCTCCGCGCTGTGTTCCCGAGCGGTGATGAACGCCGGCAGCTTCGTCATCAGGATCATCACGGCCCACACCAGCGCTAGCACACCAAGGGCAAGGTACGGCGTCACCACGCGCAGTGTCTCGCTTTGCAAGTAAACCTCGTAAGTGCCTGCGGCCTGCATAGCAGCCTTCTGCGCTGCTGACAGTTCCAGCCCGGAGAAGATGAAGCGCGTGCCCACAAGCACGCCCAAAATCGCACCCACCGGGTTGAATGCCTGTGCGAGGTTTAGCCGTGACTCCGACGTTGAAGTTGGGCCAAGCTGTGCAATGAACGGGTTAGCCGCCGTCTCAAGAAACGCAAGCCCGCTGGCCACCACGAACAACGCCACCAGGAAGTACGCATACTGCCCGGACTGCGCTGCGGGCCAGAACAGAAAGCATCCCGCGCTGAACAGCAGCAGCCCGGTCACAAAGCCGCTTTTGTAGCCTTTGCGGCGCATCAGCATACCCGCTGGTAGCGCCAGCAGAAAATATCCAAGGTAGAACGCAGACTGCACCAGCCCGGCCTGGAAGCGGCTAAGCGCAAACGACTTCATGAACTGCCGGATCAGCACATCGTTCAGATTGTTCGGGATACCCCACAGAAAAAACAACCCGGTAATCAGCACAAACACCCGCAACACACCCGGCGGCAGCAGAGGCGCGTGTGCATCGCGCGGTGAAGATGAAGGTGTGGCGGAAACAATCATCAGGAGTGCCTTTCGCGCAAAAGGTGACTGCGTAACGCTAAATGCTCGTCATGTTCTCTGCAAACCTTCCTTGCCGTGGCAAGCTCCCATCGTCAAGATAGAGCCACGCACAGCCAGACTACCTGCAACTCACGTTTCAGTCTGGGCGTCTCCCTACGGCACTTGCAGGTTGTATACACACCGGGCGGTCTCACCCAGAATGTCGGCCTGTTCGTCTTGCGAAAGGGGCTCAAGCCAGTCTGCAACGGTCTGCCACCAGTTCACATACGTGCAGTGCGCCGTCAGCACCGGCCAGTCTGAGCCGACCATCAAACGTTTCGGCGTAAACGCCTCCAGCGCCACATCGAAGTACGGCTTCAAGTCTGTCGGCGACCAGCCCATACCTGCCTCCGTGACCATCCCCGAGAGTTTGCAAGTTACATTTGATCGCTGTGCAAGCTCTCTCAAATTGCTTGCCCACGGCTCCATCTGCCGCGCTGCGATACAGGGTTTCGCCAGGTGATCCAGCACGAAAGGCTGACCGGGGTGCCGATCGACAAAGGCGATCGCCTCTTCCATTTGCCGCTCGAGTATAAGGATGTCGAAGACAAGGCCGGTACCGCCAAGACTCCGGATGCCCCGATTGAAATCAGCGCCTGCCAGAAATCCATGCGGCTCTGCCTGCACCACGTGCCGCAGCCCCTTCAGCCAGCCTGTGTCTGCAAACTGCTCCACCTGGGCCGGCAGGTCTGAAGCGGTAAGCGGTAGCCAGCCAACAACACCCAGTATTTCCATGCGCAGCGCCGCCATCTGCAACAGAGAGGCAGTTTCATCTTCTGTTTGCCGTGCCTGCACCGCAACGGCACCGGCTACGCGTGCAGACTTCATCTCGCGCAGCAGGTCTTGCGCACCGTAGTCGCGCCGCAAGCACACGAGATCGCCCTGCAGCCATGGGTACTCCTGCTGGTTGTACTGCCAAACGTGTTGATGCGCGTCAATGCGTAGAACGGGCGCAGTCCTGCTGTGGTTCGTTACCGCAGATGCGCTTAATGAATTAGTTGGCCGCTTCAGCACCGGCACCTCACACGACCGCTACCCTCTGCACTTCAACGTATACTCAGTTTGCGAAAAGTGACAATGCTCGTCAGCAACTCCGTGTGCACATTGCAGGAGTGCCGCACGACTCGCAAGGAAGGTTCCCGAATGCGCCGTTTCTGCATGATGCTGGACCTAAGGCCTGACCCGGCCCTGATTGAGGAGTACATTGCTTACCACAAGGCCGTGTGGCCGGAGATACTTCGAAGCATTCACGATGCCGGCGTGCTCGATATGCAGATCTATAACACCGGGAATCGCCTGTTCATGATCCTCGACGCTACGGACGACTTTACCCTTGAGAACAAGGCTGCAATGGATGCAGCCAATCCGAAGGTGCTGGAGTGGGAGGCTTTGATGGGACGCTTTCAGCAGGTGGACGCAGAGGCCAACCCAACCACGCGCTGGATTGAGATGACAAAGGTCTTCCAACTTACTTAGGGAACACTTCGCGAGCAAACTGACCATGGATTTAGGTCTCGAAAACAAGGTAATTATCGTCTCGGGCGGCGGCTCTGGCATCGGGGAGGCGATCAGCCGCGGCGCGCTGCAGGAGGGCGCAAAGGTTGCCGTGATCACGCGCATGACCGAAGCTGCCGTGCAGTTTCAAGCGTGGGCAGAACAGCAACGCGCGGAGTGCCTCATCCTTCCCGCGGAGTTGTCAGACGTGGAGCAGTGCCGGCGTGCCATCGAAGACGTGGAGCGGCATTTCGGCCGCATTGACGCACTGGTCAACAATGCGGGCTTCAACGACAGCATCGGGCTCGAAGCGGGTTCACCGCATGCGTTTGCC
>CAXUEW010000181.1:0-7036 GCA_964250115.1 uncultured Terriglobus sp.
ACATCCGACGGCTTGCTCCTCGCTGCCAAGTTGTGGCTTTGAGTTGTTATCCTGAAAGGAGCGCCACAACCGGCGCTCCTTTCCTATGCCTAACGAACTTCCCAAAGCCTACGACCCCGCCGCTATCGAACAGAAGTGGGCGGAGTTTTGGGTGCGCGAGCACCTGTTTTCTACGAGCAAGTCAGAAGATCAGCGGGTCAGCGAGTCAGCTGACTTGCCGTCTCGCTCCGCCTCTTCTGAATCGCTGCATCCGTTCGTGATGCTGCTGCCGCCGCCCAACGTGACTGGCCGCCTGCACATGGGCCACATGCTGAACCAGACGGAGATGGACATTTTGACCCGCTGGCATCGTATGCACGGCCAAGAAGCCGTCTGGGTTCCGGGCACGGATCACGCGGGCATCGCCACGCAGATGATGGTCGAGAAGCAGCTGGCCAGCGAAGGTACCAATCGCAAACAGGTGGGTCGCGAAGCCTTCCTGGAGCGCGTCTGGCAATGGAAGGCGCAGTACGGTGGCGCGATTACCGACCAGATGCGCCGCCTGGGCGCCAGCGTGGACTGGGGCCGCGAGTACTTCACCATGGACGACAATCTGTCCGGCGCGGTTACAGAAGCCTTCGTGCGGCTGTACGAGCAGGGTCTGATCTACCGCGGCAGCTACATCGTTAACTGGGACCCGGTGCAGCAGACCGCCGTGAGTGATCTTGAGGTCGAGCACAAGGAAACCCTGGGCAAGCTATACCACGTGCGCTATCCGTTCTCGAATGGCTCCGGCTCGATCGTGATCGCGACGACGCGGCCCGAGACCATGCTGGGCGACACTGCCGTTGTGGTCAATCCCGCGGATGAGCGCTACACCGCGATGGTTGGCAAAACGATCCTGCTGCCGTTGGTGGGCCGAGAGATTCCGCTGTTAAGTGACGAGTGGGCGAAGCCGGAGTTCGGCACCGGTGCCGTCAAAGTTACACCGGCGCACGACCCCAACGACTACGAGATTGGCAAGCGGCATGGACTGGCCGAACTCACCATCATGGACGAGACGGCACACATCGACCTGCCCGGGTCGCCCTACCACGGCATGGATCGCTACGCCGCGCGCGAGCGCATCATCGCCGACCTGGATGCGCTGGGCCTGCTGGTCGAAGTGAAGGACCACACCCTCGCCATCGCTATCTCGCAGCGCAGCGGGGCAGTCATTGAGCCGCGCCTGTCGATGCAGTGGTTCCTGAAAATTCAGCCGCTGGCAGACAAGGCCATTGCCGCCGTCGAGGAAGGCCACATCAAGTTCACGCCCGCCATGTACTCGAAGACGTACTTCGAGTGGATGCGGAACATTCACGACTGGTGCATCAGCCGCCAGCTTTGGTGGGGCCATCGCATCCCGGCGTATCACTGCCCGGAATGCAGCACCACCTGCGTCAGCCGCACGCGGCCGGAGCGTTGTGGCAGTTGCGACCATGCTGAAATGCAGCAGGAAACCGACGTGCTGGACACGTGGTTCAGTGCGGGCCTTCTGCCCTTCACCGTCTTCGGCTGGCCTGGAACAGGGAACAGCCATCAGGGAACAGGGAACAGCGTTACGCCCGACATGGCGCGGTACTACCCCACTTCCCTGCTGGTCACGGGCTTCGACATCCTGTTCTTCTGGGTGGCGCGCATGATCATGCTGGGCACGTATTTCATGCTGGACGTTCCCATGCCGGACGGCAGCCCGCGCACGCTGGCTGACGCCGTGCCCTTTCGCGAGGTGTACATCCACGCGCTGGTGCGCGACGCCGACCGCCAGAAGATGTCGAAGACCAAGGGTAACGTCATCGATCCCATTGAGATTATCGAGCGCTTTGGCACAGACGCGGTGCGCTTCACGCTGGCGTCGCAGGCTTCGCCGGGCACCGACATTGCCTTCTCCGAGCAGCGCACCGAGGGCAATCGAGCTTTTGCCAATAAGATCTGGAACGCCGCGCGCTTCCTGTTCCTGCAGGTGGAGCGCGCACGAGCCGCAGGCTACAAGATGCGGATGGGCGCAGGCACGCAGGTGTCGGCCCTGCCGGAAATTACACCCATCGAGACGCGCTGGATCTTTGCGCGGCTGCGTGCGGTGTGCGTAGAGGTAGATCGATCGCTAGCCGACTACCGCTTCGACGAGGCCGCCAACGCGATCTATCAGTTCTTCTGGGGCGAGTTCTGCGATTGGTACCTGGAACTGGTCAAGCTGCGGCTCGACTTCCCAGAGCCAGTAGAGGGCGTAACACCTATCCAGAACCCTGAAATGGCCATCTCGCTGGCGGCCCTGGTCGGCGTGTTCGAAGCTTCACTGCGGCTGCTGTCACCCTTTATGCCCTTCATCACGGAAGAGTTGTGGAACGCCCTGTACGAAGGCGAATCGCCCGCAAAAAGCATCGCACTGACACGCTTTCCGCAGCCCGGTGACTTCCCTGCGGACGATGTCGCCACGGAAGCCATCACCACATTGCAGGACCTCATCGTCACGGTCCGCGCGCTGCGCAAGGAGCTAGGCGTGCCGGAGAAGGAGCCCACGCCCATCCTGCTGCACGGCGACAACCGTGTGCTTGCGCTGGCCGACGCCAACCGCGACATGCTGAGCCGTCTGGCTCGTGTCAGCGATGTGGAGTTTGCCGTTGAGCCGTTGACCGGGTCGGCTGCACGTTCCGGAACAGGCTTCGATGTTACAGTCCTGTACGAGAAGCAGATCGACATACCCGCGGAACGTGAGCGCCTGACCAAGGAATTGGCACGGCTGAGCAAGGGACTGGAAGCGGCGAACCGTCAGTTGGGGAATGACGGTTTCTTGGCCAAAGCTCCGGCGGCAGTGGTCGAGGGCCTGAAGAAGCAGCAGGCTGAGACGCAGTCGTTGCACAGCAAGGCACAGGCGGCGCTGGACGCGCTGCCTGCCTGAGCTCGATCATGAGTCAGCAGTCCGCAGCTTACGCCACCTATCCCAGCCTGCGCGGCAGAGTGGTGCTGGTCACCGGCGGTGCTTCAGGAATTGGTGAAGCCATCGTGCGAGCCTTCGTGCAACAGGGTGCGCAGGTGGCCTTCTTCGACGTACAGGATGGCGCGGCTGAAACACTGCGGCAGTCACTGGGGCAGACGGGCAGCACGCCTGCCTATGTCCACTGTGACCTGACGGATGTCGCAGCGTTGCAGGCCGCTGCGCAGCAGATCATCGAGCAGTTCGGCACGGTAGACGTGCTGGTAAACAACGCCGCGAATGATGCGCGGCACACGCTGGCTGAGGTCACACCCGAATCCTGGGACGCCTCCATTGCCGTCAACCTGCGGCACCAGTTTTTCATGGCGCAGGCAGTAGTTCCCGCCATGCAGCGCGCCGGGCGTGGCGTCATCCTGAACATGAGCTCCATCAGTTGGATGATTCCAAGTACCGGCCTGCCCATGTACATTACCGCGAAGGCCGCGATCATCGGCCTGACTCGCACGCTGGCACATGAGCTTGGCAAAGACAACATCCGCGTGAACAGCGTTCTGCCCGGAGCCATCCTGACCGAGCGCCAACAACGGCTATGGATGACGCCGGTGTACGAAGCGGAAGTGCTGAATAGGCAGGCATTGAAGCGGCACATCCTGCCGGAGGAGGTCGCTCGTCTACTGCTTTTCCTGGCTTCAGACGACAGCGCTGCCATTACCAATCAGAGCTACATCATTGATGGCGGCTGGATGTAGAAATAACTCATAAAAGCAGAATGCGAAGCACGCGAAGGAAATGTACGCAAAGGCCGCGGAGGAACTCCCTTCGCGGCCTTCGCGTTGAACCTTTGCGTCCTTCGCGTTCTGCTTTATGCCGCCTGCTGGATCAGTTCTTCACGAACTGCCTCATCCTGCACTGTGTCTTTCAACGTGTGCGGCAGAGCTACTGCCAGCACATCTTCAATGCGCGTTGCGTAGTGGATGGTGACACCTTCCACCTGGTCTGCGGTGAGGTCCTCTTCCACGTTCGGGCGAACATCCGCCGGCAAAATGACATCGCGAACACCCGCCCGCTTCGCCGCAAGGAACTTCTCCTTGATGCCGCCCACCGGCAGCACATTGCCGCTGAGCGTGATCTCGCCCGTCATGGCCAGCAGCGGCCGAACCGGACGATCCGTAAGCAGACTAACGATTGCCGTCGCCATCGTGACGCCCGCACTTGGGCCGTCCTTCGGGATCGCTCCCGCAGGCACGTGCAGGTGCAAGTCGATGTCCTTCAGCACATCTTCATCCAGGCCGATGGACGCTGCGTTGGAACGTACCCAGGTCAGCGCGGCCTGCATGCTCTCCTTCATCACGTCGCCAATCTGGCCCGTGATCTGGAAGTTGCCCTTACCCTTCATGCGGTTGGCTTCGATGAATAACACGTCTCCGCCGACTGGCGTCCAGGCAAGGCCCACGGCGACGCCGCTGCGCTTGGTGCGCTCGGCAATCTCGGTATCCACGCGCACCTTGTAGCCGCCAAGGAACTGGTGGATGACCTCGTCCGTGACTATGATCTGCTCTTCCTTGCCCTCAGCAATGCGGCGCGCCTGCTTGCGGCAGACCGTGCCGATCAACTGCTCCAGCTTACGGACCCCGGCTTCCCGCGTGTAGTGCCGTGCGATGATGCCCAGCGACTCGCGCGGAAAAATGATGCGCGGTTCGCCATTGACCGGTTCCGGCAGTTGAGACTCCGGCACCTGCGACTCTGCATCGACAGGCAGGCTGTTCCCTTCTCCCTGTTCCCTGTTTCCTTCGACGGCAGGCGCGGCAACTGGTTCAATGCCGTTCTCCTTAATCTGCCGTGGCACAAGATACTTCTCCGCAATGTTGGTCTTCTCTTCTTCCGTGTAGCCGGTCAGTTCGATGATTTCCATGCGGTCCAGCAGCGGCGCGGGAATGGGGTCGAGCTGATTGGCCGTGCAGATAAACAGCACCTTCGACAAATCGAACGGCTGGTCGAGGTAGTTGTCGCGGAAGGTTCCGTTCTGAGCGGGATCCAGCGTCTCCAACAGTGCACTCGCGGGGTCGCCACGGAAATCACGTCCCAGCTTGTCGATTTCGTCCAGCATGAAGACAGGATCGTTCGTCTCGACGCGCTTCAGGTTCTGGATGATCTGCCCCGGCATCGCGCCGATGTACGTCCGGCGATGTCCACGGATTTCCGCTTCGTCGTGCATACCACCCAGTGAAATGCGAGCAAACTTACGTCCAAGCGCACGTGCAATGCTCTTGCCCAGCGAGGTTTTACCCACGCCCGGAGGTCCGACAAAGCACAGGATCGGACCCTTCATGTCGGGCTTGAGACGGCGCACAGAGAGGTAGTCCAAAATGCGATCCTTGACCTTCTGCAGGCCGTAGTGATCCTCATCCAGGCACTCCGCAGCCTTCTTGATGTCGACATTGCCGCCAGTGCTTTTTGACCAAGGCAGCACGGCCAGCCACTCGATGTAGGTACGCGCCATGCCGTAATCCGGTTGCGCGGGGTTCATGCGCTGCAGGCGATTCAGCTCCTTTAGCGCTTCTTTCTTGGTATCTTCTGGCATGCCTGCGGCTTCAATCTTGTCGCGCAGTTCGGTGATGTGCTTGTTGCTGTCGTCGCTCTCGCCGAGTTCCTTGCTAATGGCCTTCTGCTGCTCGCGCAGGTAGTACTCGCGCTGCGACTGCTGCACGGCGTCCTGCACCTCGCTCTGGATTTTTGAGCGTAGCTGCTGCACCTCCAGTTCCTTCACCAGGTGCTGGTTCAGACGCTCCAGACGTTCTGCCGCGTCGGTCGTCTCCAGCAATTCCTGCTTGTCTGCCGTGGTCAGGAACGGCAACGACGAGCCGATGAAGTCAGCCAGACGTCCTGGCTCCTCAATATTCAGGGCGATCGTCTGCAGGTCATCCGATAACGTCGGGGAAGCGGTCACAATCTGCTGGAATTGCGAAACAACGTTCCGCTGTAGAGCTTCCAGTTCAGGTGACCTCTCCGGCTCGGGTGCCGCCATCGACTCGTACTGCGCTGTTAGGAACGGCGTGCGTTGATCGAATTCGCCAAGCCGGACACGTTCTGTACCCTCTGTGAAGACAAAAAGTGATTGATTAGGCATCTTAACGACTTTATGGATCGTGGCCAATGTGCCAATCGGATGCAGCTCACTGGCATCGGGCGTATCCTGCCGTGCGTCGCGTTGCGCTACCACCAGAATTGTCTTCTCTTCACCCAGCGACTGAATCAATTGGATAGAGCTGTCCCTTCCCACCGTCAGCGGCAACACTGCATGCGGGAACAGAACGGTATCGCGCACTGGCAATACCGGCAGAGCGCGAGCGCCGCGCTTCCGGTCCGGGTCAGAGGCCATAGGTTGGATGACGCTGACAAAATCATTCGGCATGTGAGTGTCCTTCCATCAGATCTTCTTACATGTGATGCATCAATTTTAGACAGGATTCAACTGCGTGATACCGCTCCTTCAACGTTCCTACGCTTATCGACAGCAAGCCATTCCTCGCGATGGTTTAGCACTTAGGATCGAGCGGCAGCAGTTCCGGACTGGCCTCCTGTGGCTCCGCCTCTGCGTACCTTCCAAACTCTTTAACACTGCGACAAATCGTATGAAGCTGGCAAAGAACTGCGTCAGCCGCGCCCGCAGATGGGATGCGCAGATCAACAAAGAACATGTACTCCCACGGCCTGCCGGGAACAGGACGCGATTCAATGCGGGTGAGGTCCAATCCGTCCTGAGCCAACAGCAACAGGGCTTCCTGCAGCGACCCGGGCCTGTGTGGTAATTCGAACGCCACGCTGATCTTGTTAATGTCCGCGCGGAATGGTCTTAGCCTCTCCGCGTTGTCCGGCCGCGTCAGCAGGAAAAAGCGGGTGAAGTTCAGCGGATCATCCTCAAGGTCGCGCAGCAGAATGGCTCCGCCGTACACCTCCGCGGCATAGGGTGCGGCAATGGCCGCAGCGTCTGGCGCACATGACTCCACGACGTGCTTCACCGCACCGGCAGTGTCATAGAACGGCACTGCGTCGTATCTGTGAGACGCACCGAAGAAGCGCCGG
>CAXUEW010000182.1:0-4795 GCA_964250115.1 uncultured Terriglobus sp.
TGGTCACCTCGGCCATGGCAATACTTGTGGCTTCCCGTGCATTGGCAACGCCTTCCTCAAGATGGCGCTGCACATTTTCAATCACAACAATGGCATCGTCTACCACCAGGCCGGTCGCGAGCGTGATGCCGAACAGGGTCAACGAGTTGATGGAGAAGCCGAATATCTTAATGAAAGCAAACGTACCGATCAGCGAAACCGGAATCGTGATCGCCGGAATAATCGTCGAGCGCCAGTCCTGCAGGAACAGGAAGATCACCGCGATGACGATGGCGATGGCCTCGATGATGGTCACGACCACCTCGTGCACGGAATCGCCGATGACCAGCGTCGTGTCCACTGCGATGTAGTCCTTCAGGCCCGGCGGAAAGGACTTTTCCAACTCCGTAAGAACGGCGCGGCAGCGCTTGTCCACGTCCAGCGCGTTGGCGTTCGATAACTGCTGCACGCCGATACCGACGGCACTGCCGCCAATGTTGCCGTAGTGAAAACGCAGATCGGTGTTGTAGTTTTCCGCGCCAAGTTCTGCGTGGCCGACGTCCTTCAGCAGCACCAAGCCGCCGAAGTTTGGATTGTTCTTCAGGATGATCTTGTCGAACTCGTGAGGATCGCTCAGGCGGCCAACGACGCGTACGGCCATTTGGTAGCTCTGCTTGGCGTCAGAGGGCGGCTGTCCAAGCTGACCGGCGGCCACTTCCACATTCTGCTCAGCCAGCGCGCCCGTCACGTCCAATGCTGTCAACTGCCGTGCCGCCAAGCGAGCTGGATCAAGCCAGATGCGCATGGCGTACTTGCGCTCGCCGAAGATGACCACGTCGCCCACGCCGGGTACGCGCTTTAAGGCGTCCTTGACGTACACGTCGAGGTAGTTCGATACGAAGGCCTGCGATAGGCTGTTGTCGGGCGAAAGGAAGCCGGCGGCGAATACGAAGTTACTATTTGCCTTGGTGATGCTGATGCCGGTGGCAGTCACCGTAGCGGGCAGGCGACCCTGGGCAGTCGCGACGCGGTTCTGCACGTCCACGGCAGCGATCGAAAGGTCATAACCCGTGTTGAAGGTTACGGTGATGGACGACGTACCGTCATTCGAGCTGGTCGAACTCATGTACCGCATGCCTTCGACGCCGTTGATGGCCGTCTCCAGCGGAATCGTTACAGCCGACTCGACCACCTGCGCGTTCGCGCCCACGTAATTGCAGGCAACGATGACTTGCGGCGGTGCAAGCTGCGGATACAGCGAAATCGGCAGCGTCGGAATGGAGATCGCACCGGCCAGCACAATGAGCAGTGCGCACACGGTGGCGAAGATTGGCCGCTTTATGAAGAACTCAACCATGAATTACTTTCCTGTTGCTGCTGAGACCACGAGGGGCCACACGTTAGCCCAAAGGCTTGACCGGCACGCCCTCCTGCAGAAACTGCAGGCCTGAGAGGATTACGCGGTCGCCTGGTTTAAGGCCCGTCAGGACTGGGTAGTTGTTCCCGATAGGATCGCCCAGCGTGACGTTGGAAAGGTGTGCGGCGAAGCCATCGCCACGCTTAATCGCAAGATACACAAACGACGCGCCGCCGATCTTGGTCACGGCCAGCACCGGTACTGTGGGCGCGGACTTGCTGTCCCACGTAACCCTTGCCGTCACAATTTGCTGGTTGCGAAGATTGCCGGCAGCAGACACGGGTGCCTTGGCAAGGATGCTTTGCGTCCCGTTATCCACCTGCGGAGAAACGAAGTTGATAGCAGTCTTGGTCAGCGTATGCCCGGCAGTGTCCAGCAGTTCGACCGGCAGGTTGTTGTGCACCAGCGAGGAACGCTCTGTAGGCACGTAGATGTACGCTTCCAGGTCGCGATCTTCATCGACCGTTGTCAGCATGGTGGTTGGGGAAACGTAATCACCCTGGTGCACGGGAATGTCGCCCACAATGCCGGCGAAGGGCGCGCGCACCTGGTAGTACGCCAACTGCTCGCGCTGCGTGCGCGTGGCGGCCTGGGCTGCGTTGTAGGCGCCCTGCGTGGTTCCGAAAGACTGCGTCGCCAGATCGTAGGCCTGCTTCGAGATGACGCCGGCTTCAAACAACTGGCGCTGCCGCTCCACGTCGGCTTGGTTGTATTGGAACTGCGACTTCTGCTGCAGCTCCGTCGCAACACCCTGCTGTACGCTGGCCTGCTGTTTCAAAGGGTCGATCTGCAGCAACAACTGTCCTGCCGCGACGTTCTGGCCGCTGTGCACCAGAATGCGCGTAATGCGGCCGTCCACCTGCGGCTGCAGCGTAGTGGTGCGCCTGCTCTTGATGGTGGCTACATAACTGTCGCTGAGCGGCACGCTGGTAAGTGAAACCGGCATGACGGCTACTGGCGTAGCTTGTGGTGCGGGCGGCGGCGGTGGTGCCTTACTGCAACCCGCCACGGCCAGCGCAATGCCGGTGGCCAGCAAGCCGCAGGCACACGCTCTCGATATCCGCCGGAACGTGGAAGCTGGATCGCTGGTCGTAGTTTCTACGGGTCTTTCAAGTAGTGCGTGCAAAGCAGGACTCCTGGCGCACAGAGCGACCAACAGCGTCGCGAAACCATATGTGCTGTTCAGAGTTCCAGATGAGAGTCGGGCGGGTTCGGATGCTGAAATGCTGCTTCATACGTCTTGAGGGCATTCAACAGAAGGCAGAAGCCGGATTAAATTCGCTACGGCTCTGGAAAAAGCCGGCCTAACCATGCCAGTTGGAAAGGGCTATCGAGAGCAACTACTTTTAACACGGTGGGCGCGGAGGGTACATGGAGGTCTTGCAGCGGTAAACCTACCGTGTACCCTCCGTGCCCACCGTGTTAAAAGCCAAAGGCAGGACAGAGTCCGAGTTTAAGACAGTGAGTGCAGGTACTTGTAGTCCACCGCGGCAGCCTGCATGGCGGGCATGCGTGCGTAGGGGCCTTCCTGCTCGACGAAGATGTGCTCGATACCTGCACCCTTGACGCCGGCAAAAATCTCCTTGTAGTTGACGACGCCCTGGCCGATCTCCGCGCCCTCGGGACGGATAGGACCGCCCGTGCTGGCACCCTTGGGATAGGGTATGAAGTCCTTGATATGCAGCATCTTGATGCGGCCCGGGTAACGCTTGACGTAGTCGGCTGGCTTATACCCGGCCACCGTCATCCATCCGCAATCAATCTCAAAGCTGACCAGATCCTTGTCCGTGTGCGTCAACAGATAGTCGTAGCCGGGTTTGTCGCCGTCCATGGCGAATTCCATGGTGTGGTTGTGCGCGCAGAACTTCAGACCGCCTGCTTTTGCCGCAGCTCCCACCTTGTTCATGTCGTCCGCCAGCACCTTGAACTGGTCGGGTGTTAGCGGCTTCAGCATGCCGCCCATGGATGCGCGCCGCTGTTCCGGTGTCATGTTCGGATCCATCGGCGGTGCAAGCCACATCTGCGGCACGGATGAGGAGGCATAGGTGCAGCCGAGTGCGTGGGCATCGTCAAAAGACGCATTGAGATCGTTCAGCCGGAGCGGCAGGTGCGCGCTGGGACACTTGAGGCCGTTGTCGTCCAGAGCCTTACGCAATTCCTTCGCGGTCTTCAGCGAGCCAAATCCCGCGGTTTCCACTTCCTTGTAGCCGATGGCAGCAATCTGCTTCACAGCGGCGGCGGCGTCCTTCTGCATGTCCGCGCCGACGACGTAGAGCTGGATGCCTATCGGCAGGCCGAGCGGGTCAGCCCAGGCCCACGATGGAAGTGCAGCGGTGACGGCCACACCAGCCACGGTCAGAGCGCTGCGTGAAAGGAACTGCCTGCGATTAAGGGAATGCATGAGGTGCTCCGGGATGCTGGGATGAAAACTCAAACGCAGCAACTCTAATGGGTGGGCGGAACGCATGGCAAGATAGCAAGCGTCATCGTGAGCGAAACGAAGGGTCCGACACACTGTCAGGTAGTCCAAACACTGGAGCCTCTTCTACAAAAGCTCCGAACGAATCACTGTCTATTTTTGTTGATCGAGATCGCCCACTCGCCGCGGCAGCCAGGCCTCCATTGCAATCTGCTCCGAGTAGTGCAGCAGCGGCGCGCGATCCGGCAGGACGAAGCCGAAACTGGCAGGCAGCGTGTTGATGCGGAACTCCGCTTCAGCCTGCTCCAACCGCCATGGCCGATGATGAATCTCGCCTATGTGCACAGATCCAAAGCGCCGCACGTACAAGGCGTAACGGGCCGTGAGAAAACGCTGCAGACTATCGTCAGGTGCGGGCTTGCGCAGGGGCCGGAAGCTACCCTCGAACGTGGCATCGGCATGCTTGCCACCGAAGATACGGTGCGAGTCATAATGCACCGTATCACCTGCAACGTGCTCGCTCATCCGCGCCCAGAAATACGGTAGGCCGAAGCCGATGCGAGCCCCTGCCACAGCAAGCAGGCTGCCGGCGTCCAGCGAGAAGAAGTAAACGCCCGCGCGTCCGTCTGGGCCCAGAACGTACGTTCGCAGGTTCAGTTCCGGGAAGGAGGCCGCCGTCGGCACGCTGATGGAACGTTGCCCCGCGGTACGGAAGCGAACGCGATCCATGACGAACGGCACCACGCCCAGCCACGCCCAACCGTCGAAGGTGTCCACACGCAAACCCGCTGGAAGCTTAGCCTGGATGTCGGCGGCGGCTATGGGCCAGTGCGCAAACAGCAACCGGGACCACCTCTGCCGCAAGCGCCAGGGCTGGGCGGGGTGCGGCCACGGGCGGTGCTCTACCTCTTCAAACGGGCTGTTGTCTTCGGGCACGCACACTTGAGATGCGGCGGCTGATGGGGCTCGATTGGTTCTTC
>CAXUEW010000182.1:4805-7007 GCA_964250115.1 uncultured Terriglobus sp.
GAAAGAAGTTCGCACGATATCCTGTTGGGTACATGAGCGACTCCTCAAAACTGCCGCAGACCGACGGCACCGACGTGTATGCGATCCACGGAGCTGACCCTGAGGTGCTGGCCTATGCCATGGCCAAGTACTCGCGATCGGCCCTGACCCTGCGCGAATCGCTGGCTGAGATCAGCACGCAACGCGCTAAGCAATTCCTGAACACCTTCTACTTTCAGTACGGGCACCGCTCGATCGCCGACCTTGCGCATGTCGCCTTCGCGGTGGAACGCCTGTCGCTCCTGGCCGCCATCGTGCTGGTGGATGAGCCCCGATGGGACGGGCAGGAGCGGTCTACGCGCTACCAGAACTTCCGCAAATCGGGCTACTACACGCCGCAGTTCTCCTCGTCTGAGCAGGCAGCGGAGTACACCGCGACCGTGGACGCGCTGTTCGCCGGCTACACCGAAGTCGGCGAAGGCATGCTGCTGGAATTGAAAGCGCACACGCCCCGCCCCGCAGGCATGGAGGAGGCCGCGTACACGCGCACGCTGCGAGCACGCGCCTACGACATGGCCCGGTACCTGCTGCCGCTGGCAACGAATACGTCGCTGGGTCAGATCACCAACGCGCGAACGCTCGAAGGCCAGATCGCACGCCTTCTGGGAAGCGAGTATGCCGAAATTCGCGAACTGGGTGAAAAGTTGCGTGCCGCCGCTGGTGGCCCTGCGTGGAATGTGCAGCACGCCGCCAGCGCGGAGTTGCTAAACGAAATCCGCGCGCTGGATGCTGATTTTGCCGCGCGTGCAGGCGAACATCTGCTGCGTGAAGTGCGCACCAGCCCCACGCTGGTTAAGTACACCGCACCCAGCGACTTCGAACGTGAAAGTCGCGCCATGCTGCGGCAGGCTGCGCTTGAACTTATGCATGGCACTGTTATCGAGCCGATGCCGGCAGATGCTCCGCACGTGGACCTGGTGCTGGCGCCCGCGGGAGAGTCGCTGTCGCTTGAAATCGACCTTGCGGCTTCCCTGCTCTACCCGCACACGCACTATCGGTACCGGCAACTTCGCGAAGCGATTGCATCACTCCCGGAAAAGCGCATCGACGAAATCATCCAGCTCGGCACGCAGCATCGTGGAAAGCATGACGAACTGCCACGCGCCTTTGCCGCAGCCAACGGCCTTCGCTTCGACATCCTGATGGACATTGGCGGCTTCCGGGATATGCACCGGCACCGGCGATGCACGCAGTTGTTGCAGGGTTATACAACTGCTCACGGGTATGAAATGCCTGACTTCCCTGGCCAGCCCCAAGTCTCCGGTTCATCCGTGCACGCGCGGTACACCGAACTGATGGAGCGGGCCTTCGCGTTCCATAAGCGGGCCGCCGGCACAGTCACCTCACACGCGTTGGAACCTGCGCTGCCGAAGCTGGCAGCACACTCTGACGCACCGGTTCCGGTGCCACAGTTCGCCGGGGGAGACATCACCATGACATGGGGAGAGCCGCTGCATGCCTCCCAAGCAAAGCCTGCGGCATCATCCTTCAACGGAAGCGGGAGCAGCCCGGCGGATTACGCACTACCGCTGGCGACGCGCTGCCGTTCACTCTTCATCATGGACTTCGCCGAGGCGGTCTATATCAGCGAACTGCGTTCCACACTCGCAGGCCACTGGAGCTACCGCAACGTAGCGTGGCAGATGTACCAGGCTGTGGCGAAAGCATATCCGTCGCTGGCAAAACACGTACGCATCCGCGACCCGCACGAACCAGTGGACCTGCTGCAACGATAAGGCGGAGCCTGCCTACCCCGCGTTCCGTTGATCTCGCTTATCCCGTGCTATCACCTCAATTACCCGCGTGGACTGTTATTCTGGCGGCATTGATGCCTCTCGCTCCTGAGACAGTGCCGCCGACGGGAGAACCAAGGACACGGCACCTTGGCCGTGGGCATCTTGTCCCGCTGGACGGCCTGCGCGGTCTCGCGATTCTTGCCGTCATGGCCTCCCATCTTTTCGCCGTGAACTACGGGGCGCAGGCCCTCCCGGTGCGGCTGCTTGGAAAGATCTTCTTTTGGGGGCTATGGGGAGTCGATCTCTTCTTTGTGCTGTCCGGATTCCTGATCACGGGCATCCTCGTTGACTCGCTTGGAACGGCGCACTTCTTTCGCAACTTCTACATGCGGCGCGTGCTGCGGATTTTTCCGCTGTATTACGGTGT
>CAXUEW010000183.1:0-6997 GCA_964250115.1 uncultured Terriglobus sp.
CTTGCGTGCGTTATCAAACTCCGCCTGCAGGCGGGCCATACGATCAATCACCTGATCGCGTTCGCTCTTGACCTGGTCGTATTCAGCTTGCGATACGGCGCTTCCGCTCGCTCCAGCGATCGCAGGTATGCTTTCTTCCGCTTCCACCGCGCCGATTACCTCCGCATCCGTTGCGGGTGACTCCATCATCTCGTCGGTTCCGTTCATGCCCATCCACTTCCTGTATCGATCTGAAATCATCTTTTGCTTTCTGCCTAAACGTCAGGTTGTTCCATGTCTAATCGGTTCCCTCACCAAGCGACAGCGTGAACAACTGTGCGGCATAACCCACTGCATTGATTGTATTTTCGTAGTGCATCCGCTGCGTGCCGATGACACCAACCGTGCCGCGCCGCGTACCGTCAAGCAGCGCCGGTGCCGCAATCAGAACCAACCCCTGCATCTTCGGTGCGCGCTCCTCCATGTTGAAGACCACGCGGACGGACGTGCCATACGCATCCGGCCCTGTGTCCACGTAGGCGGTCAGCAGCGCTACCAACTGCTCCTTTGCTTCCAGCGCCGCCAGCATTTCGCGCATGCGGGCGCGATCTCCGTCGGCACCGCTCAACAGATTGGAAACGCCCTCGACAAACAAGGTCTGCTCACGCGACCGGTCGGCGGGCACGACCGCCGTCCAAAGTTCTTCCGCGGAACGCAGCAGACGCAGGTACTCGCTGCGTTCACGCTCCGCTCTGCTGGCGAGTTCGGCGTGAACTCGCTCGATACTCCAGCCGCGGAAATTCTCGTTCAGGTACCGGGCCGCACTTTCCAACTCACTGCTTCCGAGATCGTCCCGCAGCAGCAGGACACGGTCGCGAACCGCTCCAGAACGTGTGACCACGACGGCGAGCACCTTACGTTGCGCAAGCCGCTGAAAGTGCACATGCTCCAGCAGGTCGCCCACCTGCACGGATGCAAGCGCTACGCCCACGCCACTCGAAAGCGTGGCAAGCACCTGCGATGTGCGTTCCAGGAAGGCTTCGGCGGTGGCGATGCCATGCAGATGTGAATCGATTTGTGTGCGCGAACTCTCCGGCAGCAGCCTTGGTGCCAGCCGATTTTCGCCGCGAATCTGCTCGACATGCAGGCGAAACGCACGCGCCGTGGGGATGCGCCCGGCTGAGGTGTGCGGCTGCTCCAGCATGCCGGCATCGGCTAGTTCGGCCATGGTGTTGCGAACGGTAGCCGAACTGAGGCCGCTAAGGCTGGCAATGGCCTGCGATGCAACCGGCTCGCCGGTCTGTACGTACAATTCCACAGCGGCCGAAAGGATGGCACGCTGCCGCGCGTGCAGTTCCCAACCGGTTTGTCCCGATTCCGCCATTCGAATTATTTTACCTTGCTGCAAATCAAATCTGAGTCATCGGGACTCATGTCTCTACATCGCGTTAAGTGACCTCGAAGACATTCTGGCTCTCATCCAGTACGTCCTGTGCGCGGTCGATCACTTCGTGAGCAATGGCAAAATAAGCGGCGGCACGGGAATCTTCGGGACCTGCGAGCGCAACGGGCATGCCGCGGTCGCCACCGGCTCGAATCTGCGGATCCAGGTCGATCGAACCCAGGAACGGTAGGTTGTACTGGCGCGCCGTGCTTTCCGTGCCACCTGCGCCAAACACATCGATCACCTCGCCGCTTGGCAGCGTCATCTTCGACATGTTTTCCACCAGGCCGAGCACCTCGACGTTGACCTGGTGGAACATCTCCAGCGCCTTGCGCGCGTCCTGCAGCGCCACCCCGGAGCCGGTAGAAACCACAATCGCACCGGTCAGCGGTACCGTTTGCACCAGCGAGATGACGACGTCACCCGTCCCTGGCGGCAGGTCGACCAAGAGGTAATCCAACTGACCCCAGGCCACCTGCTGCAGGAATTGCCGGATGATCTGGTGCAGCATGGGGCCGCGCATCACCAGCGGCTTGTCGCCCGGCGAGATGAGGCCAACCGAGATGAACTTGACACCGAAGCTCTCGAGCGGTTCCATCATGCTATCGCTCGTAACGGAAGGCTGGCGCGACTGGCCCATCATCATAGGCACGTTCGGACCGTAGATGTCGGCATCGATCAAACCGACGCGGTAGCCCAGCTTCGCCAATGCAACTGCCAGGTTGACACTTACGGTCGTCTTGCCGACCCCGCCTTTACCGCTGCCGACTGCGATGACAGCGCTGATGCCCGGCAAAGCATGCGGTCCCTGCGGAGCCTTGTTGGCTGTTGCGGGTTGTCCCATGTGTCCCATGTCGTCCTCAAGTGATGCGTTTTCTGCGTGCGGAGATTCTTAGTGCTAGACGTGCCAGTCAGACGTTAGCGCCTTACGCAACTCGCGCTTGCGTGTTGTCTCACCGGCGCGGTTCTCGCGACGGCGCTGTGCGTCGTCATAGCGCCGTTTCTGGTGCTCTGTTTCGGGCACGACTGGCTCCACCGGAACAGGCGTTCCCGTCTGATCGACCGCGACATACGTGACGTAGGCAGTGGAAACATGCCGCAGAGCGCGTGTTTTGGGGTCTTCCACCATGGCTTTCACGCCGACTTCCATGCTGGTCTTGAACGCGCGGTTGACGCTCGCCTTCAGGATGAGCAGGTCACCGATGTGGACGGGGGCGACGAAGTCGAGGTGGTCCATGCTCGCAGTTACCACGGCAGTTGACCGCGCATGACGGTAGGCCGCCACTGCGCCCACCAGGTCGATGAACTGCATCAGTCGGCCGCCAAACAGATTTCCCAGCGAGTTGGAATCCCCAGGAAAGATCACTTCGCTACGCTCGGCCTGCGAGTTTGCCACCGTTCTATGCGTCACTTCCATCATCTTCTAGTGTACTTTGCGGACGATCTAGCTTAGGTATCGGACCAGCCGTCACGCGGCGAATGGTAGCCTTGGCTCATCTACCCTGACCGCCCTGATGAAAACTTCTCCAAAGCGAGCCGTCCGCTGGATCTTTCTCGCGCTGCTGTGTTCTATCTGCTTCCTGGATTATTGGGGTTACAGCACGGAGTTCCATAAGAATCCGGGCGGCAACCTGGATATCGTTGCAGGACAGGCTGCTGCGCCACAGCAATACCGGCTGCTGGTGGTGCGCACGGCATGGCTGCTGCAACAACACATGCAGTTTCCTTTCCGGTACAGTTTTGTCCTGTTCGATCTGCTTGCTGGGGCGGTAGCAGGGTTCATCCTGCTGAAGTTGATCGAGCGTTCCGCAGCGTTTCGGCGGGTGGGCAGCACAGGCCGCTGGCTTGGGTATGCCGCATTCTTGTTTCTGTTCGCATATTACCTGCTGTGGCTGCAGTGGTACCAGCGGCCCGAGACGCTACCCACTACTTGCTTTGTTGCTGCGATGCTTTTGCTGCTCAGTTGGCGCACCAGCAGGCCCGTAAGCTTTGCCGTTATCGCATGTCTGACGCTGCTCGTAAGCTTTCTGCAAGCGCTTACCCGCGCGGACATGACCGTGTGCTTCTATGCGGGCGTCTTCCTCTTTGCGATATCGCGCAGTGGGAGTAATCTTCCCGCGCCCCGGATATTCAACATCTGCCTCTCCTTCATTGCTGCAGCGTTGGCGGCTGCGGTGCAGTGGTTTCTGATACATAGGCTGTATCCGCACGCGACCTACGGCGACACACCCGTCTTTCAACTGCGCATGAATCTGCACGAGCCTCTACGGATCATCGCGTTCGTGCTGTTCATGGCACCCGTCATCTACACGCTGGCGGTAGCGGTGCGCCGGCGCGACTCGCAGGAACCGGCAGCCATGGCTCTCTGCGTTGCGATTGCCCTGTTCCTGCCGTTGTGGATCGTGCTTGGCAAGATCGATGAGGTGCGCATCTTCCTCCCGTTTGCGGTGGCACTGATACCGCAAACGGTGTCGCAACTGCTTGGTTCGCTGATGGACGAGGAGGAAGCCGAACGTCCGGCGACAGTGCGCGGTTTGCCTGAGTAAGGGTTCCGTGCCAACAATAGGGCATGGACAAGATCGCGATGCTCTCCGAGATTCTGGCGGCCAACCCCGCTGACAGCTTTGCCCGCTACGGCCTGGCTATGGAACACCTCAGTCAAGGCAACACGGACACCGCGCTGGCCGAGTTTGACGCGACCACGGAACAAAATCCGGATTACGTTCCCGCCTACCAGATGAGCGGCCAGACCCTTGCGAAGCTGCACCGCAATGCCGAAGCAAAAACGCGCCTGCAAGCGGGCCTTGCCGCGGCAGAACGCACCCGCAACAGCCATGCCGCTTCAGAAATGCAGGCTTTGCTTGACGAACTGGAAGCCGCCTACTAGGTCCGCTTCCGGGCGCAGCAACCGCTCGTATACTTGGGTCAGATGGCAATCAAGAACCCGCTCCCGTCGCAGACGCTTCCACAGACCCTTGGCGAACTTCGGACGAGTGAATGGACTGCGGACCGCGTCTCCCGTTCCGTCAAGGATGAGCTTCGCGACAACCTAATCGCCAAGCTGCGCGCCAAGGAATCACTCTTTCCAGGCATTGTCGGGTATGAAGATACCGTCGTTCCGCAGATTGTGAACGCGGTCCTTTCGCGCCATAACTTCATCCTGCTGGGTCTGCGCGGACAGGCGAAGAGCCGCATCCTGCGTGGGCTGACCACGCTGCTGGACGCCGTGGTGCCCTACGTTGCCGGGTCTGAAACCCGCGACAACCCTTACAAGCCGCTCTCACAGTACGCGCGCAATCTGATCGCCGTAAAAGGTGACGAAACGCCCATCGCATGGCTGACGCCCGATGAGCGGTACGTCGAAAAGCTGGCAACGCCCGACGTAACGGTGGCCGACCTGATCGGCGACGTGGACCCCATTAAGGCCGCCCGCAGCGGCGAGCAGCTTTCCAGCGAACTGACCATGCATTACGGTCTGCTGCCCCGCGCCAATCGCGGCATCTTCGCCGTGAATGAAGTACCGGATCTCGCCGGCAAAATCCAGGTTGCGCTCTTCAACATCATGCAGGAAGGCGACGTGCAGATTAAGGGCTACCCCGTCCGCCTGGAACTGGATGTTGCCATCACCTTCTCCGCCAATCCCGAGGACTACACGGCGCGAGGCAAGATCGTCACGCCGCTGAAAGACCGCATCGGCTCCGAAATCCGCACGCATTACCTGGACTCATTGGAGCAGGCGATCTCCGTTACGCAGCAGGAAGCATGGTCCACGCGCTCCGCGCTCGACATCCACGTTCCCCAGTACATCCGCGAAACAGTCGAGCAGATCGCCTTCGCCGCCCGCGAGGACAAGCGTGTGGACAAGCGCAGCGGCGTGTCGCAGCGGCTGCCCATCTCCACCATGGAACTCGTCATCTCCAATGCCGAGCGCCGCGCCCTGGCCCATGGCGAGAGCGTTGCCGTGCCGCGCATCGGCGACATTTACACAGCGCTGCCGGGCATCACTGGCAAGATCGAACTCGAGTACGAGGGCGAGATGCGCGGTGCGGATGCCGTCGTCCGCGACATCATCAAGACGGCCGTGCAGCGCACCTTCGATGGCTACTTTGCTGAATTGAACACGCAACAGATCGAGCAGTGGTTCAACCTGGGCGGCACGGTTCAACTCTCCGACACCGTCTCGGCAGAACAGTCGCTGACTGAATTGCAACAGATCCAAGGTCTGTGCGCAAAGCTGAAGCCGCTGGGTCTCGAAAAACGTGCCGGAAGCGAAGCCCTGGTATCCGCGGCAGAATTCCTGCTGGAAGGCATGACCGCGCACAAGCGCCTGTCTCGCACAGAGGAGCGCACCTTCTCCGCCGGCGAGAAGCAGGGCCGCAAGGAACGTGGGCAGAACTTCCAGGATGAAGCACGCGACAAGGATCGTGACGGTCAGGACTTCCAGAACCGCAACCGTTCCAAGCGGGGCTTCAACTAGGGTGATACCGAATGGACGACTTCTTCGTAGAGACAAATGAATGCATGTTCTGTGGCGCACCGCCTGCGGCAGCACCCAATCTGATGGGCATGCGTATTGGCGATACAGGCTATGAAGAATGCTATTTTAGACGGCAACCAACGAATGATGCCGAAGTAGATGAAGCTATAGCGGGTATGAGTGCTAGCTGTTGTGGGGCGGTTCAGTACCGCGGAAGTGACAAGCGCGTTCTCATCAAGATCTCGCGGTCGGACACTTACCCCTTCCTCCGCCCCTCCGTCGGCGCCATTACGGTAAAAGCCGCTATGAATCGCCCAATCGTTTCAGAGCCTGAGACGGGGTTTATAGCTCGGCTACTCAAGAGGTTTCGATGAAGCGCACACGCTATACAAAGTTCAACGGCGACCTGGCAAGCGACATCAACATGAACGACCTAATGGAAGCGCTGAGCGACTTCATGCTCGACAGCGGCTTTCAGGACCCTTTCTCGCGCTTCCAGGAGATGAACGGCGAACACACCATGGAGAACCTGCGCGAGGCACTCCGTCAGGTGATGGAGGCCGGCGACTTCCTCGACGAGGCGATGCAGGAAAAGTACGAGGCCATGAGCGACGAGCAGCGCGAACAGATGCTCGATTCGCTGGTGGAACGCATGCAACAGGGCGACTACATCCAGCAGCAGCCCGGCGAAGTCGGTGAGTCACAGATGGGCAGCACGGGGCCGGGTGAGATCGCCCAGCCAGCACCGCCGCAGGACAACGTCCGCTTTCACGTCACGGACAAGTCCATGGACTTTCTTAGCTACAAGTCACTACGCGACCTGCTGGGTGGCATGGGCCGCGCGGTCAGCGGGCGGCACGACACCCGCTACGAGGCCAGCGGTATCGAGAGCAGCGGATCGTCGAAGCCCTACGAGTTTGGCGACGTGATGAACCTCGACGTGAACGCGACGCTCTCGAACGCCATCCAGCGCGAAGGTCTTACCCTGCCGCTGAATGTCGAGTACAACGACCTCGTCATCCACCAGTCAGACTACCAATCTTCATGCGCCACTGTGGTCATGCTGGACTGTTCGCACTCCATGATCCTGTACGGCG
>CAXUEW010000184.1:0-5403 GCA_964250115.1 uncultured Terriglobus sp.
CCACCTCCGTTAGGATCCGTTCCAGCTATCTCGGCGGCTAAAGCCGCAAGTTCGACCTGCAACGTACTCAGCATGAACCTCTGGGAAGCTATAGGTGGATACACCTAGGTATGCGAGTCAAGCCACACAGAGCGCTGTAGGCGCGACACATACATAGCGGCTACACCTTGAGAGAACATGCTCTGAAGCATTGTTGTCGAAGGCGTAATGATCGGGAGTCGTCGTGTCAATGCGGGCCAAAGGTCCGGGTTGTAAAAGCCTGGGGCGAGCCCAGGTTGAGAGCCGACCATGATGTGCGAACTGTAGGTCCGCGCTATACACCTTTGCGCATTCCGCTCTGATCGCGCGTATTCAGGCTTTTAGGATATGCAACGAACACGGATTCCGTGCCGTGGCATCAATGCCGCCAAATGGCAGAACAAACCTTCCCAAAGGATCGCATCCCTATCAGGGACGGGTCCATCAGCGCTCGTACGTAACGAAGTCAGAGAAGGAAGACCATGCCAACTACTCGCCTCAAGACCACCCTGGAAGCCATCAAAGGTGGCGTCCAGAACTTCACCATTGAGAAGGCTGTTGCCAACATCGAGGGCTGGGAAGACTACCTTGCCAAGCACGACGAAGAGGGCGTCAAGAAGGTCGTGACGCACCTGGGCAAGCTGAAGAAGCTGCTGCAAGCCAAGGAAATCGACGGCGACGCAGTCAAGAAACTGGTCGCCACGCTGGGCAAGGATACGGTTGCGGTTGCGGGCGATGGTGAAAATGCCAATGCCAAGCACATTCGCGAACTCGGCGAGGCCCTCTCGGAAGGCGCAAAGTAAGCGCCTCTGCATCCCGGAGCCACAAAGGGTCTGCTTCTCATGACGAGGAGCAGGCCCTTTCCATTTCTACCTGCCAGCACGGCGTTTACGGCTGTGCTGCCCGTGTGCGGTATCTTGGACGCACTTTCGCGGGTGCCGTCTCCGGCAACGACCCATGTTCACGGGCAATGAACCGGCGGTAACGCTGCAGCAGCGACGTGGGGCCATGCGCGGTGAACAGGATCAGATTGCCTTCGAATCGCTTGTTCTCAAGAAACGCTCCACCTTCCAGTGCGGCAAGCGTGCGGCCTTCGCGCTGTGGAATGCGAAAGTTCACGGTGGCAGTGGGATCGGCAGCTTCCGCGCCCCCGATGCGTTCTTCGACAGCAGCAACCAACGCCTGCAAGCCCTCGCCATTGTGCGCGGAAACGGGAATGGTGCCCGCCTCTGGAAATGCAGTCAGCTCCAGCCGCGCTTTTTCCGCTAAGAGATCGATCTTGTTCAGCACCTGCAGCGTGGGTGTGCGGCCCACGTTCAGTTCAGCCAGGACCTTTTCCACCTGCGATTTCTGCTCGTCCAGCATGGGCGACGACGCGTCGCGCACGTGCAGCAACAGTTCCGCGCGTTCCACCTCTTCCAGAGTGGCTCGAAAGCTGGTCACGAGTGTGTGCGGCAGGTTGCGGATGAAGCCCACAGTGTCGCTCAGCAGCACTTTGCGGCGAGAGGGCAGTGTGAGCTGCCGCAGCTTGGGGTCCAGTGTCGCAAACATGCGGGACGACTCTTCCACACCCGCTTCAGTCAGGGCGTTGAACAGCGTGCTTTTGCCGGCATTGGTATAGCCCACCAGCGCCACGGTCGGCACCGGCACCGCTTCCCTGCGCTGGCGTTGCTGGTTCCGGTTGCGGCGAACCGTCTCCAACTGCAGCCGCAGACGGTCGATGCGCGCGCGAATGCGCCGGCGATCCGTCTCCAGCTTGGTTTCGCCGGGGCCTCGCGTGCCAATGCCGCCACCCAGTTGCGACATGGCCTTTCCCTTGCCTGCCAGCCGGGGCAACTGGTATTCCAGTTGGGCAAGCTCCACCTGCAAATGCCCTTCGCGTGTGCGCGCATGCCGGGCAAAGATGTCCAGGATCAGCTGCGTCCGGTCGATCACGCGACAGGGTAATTCGTCATCGAGGTTGCGCAGTTGCGAGGGCGTCAGCTCATGGTCGAACAGCACCAGGTTCGCGCCGCTGCTTGCAACGACCGCCGCCAGTTCCTCGACCTTGCCCGGACCGATTAGGGTCGCTGGATCGGGCTTACCGCGCCGCTGGACCACGGTAGCAACCACTTCGGCTCCGGCTGACTGGGCCAGCTCGTAAAACTCTGCAAGAGCCGCTTCAAAGTCCAGATCGGACGGAACTTCCGCAGGTTCGACGTCTTCCACGTCCAGGCTGGCAGCGGTGCGCGCCTGCTGCGCGACGCGCGACAGCTTGCGGCGCTCCGCGGTGATCTCAACTGAAACAAGCACGGCTCGCTCAGCGTCCGATTCCGTTAAATGACCCGATCCACGTTCAGCCAATTGTTGCAACAAAGGACGTGCTGCGACACCGGGCTTGTCTTTACTGGTCGCCCGTTGACTGCCGGACTGCTGGGACTTCACTGCTCTAGGCAAGGTGCTCAGGCACCCGTGATCCCACCGGGTGCGGCTGCATGTTCAGCACCTTCAGACCGCGATGCTGGGTGCGTGCTGTGTGGGCGTTCCATTCCTGCTCCGCTGCCGCGCGCTGACACCACCGTAGAAATTGCATGTTTAAAAATCAATTGCTCCTGCGCATTGTTTTCCAGCAGGACGGAATACTTGTCAAAGGAACGGATCTTTCCTGTCAGCTTGACACCGCTAACCAGGTAGATGGTGACCGCGCTCTTGTCCTTGCGAACCGTGTTCAGGAAGGTGTCCTGAATGTTTTGTGCCGGCTTTGAATCCATACGTGCCGATCTCCTTTTCCAGCGCCATTCAGTGGGCTGTCTTTATTTTTCGATGGACCACAAGATCACCGCTGCAGCGGGAATCAACCAGGAAGTGTCACTTCCAGAAACAAACACATTTTAGGCAACGATCTTGCCATGACATGGGACGCCTGCGATATGCTACGCGCGCTGCCGGTTTAGACGCAATAAATCCGTGTCGGTAGCGAAATTATTCGTGGCAGCGAAAAGCATCATCCTCTGCAAGACGTGCCCACCGGACTGGAACGCAGAGTGTGCCCGCATGACTTAAGATAGGCATCCATGCAGAATAGCTCCGCGCCGCCCATCCCGATGCTCGACCTCTACCGCCAATACGCCACGGTGGGCGAGGCGATCGGACTTGCCATCGCCGAAGTATGCGCGGGTGGCCGCTTCATCCTGGGCCGCGAGGTAGCGGAGTTCGAAGCGGCCGTGCAGCGTAGTACCGGGGCTACAGCCGCCGTGGGATGCGCCAGCGGCACCGATGCACTGTGGCTCGCCATGGAGGCCTGCAGCATCGGCGCGGGCGACGCCGTAGTCACCACGCCCTTCTCGTTTTTTGCCACGGTCAGCAGTATCCTGCGCGTCGGCGCGCGCCCCGTGCTGGCCGATATCGACCCGGTCAGCTTCAACCTTTCGCCGGATGCCACGGCGGATGCCGTCGCCGCGAACCCTGACGTTAAGGCTGTCATGCCCGTCCACCTCTACGGCCAGTGCGTGGACTGGGACCGGTTTGCCTCCCTGGCTGCCGCCCGTAACCTCTTGCTGATCGAAGACGCCGCACAGGCCTTTGGAGCGCGCTGGCGGGGCACGGCGGCCGGTGCGCTGGGCGACGCGGCTGCTTTCTCGTTTTATCCCACAAAGAACCTCAGCGCCTGGGGCGACGGAGGCCTTGCGACCTTTCGCGATGGTGCCGCAGCGGAGCGCGCAACCGCCCTGCGCGCCCACGGCATGCGCCGCCGTTATTACCATGATCAGGTTGGTTGGAACAGCCGTCTGGATACCGTTCAGGCAGCCGTTCTGCTGGTGAAGATGCGGTCCATTGCCCAATGGAATGAGGATCGCGCGCGTATCGCTGCCCGCTATTCCGCACTGTTCCAGGAGGCTGGGCTCTCCGGCCCGGTCGCTGATGGAGGTGTCGTTCTGCCCACCGCAGACCCGCGTGGTACCCACGTCTGGCACCAGTACGTCATCCGCACCGCTCGGCGTGACGATCTTCGGGCATATCTGACCTCTCATGGCATTGGGTCAGAGATTTACTATCCCGTGCCACTGCACCTGCAGGAAGCACTGCTGCACCTGGGCTATCGACAGGGACAGTTTCCAGAGAGTGAGCGGGCCGCACGTGAGGTGCTGGCGCTGCCCATCTACCCGGAACTGCGTGAAGACGAGCAGGTCCGCGTGGTGGATGCCATCACAACTTTTCTACGCTGACATGTGCGGTGACCGAGCCTAGTTGCCGCGCGCGCCGACACGTTTCGGCAGGTGCGGGGTCAGCCTGGGCACCACAAACTCTTGCATCAGCGCACCAAACATACCGAAGCCGGTGCCGATGGCGACATTCGCAAAGGTCAGGCCCGCGCCATTGCGGTCGCTTGCCGGGTAGTACAGGTTGGAAAGCCCGGCTGAAGCGAAGTTGCCGAGTATGTTGCTGTAATTAAACTGCCGCTTGCCATTGTTGCCATGCGTCACAAACACGCTTGCGACAGCATGCCCTGCGCGCGAACCGGTCGTGCCGGTGCCCTGAAAGTAGTAGCGCGGGTCCTGCCGGAACAGGCTTGGCAGAATGGCTCCGCCAAGAAAGGTGCTGATCGCACCATCTGCAAAGGATGCGCCGTAGCGCTTCGCATAGCCCGTGGCACCCTGTCCATACCCCGGAAAGGCGTTTGTAGCCTGCTCCACGCCTGCCACGAACCCGGTACCCAGGAACGACACGGGATCGATCGTGGATCGCCACGCCAGGTGGAACTTCTGTCCTTTTGAGAGCGGCGTTGGGTTGGGTGAGTACACCACGTAAAAATTAGGAATAACGCCAAAGACGCGCTGCTTTTCTGCCTCTGCCACCTCGGCTGCTGCGATCTCATGCTGCGTTGCGTATACCGTGACCGACGCGACGTTCGCCTGCTCCTGCGGGGCCGGTGCATCCGGCAGATTACTCTCCTGAGCGTTGCATACGCTGACGATGCCGCAGCAGCCGAGTGCAACGATGGACACCACGAGCTTTGCGTGCATAGGTGTGTAGACGAAGCCATTGCGACATAGTTCCGCATCGCAGGCGATTTAGCTGGGAGAAGGTAGGCGTTCGAGGAAAGCTGACCGTGCCAAAAAAGAAGCCTCAACTTCGGCTAAGAAGGAAGCCCTAAGTAGAACCGGAAAAAGGAGAAGTCCCCGGCCTCTAAACCATACGCCCTGCAACAAAGGGTTTTACAGGAGAAAGCAGAGCCTTGAAACCTCTGAACCATACGCCTGCAACAAAGGCTCTACCGGAGAAAGCAGAGGCTTTGGAACCTCTGAACCATACGCTCTGCAACAAAGGCTCTACCGGAGAAAGCAGAGGCCTTGGAACCTCTGAACCATACGCTCTGCAACAAAGGCTCTACCGGAGAAAGCAGAG
>CAXUEW010000184.1:5503-6130 GCA_964250115.1 uncultured Terriglobus sp.
GCTTTGGAACCCCTCTGAACCATACGCCTGCAACAAAGGCTCTACCGGAGAAAGCAGAGGCCTTTAGGCCTCTGAATCATGCCAGCAACAGAGGGGCTTTAGCCCCGGACCTATAAGCCTGCCGAAGCCCGTGAACGTGCGGACATTTTCAGTGGCCTAAAGGCCACTGCTTTCTCCCGTAAGAAAACAAGCGCCCATTTCCTACTCGTAGCTCAAAGGTGCGAATCGAGGTCGCGAGCACCTAGCGATGCTTCTTGCTCTTCTTATCCTCGACCGGCTGCAGCCGCGCCTCTGCCGGAGGCGATGTGCCTGGCGGCAAGACGCGCCGCGTATTGTTGCCCTCAAGCCGGTAGGTCTTCGTGATGAGCTGATTCTTCGCAGGATGGAACTGGCCGCTTGCACTGCCGGGCGGTGGCACCGCAACGCCGTCGGCAAGTACCGTGTAGCTGTAGGCGGGCGCAGGACCGGTCGGAGGAATGCCACGTCCCGGCGAAGCATTCCCTGGGTCCACGCCGATTTTCACAGGCAGGTAGCCAAGGATGTTCTTATCGCGATTGGCACCCTCGTAGCGGTGCTTCTTCAGGTTCCAGTAGAAGACACGCAGCTGGTTGAAGTCATATGGCAGGC
>CAXUEW010000184.1:6140-6986 GCA_964250115.1 uncultured Terriglobus sp.
CCGCCTGGTATGGGCTGAGCACCACCACATAGTTCGGCACTTCCTGGCTGACGCCCTGCAGTTCAGGGTCGACCACCTTGTTCAGAACGTACGCTCCGACAATGCGCTGGCCCTCGGAGTACTTGGCCACCGCGTCCGGTGCGTCTGTGTCCAGCATGCGGCTCAACATCCAGCCGGTGCGGCCCTTGCCGTCGTTCACCAGCCACCAGTCTTCCATGGCGGGCGGCAGCGGCACGGCGGGTGCATTTGGATCGGGTTTGCCGTCCTTGCCCTTCGCGATCGTTGTGGCTGGCGGCGTTCCGGGTGGCAGCGGCTTCAGGGTGCTGGCCCGTTGCAGCAGCTTCAGTTTGTCGCCTTCATCCAGCCGGAAGAGCTTGTCGGTGTCGCGACCGGGCGCGGTATGCAGGTAGACATCGTCGCGAACGGTGCCGGTGGCGACAGGCTTGTCGTCGGCGTGCTGCTTGTGCAGGTCGTCGAACTGGTCAGACACCTTCTCTGTCGCGATGGCACGCTCGTCGATCCAGCCCACTTCGCCCTTGTCGGTGCGCACCTTGTAGAAGCGCCGGTTTTGCTCCAGGATTTCGAGCCGCTGCCCGTTAGTGACATTGCCCGTACGGTTGGATACAGCAGCAATGCGGTCGCGCAGAAACGTCGATTTCGACGTGACATAGACGTAGTGCGTCAGGATCTTGGGCTTGAGGCGATTGCATCCTGAAAGCAGCAACGGTACCAACGCAATGGGGACTAACAATCGAGAAAGCATGATCGAACGGTAGGGCATCAGCGGCAAGCATGAGGATAGCACCCTGTGTGTGACGCTCAACCGGCCCACCTTTTTGAAAGCAA
>CAXUEW010000185.1:0-6959 GCA_964250115.1 uncultured Terriglobus sp.
TGCTGTAGCTTGCGATGGTTGCCAGGGCGTCTTCTCCGACGGCCAGTTGCACCGCGCCAAGACCTCGCTCCGCATCCCGCAGCGCCTCACCAAGCAGGGCAACGATCCCTTCCTGCGAGATGGCCTCCAGCACGTACACGCGGCAGCGCGACAGCAATGCAGCATTGATCTCGAACGATGGATTCTCGGTGGTGGCGCCGATCAATCGCAGCGCACCACGTTCCACGTAGGGCAGAAAGGCGTCCTGTTGCGCCTTGTTGAAGCGGTGGATTTCATCCACAAACAGGATGGTGCGCATACCGTGTGCCGCGCCGCGTTCGGCGTCAGCCATGACCTGCTTGATCTCCCTGATGCCGCTGGTCACGGCGGAAAACTCAATGAAGGTAGCGCTGGTGGTCTTTGCGATGATCTTCGCGAGCGTCGTCTTGCCGGTGCCTGGCGGTCCCCAGAAAATCATCGATCCGGTCTCGCCGGACTCGATGGCCAACCGCAGCGGCTTGCCGGGGCCAACCAGGTGCTTCTGACCGGCGAACTCGTCCAGCGAGCGTGGCCGCATGCGCTCCGGCAGCGGGACATCGCGCGAAGCCTTGCGTGATGCAGGCAGGTCCAGAGAGTCGAACAGGCTCATGGCAGGGCCCGCATGCGCTGCTGCGACGCCTCGTACAGTAGCAGGGAACCGGCGACTGCCGCGTTCAGGCTTTCAGTGGGTCCGGTCGTCAGCAGGGTGAGTTGCTCGTCGGCGATCCTGAGCATCTCGGGCGACACACCCGCACCCTCGTTGCCGATGACGATGACTGCCGTCCCGGTAAGTATGGCGGTGTGGGCAGGGGTCCCCTCCTTGGCAACAGCAGCGAAGATCCGTGCGCCAATTTGCCGCAGACCGGCCAGCAGATCGTCGCCCCAAAGCGGCAACGGCACGCGAAAGGCTGCTCCCGCAGTCGCGCGCAGGCACTTGCCGTTCCAGGGATCGACCGTATTTGGCGTCAGGGCAACGGCAGCCGCACCAAAGGCCTCTGCCGAGCGGATCAGCGTGCCCAGATTCCCGGGATCCTGCAAGCCATCCGCCACCAGCAGCAAATCGCCGGAACGCGGTGCATACGCAGGAATCGGCCGTTGGAGAAGCGCAGCTACCCCTTGTGCCTGTTCGGTCTCCGTGGCGCTGCGGAAAGCATCCTCTGATAGCAGAAGTACCTCCCGCACCGCATCAACCGGAAGCGAGTCCAGGGCTGCTGCCTGGTCGTCCCGGAGGTACACCGTGGTCAGGGTCAGGCCGCTGGCAATGGCCTCGCGCAACAGGTGAAAGCCTTCGATACCCACGGTACCGCTGCGGCGCGACAGGGCCGCGCGCAGGGCGCGAACACGCGGATTTGACTTGCTGGTGATGCGTTCCGGCACAGGGAAAGATTTTACGCTGCGCGTGCACGAGGCCCCGCTGCCTGCCCGCGACAGGTGGCGGCTGCACCGGCTGTGCTACCGTGCTGTTTTGGGTGTTGCAGCAGGAGCGTGCATGACGGCGGAGATGTTGCGCATTAATCCGGACGAGCCGGAACCGGAACTGGTGCGGCACGTGGCACGCTGTCTTGACAGCGGCATGGTCGTCGCGCTGCCTACGGATACGTTCTATGGCCTGGCTGTAGACCCGGTAAACCTGCATGCGGTGGAACAGATTTACGATCTGAAGTCCCGCGCCAAACACAAGCCGTTGTCGCTGCTGATTGCGAGTGTCGCGCAGGGATACGAGCTGGCACGCGATCTTGACTCGTCGTTCGATCGGCTTGCCGAAAAGTTCTGGCCGGGACCCCTGACGATCGTCGTCAAGGCAGGTTCACGCCTGCCTTTGCGAGTTACGGCACACACCGGCAACGTGGCGTTACGCGTTCCTGAGGCACCCATCGCACGCGCCATTGTCGAGCAACTGGGTCTGCCTATCACGGCCACCTCAGCCAACCTGGCCGGGCTGCCGGAGTGCACACACGCACGCTGCGTGCGCGAGCAGTTGGGCAGCCAGATTCCGCTGATTGTGGATGGCGGCCCTACTGCGCGTGCCCAGGCAACGACGATTGTCGACCTGAGCGGCGGCGGCAGCTCGTGGATGATTCTGCGCGAGGGTGCCATTCCTACGTATGAAATTGCGCTGGCCCTGCAGCGATAGCAGACGGTGTTGTTCGATGGTGACGAAAAGGCGATCGCAAAAGAGGCGAACAGGCGGCGGACACCCGGTACGCACGCTTTTCATCGTGCTGCTGCTGGTGACTGCTGTCTGGTTCACCAGCCTCTATTTCCGAATCGATCAGGTTGCGCAGGAAGACCAGGCAGCACGCGCGGATGCCATTGCTGTATTCGGTGCAGCACAATACGTGGGCCATCCCTCGCCCGTATTCCACGCTCGTCTGGACCATGCGGTTTCGCTTTACCGGAAGGGCATGGCACCGCTGGTGATTACACTGGGCGGCGCTGCGGACGACCGCACCGGCCACAGCGAAGGCGGCGTTGGCCGGGATTACCTGCTGGCACAGGGCATACCCTTCGATCACATCCTGGCCGAGACGGAGTCCGTCGACACCGAGCAGCAGGTGGAAGCTCTGGCTGACATAGCGGCCGCACAGAAGCTGCGCCGGATCATCGTTGTCAGCGACGGCACGCACCTCTTTCGCATCCGGGCGCTCTGCCAGCGGGAAGGCATGACGGTGCTGACATCGCCACGCGGACCCTTCGGCAACCTGTCGGCTTGGGGACACTTCACTCGCGTGGCCCACGAGATGCTCAGCTACACCTTTGTGAGCCTGCACGTGGAAGCAGGCTGGGCGCAGCGCTGGATGGAGGGCAGGGAGGACCTGTAGCATCCCGCGCGGTTCCTCAAGCACCCGGACGCAGGCGCCTTCCGTTACAATCAGGCGTGGCGAGGCGCACCAGACCTTCGCCATCCGCGGCCATCGCGGAAAGATGCAGGAGCAGCTTTTGTTCTCAGTTCCACGCCACCTACTTTCACGAGCTGCCCGTCTTGCAATGGGTTGCGCAGGCTCTGCCGCTGTTCTCGCCCTGGCGGGATGCGGCAACAACTACCGGCCCGTGGTCAGCGCCATCAACCCGGTGGGACCGTCCACGCAGCCCACGGTGTATGCCACCGCGCTGTCTGACCCGGGCAACGGCCAGAACGGCCTGATCACTGTCGTCGACGTATTCGGCGACACCATTATTGCGAACGCGTTCGTCGCGCCGCTGCCTACCTACCTGGCGGTCGATCCCATTGGACAGGCCTACGTTCTGCACAGCAACAGCGCCCTGTTGGAGTCATTCGCCGCAGCTCCTGGGCTGTTGACCAGTAATATCCGGCAGTCTTCATTGGCTGCGGGCTCTAACCCGACCCAGATCAATCCTACCTCCGGCAGCAGCCCTGTATTCATTACGGAACCGCTGCTTAGCCGCGTTGCCGTACTCACCGGCGGTGCGCCGCCGACCATTCGGCAGGAACTCCCCGTTCCTGCGAACCCGGTTTATACAGTGGGTCTGTCGACCTCCCCGCGTGTGTATACGCTCAGCCAGGGCGCGACACCCGGCACTTCTACTGGCTTTGCCACGGCCATTGAAAACGGCACAAACAATCCCATCTCCGCCACCATTCCAGTGGGCATCAGCCCCATCTATGGTGTGATGACGGCGGACAGCCGCCGCGCTTTTGTGGTGAACAGCGGAGGCACTGGCGGCACCAACGGCACGGTTAGTGTCATCAACGTACAGAACAATTTGCTCGACCGGACCTTCAACGTCGGCAACAACCCGGTCTGGGCCGACCTTGCGCCCGCCGTGAACGAGCTTGCCGTGTTAAACGCGGGCAACGGCACGTCGCCCGGATCTTTGACGGTGATTAATGTCGCCCTGTGCTCACAGGTCGCTCTAGCCGACAATTCTGCCTGCAACGCAACCAATCCGACCGATTCGGTAGACTTCGGCAAAGTACTGGCTACCATCCCAGTGGGCGTTGGGCCGGTACAAGTTGCGGTTCTGGCGGATCGCAGCAAAGCTTACGTTGCGAACAGCACAGATGGCACTGTCACGGTGATCGACATGACCACCATGATTGCCACAAGAACGATCCAGGTCGGTGGCAAACTGAACTGGATTGGCGCTGTTGCCGGATCGCCGACAGGCAAGGTGCTGGTAACAGCCTCGGATACGCAAAACCTAACCATTATCCGGACAGATACCGATGCTGTGACGGCGACACTGGCGCTGCAAGGCAAGGGAATTTCACTGCGCATCGCCCAGTAAGCATAGCCCAGTAATAGGCAATGCAAAAGGTGAGGACCGAGGTCCTCACCTTTTGCATTGCTGAGAGATCTGCCCATTCTTCAGGCACCTACCAGCAGAATGGGCAGCGTGGGGGTTTGCGATCCGCCGTCCTCTTCCATGGTGATGCCAAAGGTGCCTGCCTTGATGCCTTTCGGCAGATTTGGCAGGATCAGGCTGGCATAGCCTCTCGCGTCCGGCTTGAACGTACCGGCAGGGACAGGCTTTGCGCCTTTCTCCGCCGGAATAAGCCAGAGTTCGTAGGTCTTTTCCGCCGGCAAACTCTCCAGGTCATTACCCTGGAACACCAGGGAACCAGACGCGGCAAGGTACGTCACACGGGCGGAGGGTACCCTCTGCGTGCCCTGCGCCGTCAGCAGGAAGCGCTGCGATGATTGGGACCTAAGGGTTTCAAGCACCGTCTGCGCACATGCCGACGTTTCCACGGCGCGGGCCGCTGCATCTTTCGCGTCCGCAACCTGACGATCCATGCTGACAGTGCGCTGGTAATACGTCCAGGTGGTGAACGCAAGCCCAGCTGCCACGGCCCATCCTGCCCATGGTACAAGGCGCGCGACGAAACCGCGTGGAGCTTCGTCCTCATAGATGCGGCCCAACCGCTGCGTCTCCGCGGCTGGTGTATCCCGATCCACTTCTACTGCAGGCATGGAGACAACAGCCGCTGGAATCTTGGCTTGCTGGGCCATCGGTGCGGGTACGCGGGATTCCTGCGCAACCTGGTTCATCAGGCGAAGGCGCGCTGCCTCCGGTACGGCCTGTGGCTCGACAGCAAGCGCGAGGTAAGCAAGATCGTCCCGTACATGCAGCAGTTCTGCCCGCGCCTCAGACGAACGCTGCAGGAATTTTTCGAGACGGTGGTTCTCCTCCGGCTCAAGCAGGTGCATGGAGTAGAGGTAGAGATCTTCCGCGGTGAACGTGGCCTCGCTCATGCCTGCATCGCCTTTCTGAGCACAAGCAGAGCGGTACGTATCCGCGTCTTCACCGTTCCCAGGGGGTCACCTGTCAGTTCGGCGATTTCTACGTGCGTCAGGCCGTCAAAGAACGCCATTTCAATTGCCTTTCGCTGCTCCGCGGGTAAGCCAACAATGACGGCACGAGCGCGTTCCATCATCAAGGAGCGCTCTGACTCCTCCGCCAGGTTCAGAGGCGATGCAAGCGTCATCTCTTCAATTTCATCGGAGGGCTTGCGGCGGCGCAGCGTATCAATGGAACGGTTTCGTGCAACCACGGCCAGCCATGAACCGAGCGATCCGCGCGTAGACAGGAAGCCTTCCGGTTTACGCCAGATCTGCATAAAGATGTCCTGAAGAACGTCTTCCGCTGCGCTTGGGTCGCGTAGAACACGCAGTGCGACTGAATACACAACCTTTGAGTAGCGGTCGAAAACAACCGCCATGGCGCTCTCATCTCCCTGCTGGATTCTGTTGAGAAGCTGGCCATCTTCGTTCAATGGCAACGCCTCAGCCTCTCTGGGAAAGGAACGTGAGAAGGTATCATCCGGATTTGGCGGCGGGTCGTTGGAACCAAAGGAAACATCGGGATTGGCCATAGTTTTACGTGGGACTAACAAGCATTTTTGCCGCGAGTAATCGAGAAGATGTTACCAGCATCCGGCTTGATGGAGTCTACTCCGTGCATGTCGTACCGTTGATGGAACACCTTTTCCAGCGAAGGAGGCATGGATGCAGAAAGTGCGGCTGGATAAGCTCATGCTCGAGCGTGGACTTGTGCCTTCGCGCGAGCGTGCGATCAGCCTGATCCTTGCAGGCCGCGTGTTGGCAAATGAACAGAAGCTGACCAAGGCCGGTGCGGCGGTAGCGGGAGATGCAATCGTTCGTATCCTCGGAGAGGAGATGCCGTTTGTAAGCCGCGGCGGCCTGAAGCTGCGCGGTGCGCTGGATCGATGGGATATAAATTTGCAGAACCGCATGTGCCTGGATGTAGGTGCATCCACCGGCGGCTTTACCGACTGCATGCTGCAGGCCGGTGCCGTGGGTGTCGTAGCAGTGGATACTGGCTATGGGCAAATGGCGATGTCCATCCGTAACCATGAGCGTGTGCGCCTGCTGGAACGTACCAATGCGCGTCTGTTGCCGGCAGGAGCACTACTGGATGAGTTCCGCCCTCTCCAGGCGCTGCTTGGTGCGAACACCACTCCTGATTTTTTAGCGATGGATGTTTCATTTATCTCGGCCACGCTGGTGCTGCCGGCGATCATTGGTTCGCTTGCCATGCCGGGACAGCGTTGGGCAGGTAATGGGGTGGTGCTAGTAAAGCCGCAATTTGAAGCGGGCAGGCAGTGGGTTGGGAAAGGCGGCATCGTGCGTGATCCCGAAGCACACACGCTCGCCGTGGAGCGCGTTCGCGCCGCAATCGCTGAACTGGGCGGTGCCACCGTTGATGTTGCGGAGTCGCCGATCACGGGTGCGGAAGGGAACCGCGAGTTCCTTTTGCTATGCCGCTTTGGATGAATCGCTGGGTACACTGTAGCCATGCCGCACATTGCTGTGATCTCAAAGCCGCAAAAGCCGGAACTCGCAACATTACTGCCAGAGTTGGTTGGTTGGCTTGAGCAGCACGGGTATACGCCCGCCCTGGACGAGACCAGCGCAGCCTACATCGGTGAAGAGGGCATGGCCCGATCCGCGATG
>CAXUEW010000186.1:0-4847 GCA_964250115.1 uncultured Terriglobus sp.
ACCGAGGCCGCCTGAGCAATATTGATGGCGACCGGCTTCGGTGCGGGCGGCGGGGTGACTGCCTTGGGCGCGGGATTCGGCGGCGCAGGCGTAGGCGCGGCCTTTGTCACCACTGGCTGCACCTTGGGCGGCTCGGGCACTTCGATCTTCGGTACGTCCGGCGGCAGGGGGGGTATCTCCACCTTGAGCTTCGGCGGTGGCGGCAGCCTGGGCGGTGGAGGTAGCGGCTTCGGTTCTTCCAACGGCGGCGGGGGGACAGGCGCGGTTAGCGTCGTCACGGTGACCGGCTTGATGATTTTTTTGGCTGTCAGGCTGACCAGCAGCACCAGCAGCAACGCAATGCCGTTGATAACGAGCGATGTGACGACAGAGCCACCACTCTGCTTTCCCGTGTCCATGACGCCAAAATCGCGAAAAGCGATGAGAGGCCGCTGAGGTGCACCCCCAGCATTGGTTTCCACTGGGGATGCTTCCTGGACCACTGGTTCGTCTTCAAGCTGCTGGTTTAACAAAGGCACCATCCTGAAGGGTCGACTTTCAAAGTTTGGACAAAGGGTAACTGCAAACGGTCTGGTACCCACAGATCTTCATCAGTACGTGCGTCTTTCAAAACAAGCTTTGCTGCCGGCTTCAGAACTAACCTTCCAGCGGGTCCGCTCTCACCTGGGTTGCAGTCCCTACCATCATAAGTGACCATTGCTTATTCCCTGTAGACTCCTTTTTCAAGCAATGGTCGCGGAACGCGGCTTTGTGGACCATTTACGGAACTGAGACGCAGCCACAGAGTATGTGACTACCCGTGACATGAAAGAATGTGATCTCACCACCGCCAGGTGTTTTCAACAGGGCCAACAGACAGGATGCTGACATGAATTACATGGTGACCGGTGGCGCAGGCTACATCGGCGGCACAGTGGCACGGCTGCTGCTTCAACGCGGGCACGCCGTCACGATCTACGACAACCTCTGCCACAGCCACCGCGAGGCTTTGCCTGAAGGCGCGACCTTTGTAGATGGCGACCTCGCTGACAAGCCGCTGCTGACGCAAACGTTGACCGCAACAAAGTTCGACGGCGTGCTGCACTTTGCCGCCCTGATTGAAGCCGGCGAAAGCATGAAGTGCCCGGACGTTTACTTCCGCAACAACACAGTGGGCACGCTTTCGTTGCTGGAATGCATGCATGCGACGGCGACAAACCGGCTTGTATTTTCCTCCACAGCGGCATGTTACGGCGAGCCCAAGCGCACACCCATCCTGGAAGGCGACGATCTGAAGCCGACCAACGCCTATGGCGAAAGCAAGCTGCTGTCAGAGCACATGATGCGTTGGTTCGGCAGCCGCCTTGGCCTGCGGTACGTTGCTTTGCGCTACTTCAACGTGGCCGGTGCCATTGAGGGGTACGGCGAGAATCATGAGCCGGAATCGCACCTGATCCCGCTGGTGCTGGATGCCGCGCTTGGCCTGCGGAAGGACATCCGCATCTTCGGGCAGGACTACCCCACCAAGGACGGTACCTGCGTCCGCGACTACGTCCATGTGCAGGACCTGGCCGAAGCGCACCTGTTGGCCATGGAATCGCTGGACCGGCAGGAGTCAAACATCTACAACCTGGGCAACGGGCAGGGTTTTACCGTGCGCGAGGTCATCGACAGCGCAGAGCGCATCACGGGCAGGAAGATCACCGTGGTCGAGGAGCCTCGCCGCCCCGGCGATCCGGCTGTGCTGGTTGCCGGCTCAGACAAGGCGAAGCATGAGCTTGGATGGCAGCCGAAATTTGCCGACCTGGACAGCATCATCGGCAGCGCCTGGCAATGGCACCAAACGTTGCGAAAACGTGCGGTTTAAAGCGCGTTTTGGCGCGAAAAATAGCACTTTGTGCAGCGTTCTGCACGGTCCAGTCTGCAAACATGCTGCGTGCCATCTTCGACCCGCCTGCGCTGCGCATTGAAGCTTCTTTGGCCCATTTTGTTGATATTTCCGCATGATTTGCCCTT
This sequence comes from uncultured Terriglobus sp., assembly GCA_964250115.1. Lineage (GTDB taxonomy): Bacteria > Acidobacteriota > Terriglobia > Terriglobales > Acidobacteriaceae > Terriglobus. Next base: position 1,996 of record CAXUEW010000186.1, read on the forward strand.
TGGCTGTTAGGGGAACGCGAAACTTGCGCACTTGGACCCGTTCGATCTCGTGACTCGGCTTTCGCTCTCCAAAACCGCGCAAAAGCGACGATTTGGCGATGAAAATACACTCTTTGGCTAAGCCGCAGGAGCATTCCGGTGCATCTTCTCGACCTTGGCAAGTTCTTCGAAGTAGCGCTTTGATTTGCCAGGCAAGATGGCATCACGCAGCGCAGCGCGGTAGCCGCCCATGAAGATCGAGTACATCACGGCCAGCGCGCAGCCCACGCCCAGCATGAAGCCAAGGCAGAAATCCATCAGGCTATAGGCGGAAAAGCCGAACATACCCTGAGGCTATCAGGCAGATCGGCCACGCTTCGTAGGTCTGAACGGCTAGAATCTCTGCGACGCCCTTCTGAGCCTCCACGCAGGCTGGAAGCTCATTTCAGTAAGACAGAGGAACCCTCGCAGCATGCCCGATGCACAGCCAACCACCGCCTTCACGTCGTCACTCCGGGAAGACCGCAGCTTTCCACCGCAGGCGGAGTTTGCCGCTCGCGCTCACATCCGTTCGCGTGCTGATTACGACGCAATGTACCGCCGCTCCATTGACGACAACGAGGCGTTCTGGGCAGAGCAGGCGCGTGAGCTTGAATGGTTCACTGAGCCGGAGACCGTGCTGGAGTGGAATGTTCCCGAGGCGAAGTGGTTTGTTGGAGGCAAGCTGAATCTGTGCCACAACGCCGTGGACCGGCATGCGCTCGGCAGCCGTGGAGAAAAGATTGCGTTGTTATGGGAGGGCGAGCCAGGGGAAGTTCGTTCGCTTACCTATCTTGAATTGCACGCGGAGGTGCAGCGCGTTGCCAACGTGTTGAAGCATTTCGGCGTGGGCAAGGGTGACCGCGTCGCGATCTATATGGGCGTGTGCCCTGAGATCGTCATCGCCGTACTGGCGTGTGCGCGGATCGGTGCGGTGCACAACGTAGTGTTTGGCGGCTTCGCGGCACAGGCGCTTGCCGACCGCATGAATGACGCTGACTGCAAGCTGCTAATTACGCAGGACACCAGCTACCGGCGCGGCGGGGATGTCCACCTGAAGAAGATCGCGGATGAAGCGCTGGAGCGCTGCAGTTGCGTAGAGCACGTGCTGGTACACCGCCGCAGCGGCCGCGAAGTCGTCATGAAAGAAGGCCGCGATCATTGGCTGCACGAGGCCGCAGCGACCGTGGATGCACACTGCGCCGCCGAGCCCATGGATTCGGAAGACCCGCTCTACATCCTGTACACCAGCGGCACCACCGGCAAGCCCAAAGGCCTGGTGCACACCACGGGTGGTTACGGTGTGGGCACGCTGCTGACGATGAAGTACATCTTCGATCTGCAGGAGACGGACGTGTACTGGTGCACGGCTGACGTGGGTTGGGTCACCGGCCACAGCTACGTGATCTACGGCCCGCTGCTGAATGGCGCGACGGTGCTGCTGTATGAGGGCGCGCCCAATTGGCCGGAAACCGACCGCTTTTGGGATATTGTGGACCGGCACAAAGTCTCGATCTTCTACACGGCACCAACGGCCATTCGCGCCTTCATGAAGTGGGGAACGGACGCGGTGCGCAAGCACTCGCTGGCGTCGTTGCGCCTGCTTGGAACCGTGGGCGAGCCGATCAATCCCGAGGCGTGGATGTGGTATCACCGCGAGATCGGCCACGAGCGCTGCCCCATTGTGGATACGTGGTGGCAGACCGAAACCGGCTCCATCATGATCGCGCCAATACCGGGCGCGGTCGAGACCAAGCCCGGATCGGCCACGCTACCGTTCTTCGGCATCGAGCCTGAAATTGTCACGAAAGATGGACAGCCCGTACCGCCGGGACACGGCGGCCTTCTGGTGGTGCGCAGGCCATGGCCGGCGATGGCACGCACCATCTTCGGGGATGCGGATCGCTACCATCAGGCCTACTGGAGCGAGATACCCGGCAGCTACTTCACGGGCGACGGTGCACGACGCGATGAAGACGGCTACTTCTGGCTGATGGGCCGCGTGGATGACGTGATCAACGTGAGCGGTCACCGCCTGGGCACCATGGAGATCGAGTCCGCGCTGGTGGCGCACAGCAAAGTAACGGAAGCTGCTGTCGTTGGCCGTCCGGATGAAATGAAGGGCGAGGGAATCGTGGCGTTCGTCTCGCTGGAAGACAGCGTGGAAGTCACTCCGACACTGAAGGATGAACTGAAGAAGCACGTTGCAAAGGAGATCGGCGCGCTGGCCAGGCCGGACGAGATACGCTTCACACCGGCCTTGCCGAAGACACGGTCCGGCAAGATCATGCGCCGCCTGCTGCGCGAACTGGCCGCAACCGGCGATGTGAAGGGCGACACGACCACGCTGGAGGATTTCTCTGTCGTTGCAGCACTCAAGGAGAAAGACGAGGAGTAGCGCTCCACACCGCGCAGTCAAAGTGAACGCCCGCTCACCTTTCAGCGAGATGGGACTCACATTTGGAACGCAGGATTCAGTCTTCCGAATCGCTTACAAGCTTCAACCGCCTGGCAGGCTTTGCTCGGTGGGCGTTAACTTTTGCTGTACCTTGAAGGCACCACCACAACTCAGGACAGGCTTGCGAGCGCGGTTTTCGGTGCCTTTGCATGTGCGTTAGGAGATCACGATGAAACGACGGGACTTTATGGGCGGCGCGGCACTTGCAGCGGCTGCAGCACCGGGTCTGCTTTACGGCCAGCGGCCGGAGGCACCATCAGCGATCGCGGAACCCCTGCGTCTCCACCACCAGCGTCCGCTCGATGGTGCCGGTATTGGCCGCGAGCAGCGTACCCGCGGGCGCCGGCGCCTCCAGCAGGATTTGGCGGTCATGCAG
>CAXUEW010000186.1:4857-6945 GCA_964250115.1 uncultured Terriglobus sp.
CCTGCCGCCGTCGATTGCGGCGCTGAAGAACCGCAAGGGCGAAGCGAAGCCGATCACGAATGACGAACGTACGGTGCGCATCGCCCGCGCAAAGGAACTGCTGGCACAGCAGGGGATGGCTGCGTTGGTCATGGTCGGCAGCACGTCTCTGGTGTACTTCACCGGCATCCGGACGGGGAACAGCGAGCGCATGTTCGCATACATCATCCCGGCAAAAGGTGACGCGTTCATTGTCTGTCCATATTTCGAAGAGGAGCGTATGCGCGAACGGCTGACCACAACTCCGAGCGGCGAAAACACGCGCATCTACACGTGGAAAGAAGATGAAAGCCCCTACGCGTTGGTGAACAAGGGTCTCGGCGATCTGGGACTCACGTCGGGCAAGCTGGGCATTGAGGAGAAGACACCTTATGTCTTCGCGACTGAGATTGCGAAGGCCTGCCCCGGCATGCAGATTGTGAGTGCCACGCCCGTAACAGCCGGCTGCCGCATGGTCAAGAGTGAGCATGAGCTGCAACTAATGCGCCTGACCAACCAGGTCACGCTGCAGGTTTATGAGGCAGCGTGGAAGGCCGGCCATCCTGGTATGACGACCGAACAGTTCAGTAACCTAATGGGCGCGGCCTACCTTCAGACGGGCTTCCCCGGTTACTCAAGCTGCGAGACGGGGATCTACAGCGCGCTGCCCCACGGGTCGATCAAGCCGCAGGTCATCAAGGAGAACGATATCGTCTTGATCGACGATGGCTGCACCGTCGAGGGCTACCCCGCGGATATTTCCCGCACCTGGGTTTATGGCAAGCCGACAGACAAGATGCTGAAGGTGTTCGACGTGGTGCATGCAGCGCAGGCTGCCGCTGCAAAAGCAGCAAAGGCCGGCAACCAGGCGCAAGTGGTTGACGCTGCCGCCCGCGACGTCATCACCGGGGCCGGCTTCGGCCCGGACTACAAGACCTTCACACACCGGCTGGGCCATGGCATCGGCATGGATGGCCATGAGTGGACGTACCTTGTACGAGGCAATAAGACGATCCTGCAACAGAACATGACCTTTTCCAACGAACCCGGCATTTACCTGAAAGGCGAGTTCGGCATCCGGTTGGAAGATGACATGGTCATCACCGCAAATGGTGGTGACTTGTTTACTCCACAAAGCCCCTCTCTCACGCAGCCATTTGCAAGCTGAGAACAGCCGCGTTGTGACAGCATAGGAGCGAACCGCGTACCCGGGGTTGTGTTTCCAAGGTAAGTCCATCACACGAAGGGCAGGTGCGGACGTTAAGGCTTGGGCAGGGCGCAGCAGTCGCCCGCTGCGGGTGGTTCGTTCGCGCTGGCGTCGAGCGCCACCTTCCATGTGCCGTCCGGCAGCTTCTTCCACACGGTGATGTAACGCCCGCTCGTAACGACGTCGTTGCCATTGCGGTCTTTCGAGTGACCGTCATAGTGGCCCCAGGTAAAGCCCATGTCGCCGGACGGCCCCATCTGTCCGCCGGTGGGTTGCCACTGAAGCTGGTACTGTTTCGGATCCCATGCTGCGTCCGCGGCGATGTTGGTCTTGCCGTAGACCGGAGCCTTGCCGTTGTTCAGCGCAAGCGCATCGTCGGTAAACCACTCAGCAAAGGCCTTGCCGCCGCCCCTGACCGTGTCACGGCTGAAGACCGCGTCAAGTTGCATCAACTGCAGAACGCCGGGTGACAGCGTGGGCTGTGTCAGCGGGCTGCCTGCGGGCGCGCGGTGCGAGAACGGGTCAAGTTGCGCGGGCAGGTTTAAGGCAGCGGGCATCAGCAGGGCAACGGCGAACCAGCGCTTGGGCAGGGTCATCACACGATCACTCTACCTGCCCTGCGCTGAAACCGGTAGAGTGTGGCCATGCCTGTAACTTCGCGCGTGCGAACGGAAATTGCGCTCTGGTGCGCCTCTACTCTGCTGATGGCCGCGGGTGCTGTTGCCGGCAGCCATGCGGCACCGGCCACAGGCCTGCACTTTGCGGCAGTGACGCTGCGTGTTGCGGGCGTGCTGTTGCTGTTGTTCTGGGCGGCATTTCTGCGAAGGAAGCTGACGCCGTGGATCGTGGTCGCGATGATTGCC
>CAXUEW010000187.1:0-6904 GCA_964250115.1 uncultured Terriglobus sp.
CTGTTTTGCACACGCGACGGATGGTAGTTGGCACGGCCTTTTGATCCCGCAGCATTCAAGTTCAGCCTATCACTCACGCACAAGGTGCTGCGTCACCAGCTTACTCAACAAGGGAACCGCGCATTCACTGCGTCGGCAACTGCATTCTCGTCATGGTTCGCCGCAACCGTCCAACCGCGTTGCTGTGCCAGAGCCCGCAAGGCCTCGGGTGCATTGCCCATCACAACCGGCCACTCCGCCAGTTCCAGCATAGGCAGGTCGTTCCAGTTATCGCCAAGGCTCATCAACCCGCTTGCAGTCATGCTTTCGGCTTTCAGTAGCAAAGCCAGCCCAGAGCCCTTGGAGCAACCATTCGGAAGGATGTCCAGAATGCACAGATCGCGGCCGGGGTATTCCGTCCGGAAAAGCTCCAGTCGGCCCCCGTGTGAGCTGCTTAGCCGCTCTTCGGCTTGCTGCATGCGGGCCATGGTGCCGCAAAACATCGCCTGGATGGGCAATCCTGCTTCGCCCCTTTCTACCAGGGCATCTTCGATGGGCCGAACGCGTTGAATATACTGTGCATTCGTCTCCATCCAACCGCGAATGCTGCCGTGCAGTTCATCCGGATCTTCCAGCACCAGGGCACCGGCAGTGTCTTCACCATCTTCGTTGAAGACGTCGAAGGTGAAGACAAAGCAATTTCGACAATCTCCCAATTGCGTGCATAGCCAGCGGGCGGTCTCCAGTGGCATCGAACGCCGGAACAGCAGTCTTCCGCCAACTGTTCGGGCCACGGTGCCGTTTGAACTCAGTACAATGTCTTCCGGGTGCAGGGAGGTGGTCCGCAGGATCTTCATGGCGTAGCTGTGCCGCCGGCCAGTTGCAATGACGATGCGAGCGCCGGCATTCCGCGCTCGATTCAGAGCCGCCTGGTTAGCCGGAGTCACGGAACCGTCTGGGTGAACCAGTGTGCCATCCATGTCGATGGCGATCATTTGCGGTGTGGTGATGGCAGCGCCGCGGAAGGTTGTGCTCATTCAGCCACCAATACGGCCGGAGCCTCTGCCATCGAGCGATTGCGTGTGGTCAACAAGGTAGCCGACGCCACGATCATGGCTCCGCCCAGCCATGCCGCCGGGCCCAGGCGTTCATGAAAAGCCCAAACCCCTAGTAGCGATCCCATAACCGGTTCCAGATTCAAGAACATAGCGGCCTGCGATGCCGGTACCTGCGTCATGCCCCAATTCCAAAGCAAGGTGGTGGCTGCGGTGCATAGCAGTCCGCTGGCCGCAAGCGCCCCCCACGCCGGCGCGGAAACGCCGTGCAGCGGTGGCCGGCCATATTCGAGGGGGATCCAGACAGCCAAAAAACCACTTCCCACAACCAGGCTGCGCACGCTGACGGTCAGCGCACTGTGCCGTGTGAGCAGTTGCTTGTTTCCAAGGATCCAAACCAGCGCAATCACCATCGAGAGGACGACCAACGCGTCCCCCGCCAAAGATGCCCCGCCGGTGCTCTTGCCTGCCAGTGCGATCAGGCACGCGCCAAGGGTTGAACCCGCCAGGGCGCACCAGCCCAGCGCATCCAGCCGCTCATGCAGAAACAGAGCGGCTGCTGCGGCAAGCACCACGGGCATGGTGCCTATCATCAAGGAGGCATGCGCCAGCGTGGTTAGAGACAAGCCTTTGAACTGGATCAGGAACTGAAGCGGTATACCGAAGAAAGCGGCAACAGCAAGGATCGTCCAGTCTCGACGGCTCCATGGTTCTGCACGCCGAAAGGCGATGGGAATTGCGGGCACCAGCGCGAACAGAAAACGGTAGAACACCATGTGCCCGACAGACATCTCCCGCAGTGCAATCTTGCCGAAGTAGAAGCCGGTACCCCAGAGCGCACCCGCGCTGCCACAGGCAAGAAAGCCGAGTGAGCGGGAGTTTGCATTGGCAGGCATCTTTCCAATGTCGCACACCCACCGCGCACGATTGTGAGCAGGTAGCGGCGGTGAACAGCCTGCGTTGGCACCACGGAAACGGGTTTGTCGTCGATCCAGTAAATCCTGCGGCGCGACGCGCTACGATAGACGCAAGTCGAAGCCATGTTCCGTCCGTTGCCCATCCGCTCACTTTCGTTGTTAAGCGCAGGCTTGGCTGTGCTTGCGCTGGGAGGCCTGCTACCGGATGCGGCAGCCGGCCCGGCGAAGCCCGCTCCACCCGTACCTGCTGTTTCATTTCCGCTTGAGACCTTCGGTTATCGTCCTGGTTCGAGTCCCGTTGCCTTGCGCTCCGGCTACACCAACGCGACGCTTTCCTTCATTGACACGGAACATCTGCTGCTGACCTTCAGCGCGCGCAAGCTGATGGCCCGGGCCAGCGACCAGCGCGAAGGCGATGACGATCACACAGTTCGCGCGGAAGTCATCCACCTGCCCGATGGCAAGGTGCTGCATGAGACGGAATGGCGCATGCACGATCGCGCGCCGTACCTGTGGCCGTTGGCCAACGGTCGCTTTCTGCTGCGGGAGCGCGGCGACCTGTACTCGCTGGACCCTATGGGCAACTTCCAACCCGAGAAGCTGGGCCGCCGTATGCTGCTGCATTCAGACAACAGCATCGAAGCAGTTCAGCTCAGTCCCTCGCACGATCTCCTGCTGGTGGAAACCACACCATCCCGCAAGGTAGGCGACGATCCGGACGATAGGCGTACGCTTCCTGTTTCAGCTGATTTCTTCCGCGTGGGCCTGACAAGCGACGGTGTTGTGGACCTAACGGAGCGTGGTCATGCGATTTCACGCAATCCTTTTTCCATCAGCTTTACATCCATGGGCGTGCTGCAGACCGTCAAGGAAGATCGCTTGCATTGGGGCTTCGACTTCCGTACGTATGGTGGCAAAAACGTCGAACTGGCAGGCTTTACCAGCACCTGCAGGCCGTCGAGCATCTTTGTGTCGGACGCGGAGTTTTTTGCCTATGGCTGCCGGGGCGGAGAAGAACGGCGGCTGATGGGCGGCTTCAATCTGCTGGCACAAGCCAAGTGGGTCTTCACCCTGGACGATTCGCCGCTGTGGCTCGGCATCAGTACAGCACCCGAGGCTGGCCGCTTCGCCATTCGCAACACCCTCACGACGGCACCCGCCCAAGAGACAGACAGGCTCGACCGGGACGAAATTCGCGCGCAGGAGGTGCGGGTCTACAGCAGCCGTGAGGGCCAGGAACTGCTGCGAGTCATCTGTTCGCCGGCCCAGCGGCCCGGCGGCAACTTTGCACTCTCGCCTGACGGTCTGAAACTGGCCGTGCTGCACGGCTCCATGCTGGAGGTTTACAACCTCCCGGCTGTCGCCTCCGAGGACCGGAAGCTGTATGAGCGAGAGCAGGCGGCGCTGGTGCCCTTGAAATCTTCGGCGGATGTGAACGTAGCCCTTGCGCTCAGCAGATCGCAGGAGCGATCCAGCGACGAACACTAAAATCTTCTGCTACTCATCCATGCGTGTGCGATCCAGCAGTAGAAATACTGGAATTGCAACCGCTGCGTTGACGGCTGCACGCAGGGCTTCGTGCACGGGCTGTGCCCCGTAATCACTCTCGCCCAACAGAAAGTGTTCGATGACGAACAGCAGCGCGGACTGCAAAAGGCAAAAGCAGAAGTTCATCAGGCCGCGCGTGATGAAGTTTTCCACGTCCACCTGGACCCCGATGGACGCGGCAGCGTAACCGACAATCGCCTTCACAATCCCGTTGACGCCGATGTACTGATTGCCAGGCAGGTCTTGCAGCAGGCCGACGGCTGTCCCAAAAAGCGTACCGGAGATACGGCTGCGCCAGGCTATGGAGAAGTACAGCACCACGATCAACGGCAGATCGAGGATGCCCAGCGGCTTCCAGATCCTCGGGAGGTAAGCGTGCAGGAACAGCGCGCAAAGCGGCACGGCGACCAGCACAACAGGATGGAAGTGATGTTCTTCCAGTTCGCGGCGATTACTGAAGGAGCGGCGCGGCATCAGGGTTGTGGCTCCTCCATGCGCGGTCGCGAAGGTTTCGTGGCAGGCGTAGCGAGCTGGCTATTTCGCTGCCCCGGGGCAAGTTCCGACGCAGATGGAATAGCGCCCGGCGAGTAACGGTCGGTATGCAGTGCGGCCGGCGGCTTGGGCAGCGCCACGCCCGGCTGCTGCGCGGCATCAACGCCGGGCGGCTTATTGCCCGCGGCGGGATCTATCGTAGGCTTTTCATGTAGTCGTGGCAGGCGGTCCGCTACGATCTCGGCGGCTTTCTTGCCTGCTTCATCGGCCTCTTCATCGCCTGCGGCCAACGGCTTTGCGAGTTGTTCGGTGACATCCGTGACCACCAGCACTTCTTCCAGGCGGTCCAGGTTGGCCGCCGGCTGGATCAGAATGGAGGCGTAAGGCTGATGTTCCGGATCGGGCCGTATTGACTTCACGGTTCCCACCGGCAGGCCGCGCGGAAACACGCGGTCACCGCCGCTGGTGATGACAGGCTCGCCCGGCTTGATGCGTTCGTCAGGCAGCAGATTGCCGATCTGCAGTTGTCCGCCTGCCGTTCCACGCAGGATGCCACGGGAGCGGGTACCGGTAAGCACGACGCCCGCGCCCGAACTGGTATCGCTCAGCAGCAGGACCTGTGCCGAGTTGGAGAAGACGTCGCGCACCTTGCCGACAACGCCGTCTGGCGTGATCACGGCCATGTCAGCACGCAGGCCGTCATCTGCCCCCTTGTTGATGGTCAGGATGCGGGTCTGGTCGCCGCCGCCGGTCCCCACCACCACTGCCGCAACCGTCCGGCCCACATACTGCTCCTTGAAAGCAAGCAGCCTCTGCAAGCGCTGGCCCTGCCGCGCGTCTTCTGCCAGTGATGCCTCGCGCAGTCGAAGCTGGTCGATCTGATATTGCAAGTCGCGGTCATGCTGCCGCACATGGCGCAAATCGATATAGCCGTGCCAGGCACCGCGAATGCCGCTGCCCACCCGCTTCAGCAAAGTTTCAACTGGCGTGGTGGTGTGGGCTGACCAGGCGCGAACCGCGCGTACGTGTTGACCGTCTTCGTGCGAAGTGTACCGCGCACGACCCATTTGCGAGGCCAGACCAATCACCTGCGCCAGCAGCACAGCCACCAGCACCAGGGCGCTTTTGAAACGGCTGAAGAACGATTCCACTGGTACGCGCTCAGTCGCCTTCCGGACGGGTTAGTCGATGGAGATCTTGCGCAGCAGGCTGAAGTCAGACAGCATCCGGCCTGTGCCCAGCACCACTGACGCCAGTGGATCGTCTGCAATCGAGACGGGTAGGCCAGTCTCTTCGCGAATGCGCCGGTCCAGGTTCTTGATCAGCGCGCCGCCGCCGGTCAGGACGATGCCACGGTCAGAAATGTCGGCGGAAAGCTCCGGCGGGGTGCGTTCCAGTGCCACGCGAATGGCGTTCATGATAGTTGCGATGCTTTCGCTGAGGGCCTCGCGGATCTCGGAATCGTCGATGGTGATGGTCTTCGGCACACCCTCGATCAGATTGCGCCCCTTGATCTCCATGGTCAGCGGCCTGTCCAGCGGAAACGCCGAGCCGATCTCCATCTTGATCATCTCTGCCGTTCGCTCGCCTATCAGCAGGTTGTACTTCCGCTTGAGGAAGTTCATGACCGCCTCATCCATCTGGTTGCCCGCCATACGGACAGAGCGCGAGTAGACGATACCCGCAAGAGAAATCACCGCGATATCGGTCGTTCCGCCGCCAATATCGACGACCATGTTGCCGCCCGGCTCCGTGATGGGCAACCCGGCACCGATGGCGGCCACCATGGCCTGCTCCACCAGATAGACTTCGCTGGCCTTGGCACGGTAGGCGCTGTCTTCCACGGCGCGCTTTTCTACCTGCGTTATTTCGCTGGGCACGCCGATGATGATGCGTGGATGGACCAGCATCTTGCGGTTGTGCGCCTTTTGAATGAAGTAGTTCAACATCTTTTCGGTATGGCGAAAGTCGGCAATGACGCCGTCTTTCATCGGGCGGATGGCGACAATGTTGCCCGGCGTGCGCCCCACCATCTCCTTGGCTTCCTTGCCGACGGCCTCTACCTCGTTAGTGATCTTGTTTACCGCGATGATAGAGGGCTCGTTCACAACGATGCCCTTGCCGCTGGCGAAGACCAGCGTGTTCGCCGTTCCCAGATCGATCGCGAGATCGTTTGAGAACAGCGAGAAGAGCGAGCGCATGCTGCGCGATCGGGAAGAGCGACCCTGGTATCCGTTTTGAGGCATCTTGCGTTGTGTTCCTGACCGAAAGCGTTCTTGAAGTCATTGTACGGGGCAGCCGCGTGCCACGCCGATGCCCGGTGGATTACCCGTGACATGCTGTTCCAGCTACAACGCCGTCCTGAGCCGATGCATTGGAGCCGGTACCGCGGTTTTGTACTCTGGTAGAGAACCTGGAGTTGAGCATGATTGTTGGCGTTCCCAAAGAAACAAAGGACCACGAGAGCCGGGTGGGCATTACGCCCGGCGGCGTACACGCACTGGTGGCCGCGGGGCACACCGTCCTGGTGCAGACCGGAGCGGGCGAGCTATCGGCTTTTCCCGACGACGAGTACCAGAACGCGGGCGCTGAAATCGTTGGATCGGCCTATGACACGTGGCGCCTGGCCGACATGGTCGTCAAGGTAAAGGAACCCACTGAGAAGGAGTACAGCCACTTCCGCGAAGGCCTGCTGCTGTTTACTTACCTGCACCTGGCACCACTGCCCGGCCTGACCGACATGCTTTTAGAAAAGAAGGTCAACGCCATCGCCTATGAAACGGTGCGCGACCGCGCCGGCAAAATGATCAACGGCACGCTCGAAGCTGAGTCAACGGCAGTCGTCGCCTCGAAGTTGAAGCAGATGGGCTACGCGCCCGTCAGTATTAAGAAGAACAGCGCCGGCATGAAGAC
>CAXUEW010000188.1:0-6895 GCA_964250115.1 uncultured Terriglobus sp.
TACAAAATCACCCTCACCGGCGGCCCCAACGGAAACAAAGTCATCGAGGTTGAAAACCCCAGTCGCTGGCCCGACCCCACCACCATCGACACCATCGAAGAGCCCGTCATCATCGCCAAAATCCTCACCAACGAGGAGTACGTCGGCAACATCCTCAAGCTGGTCGAGGAAAAACGCGGCAAGCAGCAGAACATGGAGTACGTCAGCGCCAACCGCGTCATGATCACCTATGAACTGCCGCTGAATGAAATCGTGCTCGACTTCTACGACCGGCTCAAGAGCGTCAGCCGCGGCTACGCCTCGCTCGATTACCACCTCAGCGGCATGTGGACCAGCCCCATGGTCAAGATGGACATCCTCGTCTCGGGCGAACCCGTCGACGCGCTCTCCGTCATCGTCCACCGCGACTTCGCCTACGAACGCGGCAAGGCCCTCGTCCACAAGATGCGCGAACTCATCCCCCGCCAGATGTTCGAGGTCGCCATCCAGGCCGCCATCGGAGCCAAGATCGTGGCCCGCGAAACCGTCAGCGCCATCCGCAAAGACGTCATCGCCAAGTGCTACGGAGGCGACATCTCCCGGAAGAAGAAGCTCCTCAACAAGCAAAAAGAAGGCAAAAAGCGCATGAAGCGCATCGGCCAAGTCGACATCCCACAGGAAGCCTTCCTAGCCGTCCTAAAAATCGGCGAGTAGCCTACCGAACATCTACGATGTCGCGGAGCGAGACGCTAGGTGCCGCTTCATCTGAAGCTTACTCATAGAATTATTTAATAACTGCTTCAACAAGCTACCGTGCAGGTAAGTGAAGTAGGGCGGAAACGCCTCACCTATAGCCTGCCGTACCAAGTATGAACGGCGGTCTACAAAGGTCCTCTTCCAGTTATAAGATCGTGGGATTGTTTGTAAGTCCGCACACTCCAAGGCACTCAGCACTCGGTGTTCAAATGGATGGATTTTGTAGTCACTCCCAACATGCGACGAGCCAGTTGAGATGGTAGCCGCAGGCTTTTCGGAAGCCATACGTCGGTAACTAGACTTGAAGCCCGAAATCAATCTTGGGGCACTGCCTTTAAGGTAGACGTATGGCCTGTTACGAAGAAGATTCGCGCATTCCGGACACCTCACCAAGCCTATTTCGATAGGGTGGTGACCGCAATCAGGGCATTCGTCATTCTCGTACGCACTTTTCCCTGAATGCGGAGGGATTGAGCTTATCTGCAGGTATCTGTCGCCTTGATAAACCGGGACACTGTGGAGAGGATGTGTGCTTCTGGCCGTATCAGGCGACCGGGAGTCGAGTGGGTCGTACTCCATATATTCCATCCATGCTCTGACATTCACATGCGGGATGAGATCTGTTCCGTGAGTCGCTTTAGGCCAAGGAAAGACCTGAGCATGGTTCAAGGCTGGTAAGCACGCTTCATCCGCCCGCACAGCTACTATGATTGAGCGCTTTCTTCCTTGTGGAACGCCATAATCTGCGACATCAATTACGCTTTTATAAATGACATATTGTCTTTTGAGTGCTGCCTCGAACTTTTCGACTATGGAGCAAGACTCTCCCTCTAGAGGCTGCGTTATTAATTGACGCACGTTCTCGGCGACTATAAAGCGGGGCTTGAGTGCTTTTGCTATAGGAACAATGCTTAGGAGCAGTTTGTTTTTATCATGATGCTTTTCAGCCTCAGCTGTTGATCTTTTGCCTCGCGTCGGATTTGAACTACTCATCCCCTGACAAGGTGGCGTCGCAACGAGCAGATCGAGCGGAGCGGTACTTTTCGCCTTTACTACTTTTATGATCTCGCTTGCTTTGGTTGAAACATCACCGACAATCCAGTGCGACTCCGGCCAGTTATCTTGGCCTACGCACGCGCGATAAGGCAACGCCTCTGCATGCAGAAGAAAATTGAATCCGGATCGACTGTAACCTAGGTCACTTAGACCTACCGCAGAGAAGAGCGAGATTGCAGTGCTAGATTGCTTGCAGCGTGGCTGCTTATCAAAAATGAACTCTCTTATTTTGTTCATTTCTTCTTTCGAGGCTTGGCGACCTGCTTAGCGGGTGCTTTACTACCGTCGGGAATCTTCTTGCCGATATTCGCGGACGCCTTCTTGGTAGGAGAAACCTCCAGATCAACGGACGATTGCTGCTCAAGCCCGCGCCGCCTTCTTGCCTCGCTGGTGTACTCCGGGGCTATGGATTTTAAGCGCTCCTGAACTTCTCCATAAACTTTGCGCGCCCGATGCAGAAGATCGCCGTACGTTTCCACCCGAATGTCATCACCAGCCAAACGTCGCAGCTTCTGCTGTAGCTCCGCTTTGCTGCTCAACTCTCCGACGATTAGAAGACCCCGTGCGTATTTTGGGGAGTCCTCGCCAGAAGACAGCAAGTTGCCACGCGCCCAGTCCACATACCTTTCGATCTGACCCAGATCTTCTAAGTGCAGCTTTCTTTCAGGACGCTTCAACTCGACGATGTTTATTTCAGAACTCAGGCGAACACCAAGCAAGTCAAGCCGTCGTGACTCCACATCCGTTTTCACATCTTCCGGAAATTGCTTTCTAAGTAATGAACTGTAGGTGTCCTGTCCAGACACACTTCCCCAAGATGGATCAATTAGCCAAGAATGCTTTTCGAAGAGCGGTTGCATTTGCTGAACCTCTAACGCACCGCTCTCTATGAAGCCAGCGAGCTTCTCCATCGCCTCCAGCCGTCCGTCAGAGAGCTTGAGATGTTCTCTCGCTTCAATTACTCTCCAATCCCGAAACAGTTTGAGCAGCACTCTCGCGTTTGAGCCTGATTCCTCTATTTCGTCTACTAGCTCCTGAAAAGCCTGAAACTCGACGTTAGCTTTAATCACATCAAGCAGCGGCGCTGCGGACTCTGGGTCAATGTCAGGATCATCGACGATCACTTTGATGAGCCGGTTCGCAATCTTTTGTTCTCTGGAAGTGCGGGTCTTCAACCACTCGTCAAAGTTACTGGTTGTAACGATCTGATCCCGCTTTTCTTTGTGTTGGGCTATAAGCCAACGATCAAAGACATCCTTGAGCGCGATCTGTCCCCAGTCCTGTAATCGTTGGCCAGCTTCGCTCGCCCAGTTCACTGAATTTCGTGCGGTCGAAATGCGATCTTCATCCGAGTCGAGAAATTCGGCATTAATTTCTCCGACGACATAGGCGCGCGCAAATTGCACGTGGGTAGATTGGACGTTGAACATGGTATCTAGCTCAGCAGCTTTCCCACGGGCGAAGATGTCGATGCCCCTGTTTATCTGGGAAGACTTGGCGACGAGTCCCATCCATCCGGTAACCTTCCAGCCGTGGTGTTCGTCGACGACATCCGTGCTCTTCAAGTCAGCGACGTCCCAAGAGATGCGACAATCGCTCCGTTGTCGTGTATCCGAAGGCAGCACTTCGTTTCCGTTTACAAAAACTCGGAAGTCCTCTCCGAGAAAACGGAACCGTCGCGCCAACTCTTCCTTCACATAACGCTCGTCAATTGGTCGCTGCCGGCGTAGGTTCCGAATCGTTATCGTCGTTCCGTTTGGTGCAGACGTTTGCCCGCACTCCTTTTTTATAATCGCTGGTTTGTACTGAGTGCCGGAAGCGCAAGATTTCATGTCTTCGAGGTCCAGCACGATGGAAGTCGCGAAGTGTTGCGACACTGTTCTTACGGCTAGCTTGTCTGCAATACCAAAGGCGGAAAGTTTGCCCAACCCTTTCCGGCCGGTGACGTTGCGCTTCAGCCTCTCTGATCTATCCGACCTCGTTGCAGCTCGTCGATCTCGACCGATAAACAGGTAAGCGGCTTGCACCTCAGTAGGTGTCATCCCGTTTCCGTTATCTTCGACCTTCACCTCGGCATGTTTTTCGATCGTGCCAACTGGAATGCTTATCTTGACTTCAGTAGCGTCAGCATCCCAAGCGTTGGACACCAACTCACCAACCACCGGCGGTAGGGAGCTGTATAGTCGCAGACCGAGGTGTTCGATGGTTGTCGGCTCGAACTGCATTGTAAAGGTACTTGGTATAACTGGCATGCTTGCTGCTAACTTTAGCAGGATTGAACATGCGGAAGCAGGACAATTAGCGGCTTACTTCTCCGTCTTCACCTTCAAGGACCAGAATCTGACACTCCCTAACGATCAGAGAGTCAGCCTGCGGTGAGTGAGCGTTCATGCTAGAAAAAGAACGGAGACACACATGACCAAGCACCTGCCCCTTGCCGCTTCCCTCGTTTTGTTTGCTGCTCCCGCGCTGCTGCATGCGCAGAACCGGGCGATTGACTTTAACCCGAACGCTCCGTTTTCGCAGGCGGTGGTGGCGGGCAACACCCTGTATGTGGCCGGGCAGGAGGGGCCGGACGGCGGCAAGCTGGAGGGTGTCTCCATGGAGACGCAGACGACCAACGCCATTGCCGCCATCCAGAAAGTGGTGGAGAAGGCCGGCTTCAAGATGGCGGACCTGGTCAACGTGACCGTCTTCATCGCCGACCTGGACGACGTGCCCAAGATGAACGAGATCTACAAGAAGCTGATGCCGAACCCCAAGCCCGCGCGCGCCACCGTGAAGGTCGCCGGCCTGATCGGCGGGGCCAAGATCGAAATCTCCGCCATCGCCGTCAAGCAGTAGGCGGTATCCGGCCGAAAACGCTGTTCCGCAAGTCTGGACGCGTTTTGCATGCCTGGAAGCGTGTTTTGCATCGCTCCGGACGGCTTTAAGCCGGTTTTGAAGCTGTAAAACACGCTTTTTCTGCCTCGGGAACGGTGCGCTGTGCCACGCAAAAGGCGTGCAGAAACGGTGCGTAAGGGTACAAAACCGTGCGGGAAGCGTCCATTATGGACAGGGCTCGTGTGGTAGCCTGAGCTTGGCCATTCCGGTGCAAAAGCGCGCGCAAAACAGCGGCGTGACACCGGGCAAAAGCAGCCTCACCCAACGCAGAGAAGAGCGCGCAGCGTCCTGCCAACCAGAGGAAAGCCGCCATTACATCAAGCAGCGCAGCAACGGGCAGTGTCTACGACCTGATCGTCATCGGTTCCGGCCCAGCGGGACAGCGCGCCGCCATTTATGGGGCAAAGCTGGGCAAACGCGTCGCCCTGATCGAAATGCGCGAGGTGGTTGGCGGGGCCTGCATCAACACAGGAACCATCCCCAGCAAGACAATGCGCGAAGCGGTTTTGCACCTTTCGGGGTACAACTACCGATCGATTTACGGCATGAATTACCGCGTGAAAGAGCGCATTACGATGGCCGATCTGGCCTTTCGTGTGCAGCACGTCATCAAGACCGAAATCGACGTCACCGAAGCGCAGCTTTCACGCAACAACATCGACATGCTGACGGGTACCGCATCGTTCGACGACGCGACCCATCTGCGCGTGACAAACTCCCGCGGATCAAGCGTTTACCAGGCAAATAACATCATTATCGCCACCGGCACCAAGCCAGCCAGCAGCGCGACCGTGCCGATTAATGGCACTACCATCATCAATAGTGACCTGGTTTTGGACCTAAAACAGCTGCCAAAAACCATGATTGTCGTAGGTGGCGGCGTCATTGGCGTGGAATATACCTGCATGTTCGCCGCGCTGGGCGTTCGCGTAACCTTGATCGAACGCCGTCCACGCCTGCTTGAGTTTGCCGACCAGGAAATCGTCGAAGCGCTCAGCTACCACCTCCGCGACAGCCGCGTAACCATGCGGCTGAACGAAGAGGTAGAAGCCGTCGTCGAGAACGAAGACGGCACCGTTACCGCCCTTCTCGAAAGCAAAAAGAAGGTGCAGGGCGACGCGCTGCTGTACGCCGTTGGCCGTCAAGGCAACGTGGACGAACTGCAATTGGACAAGATCGGCGTCGAGGCGGACAATCGCGGGCGCATCCCGGTTGACAAGGATTACCGCACCAAGTCCACCAATGTTTTCGCCGTGGGTGATGTGATCGGCTTCCCATCGCTGGCGTCCGTTTCGATGGAACAGGGCCGCATTGCCGGCGCGCGCGCCTTCGGCGACGAGTCGATCCTGTCCAATCCCAGCTTTTACCCCTACGGCATCTGGACCATTCCTGAGATCAGCTTCCTGGGCAAGACCGAAGAGCAGTTGACCGAGGAAGATGTGCCCTACGAAGTGGGCGTGGCGTACTACCGCGAAATAGCGCGCGGGCAGATCCGTGGCGACACGACGGGCCGCTTGAAGCTGATCTTTCACCGCGAGAACAAGTCGATCCTGGGCGTGCACATCATCGGCGAGGGTGCCAGCGAGTTGCTGCACATTGGTCAGGCCGTCATGGCGCTGGGCGGTACGGTGGATTACTTTGTCGATACGGTCTTCAACTATCCGACATTAGCGGAGTGTTATAAAGTTGCGGCCTTCAACGGCTTGAACCGCCTGCGCCGCGGCGACTAAACACATCATGGACAGCCATCACGGACACGTTCACGGTCCCACCAGCGGCAAGCGGCTTTGGATTTCGCTGGCGGTCACGCTGCTGTTCTGTGCGGGCGAGGCTGTCTCCGGATTGGTCTCGCATTCGTTGGCGTTGGTCTCTGACGCCGGGCACAACCTGAGTGATGCCGTCGCACTTGGCTTAGCCGCGTATGCGGTAGCCGCAGTGAAAAAGCCCGCAGGTGGTCGCCACACCTATGGTTATCTGCGCGTGTCGACGCTCACGGCGCTGTTCAACAGCAGCACACTGGTCGTCATCGCGATCTGGATCGCAGGAGCCGCCATCGGTCGCTTCCGCCATCCACAGCCGATCGAGGGCGGCCTGATGATTTGGGTCGCAGTCGTCTCCGTCTTAATGAACACGGTCATCGCGTTGGCGCTGGCGGGTGATGCGAAGCACAGCCTGAACAGCCGCGCTGCGTTCATCCACATGGCGGGAGACGCGTTGTCAG